>JAAYJK010000084.1 GCA_012522955.1 Syntrophomonadaceae bacterium
ATATCTGGCGGGGTTCTTATTTATAGGTTTTAGCTGCCACTATTAAGAAGGGTGGATGCCAAAGCTACTCAATCATCGCATTATAGAACAACAGATGAGATGGTGCTAAAAACAAAAAGCTGCCTAATGGGGGGCAGCTTTTCATAGTATATGCTTAATGAATTTTAAATTTTAGATTCCCGCCAGGCCCTGTTGGTTCTATGCCATTAAGGGGCATAAGAGACCACTTATTACTAACAGTGGCCATATCATAGACGGGCAATAGAAACAGATAATAGGCCTACCTGGCCCTCATCATACAGCCAGATGATAGGAAAGATCTGTATAACTAAATGCTAATCTTGGCCCGTTCCCGCATAAAAGCGATCTGCCGATCAATGTCACCTTGGATTTCAGCCCTGCGCTCCGCCGCGTCAGGCCCTTGAAGCAGGCGGTTAAAGCGGCCCTGCTTCATAAGATATTCATCTACCGGTTCAGCTGCTTTTTTCCCGCTGATAATCTGGGAACTGGGGTTATTAAAGGTGATCTTGCCATTTTCTGCTTCCCATAACAACCAGGCACCGCTGCGCACTGCCATGCGGCTCAACTGAACAGTTTCAGCCATATCGAACTGCCAGCCTAAATAGCAGGGAGCCAGTATTTCAATGTATTTCATGCCGGGAGTGTTTTTAGCTTTTACCACCTTGTCGTACAAGTCTCCCGGGTAAGCCACAGTGGCGGTTGCTACGTAAGGGATATTGTGCTCCAGCATCAACAAGGCCATGTTTTTCTTAGGCTGGCGTTTGCCGGTAGGAGTAGTGGTGGTGAAGCTGCCGCGTGGGGTAGCTCCGCTGCGTTGCACCCCCGTATTGCTGTAGGCTTCGTTGTTATAGCAAAAGTGAATGATATTATCGTTGCGTTCGGCTGCGGCTGATAGAGCCTGGAAGCCGATGTCATAGGTGCCGCCGTCGCCTACCCAACTGAATACGGTGGGAAGCTCGCCTTGCAGGCGGCCCTTTTCCTGCATTATTTCCAGGGCTTGGTTAACACCGGAAGCCGAAGAGCCAGCGGAGGCAAAGGTAATATTAATGCAGGGCCAGTTGTAGCCCAGTTTGGGGGTCATGCCCATGCTGGCTACCGAGCAGGAGGGGGTCAGCAACATGACGGCGTTGGAACCCAAAGCCTTGCCTACGATGCGCAAGGCCATGGTGGCAGGGCAGCCTCCGCAGGACCCGTTACCGCTTAAAACCTGCTCAATATCCGGTAATTTTTTTATATTGGTAGCCATATCTCATCCATTCCTTTCATGGTCTATCTTTTTGTCTCTATCAAAAAACTTAGTTTTGCTGGCCCTTCCTCCCAGGTACCGTTTCCGGCTATCACTATGAGGATGCGGTCTTAGCAAATACTCCAGTGGTTTACTAAGTAAAACTGAAAAAACCCGGATCGCCTGGGCCAGAAATTAACCTCATCCAGGAATTTTTATTCATCCATCATGGCGCGAATCTCGGCAGCCATGAAGCGCCGGGTCAGATCGATGCCACCAATGCCTATTACCCGGTTTTTAACAGTGATGTCGTTGCGTCGGCCAAAGAGCGCGCTTTTCAGTTCTGAGGCCAAAATGCCGCCGGGATGGCCGAAGTTAAGATTGCGATCCAGTACCATTATCTGGGCATTTTTCGGCAGTGCCCTTATGATATCTTCGGTCGGGAAGGGCAGGTATAGGCGTGGTCGCAAGAGACCGGCTTTGATACCTTGTTCGCGAAGGATATCGACAGAAAGTCTTAACTCTGCCGCCATGCTGTTGACAGCAAAGGCTACCACTTCGGCGTCTTCCAAGCGATAGGTGTCGATGGTGTCGCCATCCCACATACCGGTAATATCCTTATATTCCTGGGCCGCCTGCTTTACCAACGGGATGGAGGCCATAATATCGTCGGACAGCATCCCGCGGAAGGAAGCGTATTCGGCTGCCATGGTCACATTGCTGAAGGAAGAAGGATTAGATGGGTCCAGCCGCCATTCCGGTTCATGGGGGGGCAGGAAAAGGTCGATATCCTCCTGTGGCGGGAGAGTGAGAGGCATCAGGCAATGGGAGATGGCAAAGCCATCAAAATTTACCATCACAGGGATATTGATCTGCTCAGCCACTCGGAAAGCCTGCAAAATAGTGTTGAATACTTCCTGGTTGGAAGAACAGTGATATTGAATCCAGCCGGTATCGCGCTGGGCAAATGAGTCCTGATGATCGGCCCACAGTGTCCAGGGAGCAAAAACACCCCGGTTGACGTTGCACATTACCACCGGCAAACGTCCACCAGAAGCCATATGTAAAACTTCATGCATGTAAAGCAGGCCGTTGGCTGAGGTAGCTGTGAAAACCCGAGCCCCGGCGGCAGCAGCCGCAACGGCAGCGGCCAGAACGCTATGTTCACCTTCCACCGGAATGAAGCGGGCATTCAACTCTCCATTTTCTACCATGGAGGCAATGGCTTCCATAATGCTGGTTTGAGGAGTTATGGGATAGCCGGGTATTACGTCCACCCTGGCGTATTTTGCGGCCAGCGCGGCGGCATGGGTACCGGTATCCATTATAACTTGCGCTGTTTTCATACTACTACTCCTCCTCCTTTACCATGTTGATGGCCCCGATAGGGCATTCTATGGCGCACACTCCGCAACCTTTACAGTAATTATAATTAATAGTAATTTCAATGCGGTCAATGACTGCTTCCGGGCAATATATCCAGCAAACTTGGCATTTATTGCATAGCTGCTGGTCAATGATAGGACGGTGTGTACGCCAGGAGCCGGTGTCACCGCCGGATCCCTTCATCGGCCAGGAAATGGGCCGGTAGGCTTTAGTAACTGACTTCATTTATCTCCATTCCTTTCGCTAATTACAATTCATAGCGCACTAGGCGTTAAATATCTATTACACTGTTGCAGCATGGGAAGAAACTACTGAGCAGTTTCTTCCCATGCTGCAACAAAATGGGGTTAGAACCCGTGGCCGTTTTTATTAGGAATCCCGACTGCTTAAAGCTGTGGGGCACATATTCTTACCTCGTTGTACGCCTTACCAGCGGCTCCCAGATTTCGTTCGCCATTATGGCCTGGCCATTTATTTAGAATGGTTTGTTCCATAATATTTTGCGGGATGTTTAGCACCCGGCACACGGCCCCAAACAAGGGGATATTTATAGTGGGTCCATCGGCCGAAAATAATCCGGCTTCCCGGGCAATGGTGTCGGCGTCTACCTGCCAGGTAGGGTACTTCGAAACGTTAACGGTTTGGGGAGCATTGACGATCACAGTTCCGATATCATTAATACCCTCACTGACCGCTGCTTGGGTAAGCTTTTCGCTCATCACTACCAGGTAATCCGGCAATTCGCATTGGCTGTGGGCATGGATAGTGGTGGGGGATATGCGTACTGCTGCCCGCACCGGCGCTCCACGCCGTTCTACTCCGAAGAAAGGCAGGGCTTGCCCCTGCTCGCCGTTTTCCAGCGCAGCCTGGGCTAACAAATGGGCTAGGGTAACGGAGCCCTGTCCGCCAAACCCGTTAATTCTTAATTCTAACATATTATTCCTCCATTCAATCCTGGTGCTGCCAAGGGTACATTTGTCTGGACTATGTTATGGAAGCAGTTTTCCATCCATGCTCCTGGCACCAAATTACATACTGCTTGCCTAATATCCTACTTGCTAAGTGTCCTGGTGGTCAGACCACCTATATTATAAAGTTTATTCTATCAATTAGGCAATATTCCTTCTAAAATTTCTAAAAAGTTTGAAATTATTTTTTATTTTAAATGCAAAGTGCATAATGGAGCAATTTACATATAATAATATAATTATGATAAAATGTGCATATAACTTTTATGTCAGGCTTATTAGATATGACAACTACCTGGGAATACCGGTAGGGTAATAAAGGCTATAATTGTCGCATAGGCCAATACAATATTTATGGTGGTGATTATATGTACGAAGTATTCTTTAAAGCTTTGGGGGAACCAACCCGTCTAGGTATTATCAGGTTGCTGGCCCAAGAGGAGTTATGTGTTTGTGAATTGGAAGAGTTGTTGAAGATTAGCCAGCCTCGAATTTCCCAGCACTTAAGAGTATTAAAGCAGGCTCGTCTGCTTACTGAACGTAAAGAGGGAACCAAGAAATACTGCCAACTGGATCATGAGAATTATCAAAATACTATGATCAGTTTTATGGAGTATATGAAAACGCCGCTGACAGAATTTGAGTATAAAGAATTATCTGCAGTAAGAGAAGCTACCAGGATGGATGAAAATGGTTAAGCCCTTCAGTAAACTGCATAAATATACCTTGCATTTCCTTTGCTTAGGATAATCGATTCGCTTATATCGGATAAATGAATTGACAGGGAATGATAATTTTAATATCATAAGCATATACTTATATAAGTAAAAGGTAATCTGATTGTGGGGGATAAATCATGGATACACTTATACTCTTGTTACAAGGTGGAGTTAGGGAGATTTTAAACTACCTGTCAGCCCACGTAATTACCTGTTTGGTTCCGGCTTTCTTTATTGCCGGAGCTATGGCGGTTCTAGTAACCAAAGGCGCTGTTATTAAGTATTTCGGTGCTCAGGCTAAAAAATGGGTATCATATGGGGTGGCTTCAGTATCAGGAATGCTCCTGGCAGTGTGTTCTTGTACGGTCTTGCCTTTGTTTGCAGGTATTTATAACCTGGGAGCAGGACTTGGACCAGCCGTTACCTTCTTGTACTCAGGGCCGGCTATCAACATCCTGGCCATTGCTCTTACCGGCGCAGCCATTGGTTGGCATATGGGTATTGCCAGGGGAATAGGGGCAGTGGCCTTTTCAATTGTCATTGGAATAATAATGTCAATTTTATTCCGCAAGGACGAATCCTCCCGCATTGCTGATACCGGTGCAATCGCTGAGGAAAGCACCGAAAAGTCGCCGGTATTTTTAGCTATATTTTTCGGGGTAATGGTAGCTATATTAATCGTAAGCACCAGCAAACTGGCACCATGGATAAAGATAGCCATAGATATAGGCCTGATAAATTCACTGGCCATAATGGTACATCATTATTTTAATGAAGGTGAATTCGGTTCCTGGATGGAAGAAACCTGGAGCCTGGCTAAGATGGTAGTACCCACCTTGTTGATTGGGGTTTTTGTGGTAGGGATGGTAACTGCCGTTCTGCCCCCGGAATGGATAGCCCGGTATGTGGGGGCAAACACTATTACTGCTAATTTTACTGCTTCCCTGGTAGGTGCCCTATTTTATTTCTCTACCCTTACCGAAGTTCCAATTGTCAAAGGGTTAATGGATCTGGGGATGAACCAGGGACCAGCACTTTCACTGCTGCTGGCTGGACCTGCGGTAAGCATTCCCAATCTACTAGTAGTTCATCGTATTATGGGATTTAAACGCACTGCAGCATACTTTGTCCTGGTGGTGATAATGGCAACTATAACTGGATGGCTTTACGGTTATATGATATAAAAATTCATAGCGAGTGGGAGGAATAAAAATATGAAAATTGAAGTATTAGGTACCGGATGCGCCAAGTGCAACAAACTGGAGAAGGATGTCTACAATGCTCTGACCGAACTGGATGTGGCGGCTGAAGTTTCCAAGGTCCAGGATATCAAAAAAATCATGGATTACAAGGTTATGTTGACTCCAGCCCTGGTCATCAACGGTAAGGTTAAATCCAGCGGGGGAGTACCCAAGCCCCAGGATTTAAAGAAGTATATTCAGGAAGAAATGTAAGTAAGCTTAGATTATCTAATCGCCAAATAATTGTAGGGGCGGTCTTTGATCGCCTGTTTTCCGAAATAGTCCCAAATTTTCATACTAGGTTGTGTTCCCTGGATCATGGGGATTAAGCAGTATAACTTGCAAGAGGAGGAGAGCATGAACAAAAACTTTAAATGGATTATCATTGCTATAATATTGGCATTGATTGCTGGGATAGTATATAAACAACAGTTTGCCGATCCCGTGCCGCAGCAAGAGATAGATGCCGGAGTCCTCTCACCTTCGGAGCAGGAAATAGACAACGCCATAAAAAACGGAGACAGTATATGGATCCTATTTCGCTCTGCTACCTGTGAGCCTTGTGTAGAGATGTATGAAATATTTAAGCAAGTAAAACCCGAATATGAAGGAAAAGTTAAGTTCATTGAGGTGGACGCAAATGATAGAGCCAACATTAATCTGCTGCAGCAGTATAAACTCCAGTATGTTCCTACCACCGTTATTATGGATGGTCAGGGGAATATATCTTACCACAATGTAGGGGTGATCCCATTGGATAAATTAACTGCCGAGCTGGACCGGGTGGGGAACCAGTAATGGAGGTCTGGATCAACGAGATCGCACCGCGATTCCTCAGCAATTTCTCAATATACGGGTATGGGTTGGTTCTCCTGGCCGGTGTTATTACCAGTATAGGACCATGCAATATGAGCATGGTTCCAATCATAGTAGCCCATGTGGCCGGGAAAGAGGCCACCCGCAGAAGAAGCTTTGCCATATCTATGGCCTTTATGTTAGGTACAGCCACCACTTTTATGCTATTAGGGATATTCATTGCCATAGTAGGTGGTATTTTTGGAACCAGTAGAAGCGTCATATATTATTTAGTAGCCGCTGTTTGCATAATTATCGGTTTAAACCTGGTAGGAGTACTCAGGTTAAATATTAACTTTGGTGGCAATCTGTTGAACCGTACCGGTAAATTAAGCGGTTTGGGCGGCAGTTATCTGCTGGGTATGACCATGGGCCTGGTAGGCTCACAGTGTGGTACCCCAATACTGTTGGTAATTTTATCCCTGGCCTTTGCCAGCGGCAAATGGCTTTATGGAGCAACATTGCTCTTTGTGTATGCCTTGGGACGTGGAGTGCCGATAGTATTGGCAGGCACTTTTACAGGAATCTTAACCCGAATGCGGGTTTTTGCAGCCATGAACCAGGTGATGGAAAAAGTGGCTGGTTTCATCATTATTTTGGTGGGAGGATATTTCGCATGGATAGCCTGATCCTATATATGCGATGCTCTGACTTAATAATGTAATTATGGAAAGCTCTCATTGAACAATTAAATATAAAAATTGCTCAAAACCCTCATCCGGTTGGGTCAGAGCTTCGAAGAAAAATGCTAATAATCCTATCAAGATAACTCCCTCCGCATTAATTAAATAATAGATTACGCTGTCATAGTGCAAGCTATGTATTATTGCACTCCTAATAAAAATATCATAATATAATTATATATATATAATATATGGTGAAGGTTGACGTTTTCTTGAGTCTATGGGGTTGAAATACTAATCCTAGTGGGTCTGGCCCGATGTATTGCCATGGTGCTGGTGTGGAATGACCTGGCTGGAGGAAGTTCTGAATACGTGGCTGGTCTGGTAGCATTTAATGCTATTTTCCAGGTGCTGACCTATTCTGTCTATGCTTACATCTTTCTGGCTGTGATACCGCGCTGGCAGGTATGTGCTGCCTATTTTGTTATCGTGTTTGCCGGAGCAGTGGTTTTCGGTCTTAGGAAAGACTGTCTCCAGCGCGTTCGAAAAGCCGCTAAGGTTGTCGTGGCAAGCTATTAGAATATCCTTAACTCCACGGTTTTTCAGCTCATTGAACACTGTTGCTTCCCCCTGCTTCCCTTATGTTATTTCCAAAAGCGATTATTTATTTTAAAAAACAAGGATATTAACTCGAAATGTAGAAGTATTTTACAAGAGGGAATCCGGATTAGAGCCTGGTTAATTGGTCCAAAAAGAGAGGGGTGTTGGTAATTGATGAAGGATACTGATCAAATCACCAAATTGGAAGAATCAGAAACTCTAGAACAGCAAACGATAAAATTCACCGACCCGTGGTGTTCAAACCGATTTGAACCCGGCTGTAAGAGCCACCTATATTGTAAAATGGAGGACGGCCTTTGCCCAATTTATAATACGGATTAGGTATAAAAATTAGAATTAACTAATAAACCATAGACTTGAAACAGGTATGTCAAAAGTTTAAAATCTACTGCAAGCTGACTGGAACCGCACCAAACTTTATTGCTCATCTTATTAGCCTACACACCAACCAAGTTAGCATTACTTTAACGAAAGCGCTAATACACGTTTCAAAAACGCATTGGTTCTAATTCGGATTCAATGTAATATTTGGCTAATATTATGTTTTTAGTTTACCTCCACCTAAAAATCACACTCTCTGATAATATTTGGGAAGCAAAGGGAAGTTCTTTTTGCTTCCTATTTAATGTTTGCAATGTGCTGGAAGCTAACGGATATATTTATAATGGCAAATACTATATGAAGGAAATAAGCCATATTCAAGTATAATACCCCGCTTGTCAACACACGATTTTGGAATTATTATGATAAATCCTCCTTCCAAATACTGATGGCATCTTGGCCAGAAACTCCGATTTCCATCGGCTTATTAACTGCGGGCTAACTTCATATTCATTAAAGATATCAACTAAGGTGTTTTCCTCACGGAGAAACGCTACTTCTATTTTTGCTTTTTAAAGATCTTCCTGCAAAAATATGCTTCTTTATTGAGGGGCCTATGAAGAATATCACCACTATTAATAAATTCACATATAATAAGCTAGAACAATTAAAAGTGGTGGTAAAGTGCAAATATCCATGAAGTTTTCAGATTCAACCTCAGCTCATGCTAATAAAGACCTGCCTATTCCCAGAAATCTTAATGAAAGTGCGGCATTTAAACAACTGGAAAGTTTGATTGGATTAGAAGAAGTTAAAAAAACTCTGGCCGAATTGACCGCCTTCTCCCTGGTCCAAAAAAAGCGGGAAGCACAACAATTGAAAACAGGTCCAGTGGTTATGCATATGGTTTTTAAAGGCAATCCCGGGACTGGCAAAACCACTGTGGCCAGGTTGTTAGGCCAGGTTTTAAATGAGCTGGATATTCTCAGCAAGGGGCATCTGCTGGAAGTGGAACGAGCTGATCTGGTAGGAGAATATATTGGGCATACTGCCCAAAAAACTAGAGAGATGATAAAGCAATCCCTGGGTGGAATTATGTTCGTGGATGAGGCCTACACGCTATCCCAGGGAGGAGAAAAGGATTTTGGGCGGGAAGCTATAGCAACTATAGTCAAAGGAATGGAAGACCAGCGCAATAATCTACTGGTGGTACTGGCCGGTTATTCTTCAGAAATGAACCGCTTTATTGCTTCCAATCCCGGTCTTAAATCCAGATTCCCCATGCACATAGAATTCCCGGATTATAATGATGAAGAATTGTTTAGGATAGCCTTACAAATGTACGAAGAAAGAGATTATCAATTAAGTCATCGCTGTCGTTGGAAGCTAAAACAACATCTGGGTGAATTCGCCAGGAGTCGACACCCGTACAGCGGCAATGCTCGCTACGTAAGGAACCTGGTTGAAAAATCTATAAGATGGCAGGCATTGCGGATTGTAGACAAAGAGAATTATTCTCGCAAAGACCTTATTATTATTGAAGATATGGATTTACCAGGAATGGAACAGGTATAAATAAAAAACCCAAGAAATAAAATATGAGAAAAAGCAGGAAAAAACAAAATAATGACGAAAGCCTTACTATAAGCTTTAACATGAAAAATTGAATAAAGCTCCGAGCATATTAACCTAAGGTTCCGATCATGGTTTTTAGGCCGTTAGGGTATATCCGGAAACAGATATGCCTCCCATAGTGGAAAGGAGAAGCTTAATACTTTAGTATTTGGACTAACGTTGACTTTTCATATGATTAGCCGTTTATGTCTTTCTAGGAATTAGGCTTATATTAGCTTATTGGGCTCTGCTTTTCGCAGAGTCTTTTATTTTTGAGCAAAATATGGCAGATAAGCGGCCAAGTCAAATCCAAGATAAGATGCTGAGGACAGCTGGGCGGTTGGACCATGGCCATTAAGGGATTTGCCTCTAGTCTTGTAATTAGCGAAGGTTTCCTGACAATAGATAGTTGCAAACCCTGACTGAAATGGAGGGGTGTTTATAAGTAGGTGTAGAGCAAGGTTGGAGTACAAGATAAGGCTCAAGAAGGGAGGCTGACTAATAGGTTTGACTAAACCAGAGCATTAGTGAATTTGTCCTAAGTAATTAAAGGAGGTGAAGTGAATGTTCAAAAGATCACTTAGATTGTTAGTGGCATTATTATTAGTCCTATCCCTGTTTCCAGCCATAGCTCTGGGGACCGTCAGCTGTGAGCTTAGTGTGGATACAGCCAAAGTGGGGGAAAGCATAAGCGTATCTGGAATGGCTGATGCAGACACCTGGGTCTCTATAAAAGTAGTGGATAGTGGAAAAAACATCATAGTTTATGATGCGGTCAAGTCAACTGGAGATGGAAAATATCATGCAAGCTTCATTATACCAGCTGCTGCCACGGGCACGTTAACCGTTGTATCAGGTTATGGAGATAATGTGGCCATCAAAGCCTTGCAAGTCACTTCAGGGGGAGGGGGCGGAGGAGGCAGCAGATCTTCAGCCCCTTCGGACCCTATTCAGGATGAGGAAGACCCGTCTGTACCGGGTGTAGTGCTTAATGACATTGCTGGACACTGGGCTCAGGATAGTATTAAGAAACTGGTGGGCCTAGGAGCAATTAGCGGTTTCCCGGACGGAAGTTTTCAGCCTGATCAGAATATGACCCGGGCTCAATTTGTAACTGTCCTGGTCAAGGCATTGGGTCTGGAAGCTGAGGAGGGCAAGGTTTTTGCAGATAGCGCTGGACATTGGGCACAAGAATACATAGGGATCGCCGCAGCCCTGGAAATAGTTAATGGCTACAACGAAGATCAGTTTGGCATGGAAGATGTGATAACCCGTGAACAAATGGCAGTAATAATTGTCAAAGCTGCCGGGTTAGGCAAAGTTAGCGATGCCAAGCAATTCATGGATGCGGATAAGATTTCCAGTTGGGCTAAAGATGCCGTAGATACTGCTAGTAGCAAGGGAATAATTACTGGCTATCCGGACAACAGCTTTAGGCCACAGGGCTATGCCAGCAGGGCTGAAGCCGTTACGGTTCTAGCCAGAGTGCTTGAACTTTAGTTTTAAAAAATGGGGAAGGAGTGAGAACATAAATGTTGATTAAGAAGAAGGGATGGGGAAAATTCTTAGCTATGGCCTTGGTCTTTACTTTCCTCTTCCAATGTGTAGGCATGATAGCGCCTGGACCAGCAAGTGCTGCCACCACCGAACTCACTATTACCAAATATGCTGTTGATCGCACCACCGTTCTGGATCAGAAAACCGTGAATTATCAATGGCTGGAGAACCCCGACAATATTCCGGTAATGGGGGATGGAGAAACCCATTACTATCATCAGGGGCCGGTCTTTATTGATGAACCTGCTGATAATCCTACAGAGCTAGAACGGTTACGTTGGAACGAAGACGAAGACACAAACTGGGATACCAAGGATATGGGGAAGGTAAAGGGTAATAAGGTAGAGGATCTCTGTAATCTGGTAGGAGGAATGGCAGAAGGAGATAGCCTCCAAATTAAAGCCAGTGATGGCATGACCAAAAACTTTGCCTATAAGAATGTTTATCAGTACTCGGACCGTGAAGGACCTATGGTAGTTTGCTGGTACAAGGATGGGCTATACCCGGATAGTGGTTATACTGATGGCATGCGACTAGTCTGGTTTGCCGAAGCTACATATAAAGAAGGTCCTACAAGTATTGAGGGGTTACCTTCAGGTAATTACCACGTCTTTGGCAATTGGGACTGGCATGAAGCTGCAGAACCTGAATATTGGTACTACTATAATTTACAATACCCTACTACTACTGGTATTTCAGTACAGAAAATATCCCAGTTGAATATATACAGCAATGAACCGGTACCGGTTACCCCGCCGGCCCTAACTGCGGATACAAGTGACAACCAAGTAGATCAGGTCATAGACATCACCTTTGCGACTGATGCAGCTTGGGAGGCAGCCATAACCGGCATTACCGTAGATGGCAATGCTTTGGCTGATACCCAGTACACGGTGACAGCAGGTAGTATTAACATCGTTGCCGATGTGTTTAGTGCAGCTGCAGACTATGTGATAGCAGTTCAGGCGACTGGGTATGAAGATGCGACTGTGACTCAGCCAGTAGTGGCAGCGTCACCAATTGCTTTGACCATTGACGGCAATGTTGTGGATACACCAATCACCTACACCCTGGCAGATTTGCAGGCCATGCCGGTCAGCAGTGTAGTAAACGGTGGGAAAACCTATACCGGTGTAGCGGTAGACTACCTGCTTTCCACCCTGGGTACGGTAGAAGATGATTGGATTGTA
>JAAYJK010000085.1 GCA_012522955.1 Syntrophomonadaceae bacterium
CCTGGGGCCTATTATCCGGTCTGCCCGCCTGGGGCCTATTATCCGGTCTGCCCGCCTGGGGCCTATTATCCGGTCTGCCCGTCTGGGGCCTATTATCCGGTCTGCCCGCCTGGGGCCTGCTATCCGGTCTGGCTGCCTGGGGCCTATTATCCGGCCTGCCCGTCTGGGGCCTATTATCCGGTCTGGCTGCCTGGGGCCTATTATCCGGCCTGCCCGTCTGGGGCCTATTATCCGGTCTGCCCGCCTGGGGCCTGCTATCCGGTCTGGCTGCCTGGGCGCGATTATCCGGCCTACCCGCCTGGGGCCTACTATCCGGTCTGCCCGCCTGGGGCCTGCTATCCGGTCTGGCTGCCTGGGCGCGATTATCCGGTTTTCTGGCTTGAGACCTATCATCGGGCCTGCCTGTTTGAGGTCTATTACCCGGCCTGGCTGCCTGAGAACGATTGTCATTCCTGCCCGTCTGGGAAGGCTTATCGGTTTTACTTTCTCTACTCTGATTATCCAAGCTGGCTCTCTCAGCTCTCGACTCCGCTCCGGGAGATTTTATTGCTCGTTCAGATTTGACAGTATCTTCGCTGCTTATGCTACTTTTTGGGGCCTCGGATGGTGGTAAAGGTTTAGCTATCCCTTGTCGTTGGGCATCTGGAGCTAGATCCAAAGACTTGTCTGATAACCTTTTCTTAACCCATTTGGCCTGGGTATCTTCCATAGTGCTCATATGATTCTTAACATTCATACCCAGGTTTTGTAATATATCTACCATTTCCTTACTAGGTATCCCTATTTCTTTGGCTAATTCATGTACTCTTATTTTTGCCATTCAACCACCCCCGTGCTTTTTGCCTGTTCTCCCAGTGCATCATAATTCTTGATTATCGTAGCAGCCATATTATCATCGTTTATCGTAACAGCAACCCGGTATGCTTTTCCCACACAGGTGCCGAGTTCATTTTTATCGCCATAAACCAACCAGGGAATGTTATTCCTGGCACATAACTTAATTAAGCCAGAGCCGGTATTTTCAGAAATGTCATTACTGATTAAAAGCAACCGGGCTCTATTTCTCATCAGGCTGGTTTTGGCGCCTAGGGTTCCTGATGAAGCTTTGCCCGCTTTTTGAGCAAAACCTATGATACTATTTATTTTTTTCAAACAATCACAACCTTATAAAGAAATACTCTCTATTTGCTTTTCAATTATTGCTACAACGTCTGTAGGTATGGTTTTATCCAGGGCTTTTTCCAGCCCTTTGCTTTTTATCGCTTTATTAAAACACTGGGCATCGGGGCAAAGATATGCTCCTCGACCTGGCATTTTACCCCCGGTGTCCACTTGGATATGGCCCTGTGGAGTCCTAACTATTCTGATCAACTCTTTTTTGTTTTTCATATTTCTACAGCCGATACACATGCGCTGTGGAATTTTACGCATTTTCTTCCCCATGGTTTTCAGTCTCCTCACCGAATTCATCGGATTGTAGATCTAAATCATCTCTCAACGGCTCATCCGCTAACTCGTCATCAACAGTCGGCCACACCAAATTGCTGGCATTCTCTTCCATGAACTGGCTGGCACTCTTGATATCTACTTTCCAGCCAGTTAATTTGGCCGCCAATCTTGCATTCTGCCCTTCTTTTCCTATGGCGAGAGACAACTGGTAATCTGGAACTACAACAGTAGCAATCTTATCTTCTTCATTTATAAATACCCTATCCACTTTGGAGGGGCTTAAGGAGTTAGCAATAAAATGTTCTGGCATTTTATCATACTTGATTATATCAATTTTTTCTCCACCTAACTCCGATACAATGTTTTGTACTCTGATTCCTCTGGGGCCAACACAGGCTCCCACTGAATCTATCTTTTCTTCCAGAGAATGTACCGATATCTTGGACCTGGCTCCTGCTTCCCGGGCAATTGATTTAATCTCCACCACTCCATCATAGATTTCAGGCACTTCCAATTCAAACAAACGCCTTAAAAAGTAAGGATGAGAACGAGATACAAAAATGTTAGGTCCTTTGGAGGTGTTTTTTACCTCATATATATAGGCTTTGATTCTCTGTCCTACTTCATAGCGTTCCCCGTTTATCTGGTCCGGTGGCAACATAATGCCTTCGGTTCGGCCTAGGCTAACATAAACGGTTTTACTTTCAACCCGCTGTACGGTGCCAGTCACAATTTCCCCTTCTCGGTCCAGAAATTCTTCATAAATCAAACTTCGCTCTGCCTCTCTAAGCTTCTGGATCACCACTTGCTTGGCAGTCTGGGCTGCAATGCGGCCAAAGTTGGATGGGGTTATTTCTACATATACCAGGTCCTCAATATTGCAATCAGGATATAATTTCCGGGCCTCATCCATATTAATCTCCAAGCGATCATCACTGACCTGCTCCGTCACTTTTTTCTGGGAAAAAACCTTCACCTCACCGCTTAGTTCATCAATATTAACATTAACGCTCTGGGCGATACCGAAGTTTTTCTTATAAGCAGTATTGAGAGCGGATTTAATTGCATCTATTAAAGCAGCTTTAGGTATTCCGCGATCCTTTTCAATGTCGTTTAATGCTTGCATAAGCTCACTGGACAATTTTCTTCCTCCTCTTATTCCTCTGGTCTTAATCTAACCATGGATATTTGTTCTCTGGGAATTTCAACAAACTGCTCCGAAACTTTTATATTAATGCTTTCCTCACTATAACCCGCTAAAACGCCCGATAGTTTTCGGGGGCCATCAAAACCCTTGGTGGTATTAACCCTTATCCCGCAGCCCATGAATCTAATAAAATCTCGTTCGTTTTTTAAAACCCTATCTAGTCCAGGTGAGGAAACCTCCATATGGTCATAGTATAAGTCTTTTTCATCAATTATACTTTTAACAGCCCGTGATGCCTTAGCGCAGGCATCCAGATCAACCCCGGAGTCCTGATCTATGTATATCCTTAGCATTTGTCCTTCGCTTTCTTTACGATATTCAATGTCAACTAATTCTATATTCATTAGGGCTAAGCGGCTTTCTATTTGGCTTGTTAATTCCTGCAGGTTTTTCCTTCCCAAATCCTGCACCCCCAATCATTATTAGCTGATATGTTTAACAATAGAAAAAGTGGGTGCAGACCCACTTTGCCTAAAGAGTATTAGAAACTAATATGATTATACCATACCGAATTCATAACGCAAATATATTCAGTTTTTTAAGTGTTTAAATCTTTCTTATCAGCCAAAAAGGCTGATTTGAGTGCTTTCAGGTAAATCAGCGAAGCATTCATATTCCTTCAGAACTGCCATGGCGGTTTTGTTTAAATGAGTGCGGCTTTGAAACTCTTCTACTGATACGAAAGCTTTGTCCTGGCGGGCTTCCACAATAACCTGAGCCGCATTGTCACCTACATTGGGCAGGGCAGAAAAAGGCAAGAGCAAACCATTCTGGTATACCTTGAATTTATTGCTATCTGATGCATAAATATCCACCGGATAAAAAGAAAAGCCACGGGCATACATCTCCAAGGCCAATTCCAGAATAGTGATCAATTTCTTGTCCTTGGGTGAGGCGGCATGGCCCATCTTCTCTATTTCCTTGATTCTTTTGCACACTGATTCATAGCCATCCAGGATGGTCCTGGCATCAAAATCCTCTGCCCGGATGCTAAAAAAACTGGCATAAAACGGCAGAGGATAATTTACTTTAAAGTAGGCTATCCGATAGGCCATGGTAACATAAGCTACAGCATGAGCACGGGGAAACATATATTTGATTTTCTGGCAGGATTTGATGTACCAGTCGGGTACCTGCTGCTGTTCCATTATGTGTATGTCATTGCTGCTCAAGCCTTTACCCTTGCGTACTTGCTCCATAATATTAAAAGCCTGTTTCTTTTCTACCCCCCGGCTGATTAGATAGGTCATAATATCGTCCCGGGTACAAATAATCTGATTGAGACTGGATATGCCTTCCCTAATTAAAACCTGGGCATTATTCAACCATACATCGGTACCATGAGACAAACCGCTAATGCGAACCAATTCTCCAAAGCTGGTAGGCCTGGTTGCTTCTAACATTTGTCTAACAAAACGGGTACCAAATTCAGGTATCCCAAAGGTGCCTACCCCGGAGTCAATATCTTCCTTCTTCACTCCCAAAACCTCTACTCCAGAAAATATCTTCATGGTATCAGGGTCATCCAACCTGATATCCGAGGCTTTAACCCCGGTTAACAGTTCCAGTTCCCTAATCACGGTAGGATCATCATGACCCAGAATATCAAGCTTGACCAGCTGATCGCCAATAGCGTGATACTCAAAATGAGTGGTAACCACTCCGGAATCCTTTTTGTCAGCTGGATGCTGCAGGGGGGTGAAATCATGTATATCTCGACCTTTGGGCACTACAATCAAGCCTCCAGGATGTTGCCCGGTAGTCCTTCTTACTCCAGTCAGTCCCCTGGCCAGGCGTTTTATCTCACAGTTTTTCAGGTTCAATTGCTGCTCCTGGGCATATTTTAATACAAAGCCAAAGGCAGTTTTTTCAGCTATGGTAGAAATGGTACCAGCTCGAAAGACATTTTCTTTGCCAAACAGCTCTTCTACATAATGGTGAGCTTGCATCTGGTAATCTCCTGAGAAGTTTAGATCAATATCCGGAACCTTGTCCCCTTCAAATCCCAGGAAAGTTTCAAAAGGTATATTAAACCCCTCTTTATGCATGAGCTGGCTACAATTGGGACAGTTCCGATCCACCAGGTCTACCCCGCATTCAACTGTTGTTCCTGCTGCAAAAATTGTGTGATGACAAACTCTGCATAAGTAATGGGGTGGCAGAGGGTTAACTTCGGTAATACTAGTCAGGTGGGCTACCAAAGAAGAACCTACGGATCCCCGGGAGCCAACCAGGTAACCGTCCTGGTTGGATTTTTCCACCAGTTTATGAGCAATGAGATATAATACGCTAAAACCATGTTCAGTAATGGAATCCAGTTCATGTTTTATGCGCTGTTCAACCATTTCTGGCAACATCTCTCCGTACAGTTCATGAGCTTTTTTCCAAGTTAGCTCAGTAATTTCCTGAGCCGCAGTATCTATCTGAGGTGGATAAAAGCCGTCGGGTACCGGCTTGATATTGTCTATCATAGCGTTGATCTGCTGAGGAAAATTCACCACCACCGCCTGAGCATTTTCTTTCCCCAGATATGAGAATTCTTCCAACATCTCATCAGTGCTTTTAAAATACAGGGCGGAATCGGAATCCGTATCATCATATCCCTGTCCGGCCTGAATAATAGTCCTATAAATTTCGTCGTGAGGCTCTATAAAATGCACATCTCCGCTGGCAACCACCGCTTTGCCCAAGCGATGCCCCAAATCTAAAATATCCCGGTTGATCTTTTTTAATTCGTCTATACTGCCCACTTTATTATCCCGCACCAGGAATTCATTATTGCCTATAGGCTGAATTTCCAAATAATCATAAAATTCAGCTATTCTAATTAATTCTTCTTCTCCGTGCCTATTTAAAAAGGCCTGATATAATTCTCCTGCCTGACAGGCAGATCCCACTAAAAGCCCATCCCGGTGATCTTGTAACAAACCACGAGGAATTTTGGGATGACGATAGAAATGATCCAAATAGGATAGACTTACCAAGCGATAAAGGTTTTTTAATCCCTTTAAATTGCGAGCCAGTAAAATCACATGATAAGCCCGCTCTTTTTTGTCGCCTTCCACCAGATAAGCCTCCAAGCCATAAATCACCTTAATACCGTATTTCTTGGCTGCCTGGTAGGCATCAGGGAAAGCCTGCACTCCCCCATGATCAGTAATGGCAATAGCCGGATGCTTCCATTCTGCTGCTCGCTGAATCAAAGCTTTGACATTAGCCAGTCCATCCATAGCACTCATTTTGGTATGGGCATGTAATTCTATGCGCTTAAGATCACTGTTGTCTTTGCGGCTTGGTTTGGGCAAAACCAGATGGTAATCCATAATCAAAACCAATTCTTTGGCAAAATTATCATAGCGAACACTGCCCATTATTTTAACCCAACTGCCAATCTCTAGACTGTCTTCCTCCTTGCTATTAACAAAGCTTTTGATTATCAGGCTATCCAAATAATCGCTCAGGTAATAACTAATTACATACCTGCCATCTCGCAAGGAGGTATATTCTTTTTCCCATATTTCCCCTTCCACCACCGCAGAACTCATACCCTCCTCAATATCGGATATTTTAAGGGCTGGCTTGGTCGGATTTAGTCCTTTGGATCTATGGCGTTCAGTTTTTTTTCTGCTTTTTACAGGATTCGGGATGCTTATATCCAAAATCTCTAAGGGCTTATACTTAATACCAGGCCCAGGCTCCGACAAGGTAGCAGCCGGTTGATCCTCCCACACTGCTCTTACTAGAACTTGCAAGAGGTAGTGATCCCAGAACCACTGGGATATATCTTCACATATGCCCTTCTCCAAAATATCAAGATATAATCTCTCCTGAGGAGTTAGCACATCTATCCCTTTATCGCTGATCCTCCACTCAATGCCTTCAGGGCTTGGATAGATGTCCCGGGAACAAATATCTTCCTGGCATTGAGCAAGTATATTTTCCAACACTAGACTAGACTGCTCAAAGCAGGGTATGATATATAAATTATCAAGAAAAACCCACTTTTTCTGCAGAGCTCGGGCGGTTTGATTTATAAGCTCAGCAGTAAGAGGCTGTTCCATCTCAATGAACAACCTCCATTCTTTGGATGACTTGCATATCTCCAGCTTTTTTATAAAGGTTTCTTCCCAGCAGGAAGCTAATTCCGGCTGGATCAAACTTTCTAAGACTCTAAAAAAGTTCTGCTTCAGTTTATTTCCCTCCCAGCCCTTTAGTTTAATCTTTCAATACTCCGTAAGCCTTTAAGATTGGATAATTCTTCAACAACTTCATCAATTGAAAGACCGGCCGGGCTTTGCAACAGCATCTCTATTTCCAGGTAGTTGTTCTCAATTGGTGTTAACTGGATGTTTTTAATCAATACACATAAATCCCCCAAAATCGATCCTATGACGCCAACCTGACCAGGCTTGTCTTCCACTATCATGACAATGCCTTTGAACTCTCGGCTCCCGGTGAATCTCGCTTCAAATTTTATAAAATAGATCAATACAAATAGGATCATAATAGTAGTAGCTATGGCAGGCACATATAAACCAGCTCCCACTGCCAATCCTATACAGGCTACCACCCATAGTCCGGCAGCGGTAGTAAGACCTTGGACTGAAGCCCCCTCACGCATTATGGTTCCAGCCCCTAAAAAGCCAATTCCGCTGATAACCTGGGCTGCGATTCGTCCCGGATCAGCATTAACCGTCTGGTAATATTGCAGATATATATCAATGGAAACAATCATGGCTAAAGTAGAACCAATACAGACCAGGGTGTAAGTTCTGAGTCCGGCTGGCCGGCTCAAGCTCTCCCTTTCTAAACCGATTAATCCGCCCAGAACCCCGGCCAGGGCCAGTTTGAAAACTATTTCGTAAATAAGCATGGGCAAACACACATCCCTTGTTTATTATGGCTAAGGTCTCTTGCTTAATACTGCTTAAGTATCCTGTTTATCTCCTCAACTATGTTCTCAATGGCAACAAGAACCGTTTCCTTTTCCCATCGCTTTTTGAGTTCCACCTTGTCTTCCTGCAGAGCCTTGGGCCCTATGGTTATACGAAGAGGTATCCCGGTCAAATCCGCATCTTTAAACTTTACTCCGGCTCTTTCGTCCCGATCATCTATAATTACCTCCAGCCCCAGGCCCAATAACTGATGGTATAAGCTCCAGGCCAATTCCATCTGTTCAGTCTTTTTGGTATTGACCGGAACGATAATTACCTGGTATGGGGCTATGGGTATAGGCCATATGATACCATTCTCATCATGGTTTTGTTCCACTGCAGCAGCCATAGTTCGAGATACTCCAATTCCATAGCAGCCCATTATAAACGGCTTTTCCTGGCCGTTGTTATCCAGGAAAGAAGCTTTCATGACCTCAGAATACTTGGTACCCAGCTTGAATATATGACCTACTTCAATGCCCCGGATAGTATCCAGCTCAGCTGAACAGACCGGGCAAGAATCTCCTTTTACTGCGTTTCTTAGATCGGCTATGGTTTCTGGCACAAAATCCCGACTCATATTCACATTAATTAAGTGGTACCCGTCCTCATTGGCTCCACAAATGAAATTATCCATAAACTCAATTTCCTGGTCGGCATAAACCTTAAACTTAGCCCCTATTGGTCCAAGGGAACCTACGCTAATACCCAGAACCTCTCGTATCTGTTTTTCATCTGCTATAACCAGCTCATTGCATCTTAAGATGTTTTTGAACTTGATTTCATTTAATTCCCTATCGCCACGAATGACTGCTCCTACATATTCTCCATCAGCCCAATATATTAGGGTTTTGGCAATACTCTCAATAGGTACTGCCAACTTTTGCATTACATCATCTACCGTTCTCACTCCTGGAGTGTGGATCTTTTCTAGTGCCTTGACTACTATACTTTTTGCTTTAACCGCTTCTTGGGCTTGGCATTGAGCCTTTTCTACATTAGCCGCATAATGACAGTTATCACAATATACGATTTGAGCTTCTCCGCTGGAGGCCAGAACCATAAATTCATGGCTCTCATTGCCCCCTATAGCTCCGCTGTCTGCTTCTACCACCCGATATTTAAGATTCATTCTTTCAAATATTCGCTTATAGGCTTCATGCATTTTCTTATAAGAAAGGTCCAGTCCGGCTTCATCCATATCGAAGGAATACAGATCTTTCATGATGAATTCCCGGCCTCGCATCAAACCAAAACGAGGTCTGATCTCATCCCGGTATTTATTCTGAATTTGATACAAGAGCAAGGGCAGATCTCGATAGGAATGCACATCCTGCTTGACTATAGTGGTAATAATTTCTTCGTGGGTTGGCCCCAAAGCAAATGAGCGGTTATGCCGGTCTTTAAGTCTAAACATTTCATCTCCATAGACTACCCAGCGGCCTGATTCTTGCCATAATTCAGCAGGCTGTATAATAGGCATAAGTACTTCCTGCCCCCCAGCCCGATCCATTTCTTCTCGCACTATATTCATTATCTTTTTTAGCACCCGGAAAGCCAGGGGCAGATAGGAATAAACACCTCCACTGGTTTTGCGAATGAATCCGCCTCGCAGCAAAAGTTGATGACTAACAATCTCTGCCTCGCTAGGCACCTCCCGTAGAGTTGGATTAAATATTTCTGATGACTTCAAGTCCCTACCTCCTTGTATGCTAATTAGTAGTTGATCAAAAATTTATCTTATCTTCTGCTGCTTATTAATAATCAGCAATAGCCCTCATCAATTCATCAACCAACTCATTTTCTGGAACCTTCTTGATAATTTTTCCCTTCTTAAATAATATACCCAATCCTCTTCCCCCGGCTATACCAATATCAGCATCCCGAGCCTCTCCGGGCCCATTAACTACACAACCCATAACTGCAATCTTGAAATTTCGATCCATAAACCTGACTCTATCGTCTACTTCCTGTACTATCTTAAATAAATCTATCTCACACCGACCGCAGGTGGGACAAGAGATGAGTTCCACGCCCCGCTTACGCAGGCCAGCGCTGCGCAGAATCTCATAGGCAGCCCATACCTCGTAAACTGGATCTGTACTTATCGATACTCGCAGGGTATCCCCGATACCTTCATTTAGTAAAATGCCCAAACCCATAGCTGACTTGACCAGAGCCCGGGGAATAGTCCCAGCCTCGGTAATACCCAGGTGCAGAGGATAGTCTACCATCCCCGCAATCATTCGGTAGGCCTGAACACTCAAGGCCACCGATGAAGCTTTTAGAGATACTTTTATATCATAAAACCCCATGTCTTCCAATACTCTGATATTATCCATAGCACTGTCGACCATAGCCTGGGGACAGGGGGCTCCATATTTGGCCAAGATTTTTTTGTCCAGAGAACCAGCATTAACCCCGATCCTAATCGGTATTTTCTTGTCCTGGCAAGCTTTTACCACCTCTTGCACTTTGCTTTTGGCCCCAATATTTCCAGGATTGATTCTTAGACCATCGCAGCCTGCATCTATACTACTTAAGGCCAAACGATAGTCAAAATGTATATCAGCAATAAGAGGAATGGTGATCTTGGCTTTAATCGAAGCCAGGGCTCGAGCCGCTTCCTGATCCACTACCGCCACTCGGGCTAATTCACAGCCCGCTTCCTGCAAGCTAATTATCTGATTAACTGTAGCCTTAATATTACGGGTATCGGTAGTAGTCATAGACTGAACTACAATTGGATGTTCTCCTCCTACCGCTACCTTTCCCACCCATACTACCTGGCTATTTCTTCGAACTATACTCATCCTTTAAAAAACCTCATAATATCGTTGAAAGTTACCAAGACAATAAGCAGCATTAGAAACAAGAATCCTAACCAGTGAATAAAGCCTTCCTTTTCAGGTGCTACGGGTTTTTTGCGGATAACCTCAACCAAGGCGAATATAATTTTACTGCCATCCAAAGCCGGTATGGGCAGGAGGTTAAGAATACCCAAATTGATACTCAAAAAGGCGGAAAAACTCAAAAGGAATACAGTGCCCACCTGGGCCGCATCTCCAATTAAACCCACAATACCTACCGGACCAGCAATGTCAGCTGCCGATGCTCCACCAGTAATCATTATCCATAATCCCCCTAATAGTACCAGAGTAAGTTCATAGGTTTGCTGCAGGCCTATTATAATGGCATTCAACAAACCCTGCTTCTCATAGATCACCTGGCTGGAAACTCCAATGATAGATAAGCCAGTACTGGGATTGGCCTCAGGTATTACCTCCAGTTGCTTATGCTGCCCGTCCCGCTGAAGTTCCAGGATTACTGGAGTGCTGGGATTTTTACTGGTTAGCCTGGTGGTAAATTCCTCCCAGTTCTTAACCTGCATTCCATCCACCGCCATAATGCGATCCCCTTCCAGTATTCCGGCTGCTTCGGCAGGTTGCCCTTCAAATACTATTCCAATTATGGGTTCATCGGTAGCGCTAGGTATACCGATAAAGGCATAACTATAGATAAATATTAATAGGGCCAGCACAAAATTCATGAAAGGACCAGCAAAGGATACCCGGATTTTCTCCAGGGGAGTGCGATGGTTGAAGCCGGCAGGATGGGATTGGTCTCCCAGTTCCTCTCCAGCCATACGCACAAACCCCCCCAAGGGGAATAAGCGAATGGAATACTCCACTTCATTTCGCTTCCAGGAAATGAGCTTGGGCCCAAAGCCAATTCCGAACTCATACACCGGTATACCTACTCTCCGGGCGGCTATAAAATGGCCCGTCTCATGGAACAATATTAAAATGGCTATTATTACCAGGGAAATCAATATAGTCATTAATCAATCCCACCTTATTGCTTTAATCTCTGCCGGCTACTCTATATGATAAGTCTAAGACCGAACAAGCAGTTTGGATAAGTCCTGGCTCCTTTGCCGAGCCCAGGTATCTGCTCGCAAAATACAGTCCAGGTCCGGCTTGCTCACCAAGTCATGAGCCTCCATTACCTTTTCCACCAGAATTGCTATCTGAGTAAAGCCGATCTCCCGGTTTAAGAACTTATTTACCGCTACTTCATTGGCTGCATTCAGCACTGCGGGCATAGTACCTCCCGTCTGTCCGGCCTGAAAAGCCAGACCCAGGGCTGGAAACCTTAGCAAATCCGGTGCCTCAAAATGCAGTGCTCCCAGGAGAGTCAAATCCAGCTCTGCAGCCGATGAAGCGAGGCGCTGGGGATAAGTCAGGGCATATTGAATGGGAATTCTCATGTCGTGAGATCCCAGGTGCCCCAGAAAGGAACCATCCAAGAACTCCACCAGAGAATGGATTATGCTTTCCCTTTGCACTACCACGTTTATTCTATCATAGTTTATCCCAAATAAATGATGGGCTTCAATTACCTCTAATCCTTTATTCATCAGAGTAGCTGAGTCCACGGTGATTTTAGGACCCATAGCCCAGGTAGGATGTTGCAATGCCCTTTCCACGGTTACCCCTTCCAGTTGTTTCTTTTCCCAGTCCTTAAAGGGTCCGCCGGAAGCAGTCAACCATATTCTTTTTAAGTATCGCTCTTCTCCCTTAATACACTGAAATATCGCTGAGTGCTCACTATCCACTGGTATCAAGGCCGATTTATACTGCTGGGCCTGTTCCATAACTATATCGCCAGCTGCCACCAGGGTTTCCTTGTTGGCCAGAGCCACCCTTTTGCCCGCCTTAAGGGCGGAAAGGGTGGGTTTTATGCCAATAGCTCCGCTAACTGCTATGACTGCTATATCTGCTGCCGGCCAGGCGGCCAGTTCGCATAGTCCTTCCAATCCGGATAAGACCACAGCATCAGTTGCGGCGCTGTTCTTCATTTCCTTATAACAGCTGGCATCTCCCACCGCTATAACAGTGGGCTTGTACTTGCGGGCCTGCTCCAACATCAGGCTCACCTCATCCCGGGCTGCAATTCCCAATAGCTCAAATCTATCCCTATGCTTATCAATAACATCCAGGGTTTGTACGCCAATGGAACCTGTAGAGCCCAGCACCACAACCTTCATTTTCTTCTCTAAGCTCATCTGTCTTGCCTCCAGTTAAAACTCTCAAATAACCCGGCCCGGTAACAGGCAACTATAATAACTACGATAATAGGTCCTAAAATAAGTCCCACCCCACCCCAGAGTTTTAGGCCAAAGTAGAGAGCCATCAAGGTAATCAAAGGATGCAGCCCAATATTCTCGCCTATAATCTTGGGTTCAGTGAACTGCCGAACCAGAGATATGAATAAATAAATGGTCAACAAAGCTATCCCTAATTTAGTATGGCCCATCATAAACTCAATGAAAATCCAGGGAACAAAGAGCAAACCGGGTCCCAAAATAGGGAGCATATCCAGGAAACCTACTACTATGCCTATGGTTAGAACATAATCAGCTCCCACAATCTGTAATAGGATCATGGTTAATCCTGCGGTAATACTGATCAATATTAAATAAGCCCGGAGAAACCCCAGAAGAATATTAACCAATTGCTTAAATATGCTAGTGGTTTTGCTTTGGGTATTGAGGGGCAGAAATCTATATAAAAATTCTTTAATCAGAAAACGATCATTGCTTATAAGATAAGTGGCGATAGCAGCAATGATTATGAAAGCAAATAATCCAGGTAGGAGTGAAACTGTGGCAGTTAAAATATCAATGCTGTTACTCATCAGAGAACTCAAGGCCTTTAGGCTTTGCTGCAGACTGTTCTGCAAAGCCTCCTGCACCTCCAGGGGCAGATTAAGCTCTAAAAACAATACTCTTAAATCACTAACGGCAGCCAAAAATGATTCGGCAATCCCGTCCGAATAGGAAAGCAGTAGAGGTACCATCTTCATCAGATCTTTGATTACCCGGGCAATTAGCCAGGATATTATATAAAAGAAGCCGCCAACAAAAAACAAGAGGCTTAGGGCTACGGCCCAACCCCGCCTCAACCTGGTTTTGCGCTGCAGCCAACTGACTAGTGGTTCAATGATTGCTGCCATGATTAAGGCAATTATAAATGGCAATAACAAGGATGGCAGATACGCAAGTGCGCCCCCCATTATTGGCAGCAGATAGGCTGTTAGCAAATATACAGCCAGAAGGATTAGAACGAAGATGCCCAATTTCACCAACAATTTGATATATCGGTTTAATTCAGGATCCAATTCATTACCTCTTTTCAAAAACCGTTAACGGAGCTCAGCCAACAGGCAGTTTGCAGTTTAGGCCTAAATATAATAAGCGAAAAAGTAAAAGACCAGTGGCAGCACCATTAGAAAACTGTCGAATCTATCCAGTACACCTCCGTGTCCCGGAATAATTTTACCAGTATCTTTAACTCCAAAATAGCGTTTCATACTTGATATCATAAGGTCACCTATTTGTGCCATTATACTGGCACTTAAACCCAATAGCAATACATAGGCAAAATTTGTAGACCCAAATTCTATTATACTAAAAAATAGGAACGAAACCATTACCGACAATACTACTGCTCCGACTGCCCCTTCCCGAGTTTTTTTGGGGCTTAACTCTGGCGCCAATGGCTTATGACCCCAAAAACGACCGGCAAAATAACCACCAGTATCGCTGGCCCAGGTAAGCAGCAAGGATAAGACTATAATCCAAAAACGATCATCCAAATAATATATCCTAAAAGCAAAGCTCAATAGTAACCCCAGGTAAAAGGCCCCAAAAAAGCTTAAGGCGATATCACTAATATCTATGCGAGGATACTGACAAATCAAAGATAGGGCCAGCAATACCACTATCAGTAGGAAAGCAGGAATTAAATAGGAAGTATATATTGCCTGCAGCATAATTGAGAGCAAAAGCAGATAACCTGGAATATACTGGGGACTATAGCCTTTGATGGACATCATGCGATAGTATTCAAACAAGCCCACGATTCCTAGCAGAACAAAAAAGCCCTGCCAGAAATAACCGCCCAGATAAAGTATGCTTAATAATAAAGGTATACCAATTAAAGCACTAAATATTCTTACTTTTAACATTTTTGCCTTCCCGCTTGGGGCTGTTTAACCCCCCAAACCTGCGATCTCTTTTGCTATAATCGCTAATGGCCTGGAACAGGTGCTCCCGGGTAAACTCGGGCCAGGTCACATCAGTAATCCACAGTTCGGTATAGGCCACTTGCCATAAAAGAAAATTGCTTAACCTGAATTCACCAGCTGTCCTTATAAGCAAATCAGGATCAGGAATATCATGAGTATACAAATAGCTGGAGAACATATGTTCATCCAAATCATCGATATTGGCCCGGCCATCCAGCACATCTTGACCCCATCTTTTTACCCCTCTCACAATCTCAGTGCGACTGCCGTAATTTATAGCCAGGTTAAAGACCATAGCCTCATTATGCTGGGTTAAATGCCGGGCTCTTTCTATTTCATCTACACATTTGGGAGGCAGAGAATGATAGTCCCCCCAAACATTAATCTTTATATTGTTTTCATGGAGTTCCTGCAGTTCTCGGTTCAAAAATTCTATCAAGAGATCCATAAGATAGTTGACCTCATTTTTAGGGCGTCTCCAGTTTTCGGTAGAAAAGGCATAAAGAGTCAAGGCTTTGACCTTAATCTCACTACAGGCTTTGACTACCCGCTTAATAGCTTTCATCCCCTCCCGGTGGCCCATGGTTCTGGGCAATAAGCGTTTACTGGCCCACCTGCCATTTCCATCCATAATGATGGCAATATGACGGGGTACATTATCAAAACTAGGGGCTTCATCTTTTTGATACATACTGTCCCTTCTCTCGCCCAAACTATAATACCCCCGAAAATGGGGGTATATGGATACTATTATAAATATAAGTAAAAGATAGCGCAATACAGCTCATGGTATTATACTTCCATGATTTCTTTTTCCTTGGCCTGTAATATCCCATCAACATTTTTAACATACTTATCAGTGAATTTCTGGATTTCATCCATACCTTTTTTGTTTTCATCTTCGGAAATAAGCTTTTCTTTTTCGCTCATCTTAAGCATGTCATTGGATTCCCGGCGAATATTTCGAATTGCCACTTTAGTCTCTTCCCCTTTTTTCTTGACTACCTTTACTAACTCCTTTCTTCTTTCCTCGGTTAGCTGAGGTATGGCAATACGAATCACATTACCGTCATTAGAGGGGGTTACTCCCAGGTCGGATTTAAATATAGCTTTTTCTATAGCCGGAATAATACTCTTATCCCAGGGCTGTATCACTAAGAGTCTAGCCTCAGGAATAGTAATATTACCCAACTGATTGATGGGGGTAGCTTCGCCATAATAATCCACCATTATTTTTTCTACCATAGCTGGATTAGCCCTTCCCGCCCTCAGGGTAGACAGGTCTTTGGTTAGAAATTCAATGCTCTTTTGCATCTTCTCTTCAGCATCAAGCAAAATGTCTTTTATCATTGTCTTACCTCCCTACGTAGGTACCAATTCTTTCGCCCATAACCGCCTTAAGGATATTGCCGTATTTGGTTAAATCAAACACAATTATCGGTATATTATTCTCCATACATAGCGAGGCTGCTGTGGAATCCATTACACCCAATCCCTTGTTGATAACCTCTATATACTCCAGGAAATTATATTTTATTGCTCCGGGATTATGGACTGGATCAGAATCATATACTCCATCTACTTTCTTGGCCATTAGTATGGCCTCTGCTTCTATCTCCGCAGACCTCAAAGCAGCAGCAGTATCAGTGGAGAAATAGGGGTTGCCGGTACCGCCTGCAAAAATAACCACCCGGCCTTTTTCCAGATGACGAATAGCACGACGTCTGATATAGGGCTCTGCTACTTCTTTCATCTCAATGGCAGACATAACCCGGGTAGGCATGTTAAGCTGTTCCAATGCATCCTGCAGGGCCAGGGAATTAATAACCGTAGCCAGCATCCCCATATAATCTGCAGTAGCTCTATCCATGCCCTTGGCACTGCCTGCCACGCCGCGCCATATGTTGCCGCCGCCAACCACGATACCGGTTTCTACTCCTTTTTCTGTTACTTCTACTAGCTGTTTTGATATATCAGTAATAATCTCATGGTTGATGCCGTAGCCGTCTTTTCCAGCCAGGGCCTCGCCGCTGATTTTTAGTACCACCCGCTTATATGGACCAGCTTGCAAACTATAACCCCCTAAATTGAACCCTATTTCAATTGGGCCATTACCTCAGCTACAAAATCATTGTCTTTTTTCTCGATTCCTTCTCCTACCTCATAACGGGCAAAGCGTCTGACGCTAATGTTCTCACCAATTTTAGCTACATTCTCATGGATAAGCTGCTCAATACTCATATCCGGATCTTTGATAAAAGCCTGTTCCAAGAGACAATTTTCCTTGTAATACTTCTCTATTCTTCCCTCAACCATTTTTTCAATTATTTTTTCCGGTTTACCCTCTTCCAGAGCTTGAGCCCGAAGTATATTCTTTTCTCGTTCTATTTCATTTTCCGGAACATCAGCCCGACCCACATAATCAGGTTTAGCGGCTGCTATCTGCATGGCTATATCATGCACTAGTTGTTGGAATTGATCCGTTTTAGCTACAAAGTCGGTTTCACAATTGACTTCCACTAAAACCCCGATTCTTCCTCCGCCATGAATATACGAAGCTACTATTCCTTCACTGGCAATTCGGCCAGCTTTTTTTGCTGCTTTGGCCAAGCCTTTGGTTCTCAGTTCATCTATGGCTTGTTCCATATCTCCTGTAGCAGCTACCAGAGCATTTTTACAATCCATCATACCGGCTCCGGTTCTTTCCCGCAGTTCTTTAACCATTGCTGCTGAAATATTCACTAATACAACCTCCTAATCATCGGATTATAATATCGTAACAGGCTGGATACTAAAAAAGGGAACATAAGCCCCCTTTATCCTAAGCAGTAACCTGTTCTCCCTGCTTGCCTTCTAAAACTGCATCGGCTATGCGCGAGGAAATTAGTTTTACTGCCCTGATGGCATCATCATTGCCGGGAATTACATAATCTATTTCGTCTGGATCACAATTAGTGTCCACAATAGCAACAACTGGTATGTTAAGCTTGCGTGCTTCTGCCACTGCAATTTTTTCTTTGCGTGGATCCACTACAAATACTGCCCCGGGCAGCTTATCCATATCCTTTATTCCACCCAAAAAGCGTTCTAATCTTTCCTTCTCATTCAGAAGACGGGCTATCTCTTTTTTGGTCAGAACTTCCATAGCGCCGCTTTCTTCCATTTGTTCCAGCTGTTTTAAACGCAGTACTCTTTGGCGAATAGTCTTGTAGTTGGTAAGCATTCCACCCAACCAGCGCTGGTTGACAAAATGCATCTCACAGCGATGAGCTTCATCCTTGATGGTTTCCTGGGCCTGTTTTTTGGTCCCAACAAAAAGAACACCTTTGCCATCGGCCACGGTATTTTTAATAAAGGCATAGGCCTCATCAAATTTCTTCACCGTTTGCTGCAGATCGATAATGTAAATCCCATTGCGCTCCATATAAATATAGGTAGCCATCTTGGGATTCCACCTGCGGGTTTGATGACCAAAGTGAACTCCTGCTTCCAGCAATTGTTTCATAGTAATAACTGACATTGATATCCTCCTTTTAGTTTTTCCTCCGCTATTTCATTCCAACTGGCTAACTTTTAGAAAGCACTATCCAGTCAGTCCC
>JAAYJK010000086.1 GCA_012522955.1 Syntrophomonadaceae bacterium
CCCCGGGTGAAAATACACTGGATGATAAAGACTACCAGCATGAGCTGTAAGAACCGCTTCAAGTAAACCCATACCGAGGGGATATCGATCCTGAATAGGAGCAGAAGCAGCACGGTTGCTATTAACAGCTGCAATAGCCGCTCAGGGGTATTATAAATCAAAGCCAGGGTAGAGAGACAGACAACTATAACCATCTTGGTTCTGGGATCAAGTGTCATGATCGTTGTCTCCTTTCCCATCACTGTCACCCACTATACAACCCTTTTCCATCTGTATAATCCGGTCTGCCAGCCGGTTGACAAAAATCATGTCATGGCTGATCAATATCATTCCTCGGCCAGAACGAGCAATTTTCTGCAAATAGGCTGCTAATATCTTTTTGCGATAGGCATCCAGGCCTACCGTAGGTTCGTCTAGTATCATGAACTCGGGCTCGGTAGCCAGTACTGAGGCTATTGCCACTCGTTGTTTTTCTCCCTGGCTTAAATGCAGGGGAAAAGCCTGCCGATACTCAGCCAGATGAAAGTATTCCAGGTAGAAATCTACTCTTTCCTTTACCCGATCTGCTTCATAACCCTGGTTGATCAGGCCAAAGCCGATTTCTTCAGCTACTGTTCCGCAAAAAAGCTGCAGATCAGGATTCTGAAAAACATACCCAATACGCCGTCCGATTTGGGCCAGGGAATATTCTTCTACCTTCGAGCCTTGCAGAAGAATCTGGCCTCCGGTGGCTGGCAAAACCCCAATTATCACTTTGCTGAGGGTAGTCTTACCACTGCCATTAGGTCCGATGACAGCGGTTACCTGTTCTTGATCTATTTCCAGGTTGATATTATCCAAGGTAAGTTTCTCCTGTTTGGGATAACGGAAGTTTACCTGACTTAGTTTTAAAAAAGACACAGCTATCCCCCCGGGTTTATTTCCTTTGATTATTAATCCAGCAAGTGTTGGGCTGCCAGAAACTCTTGGTCAGCCAGGATGTTTTTTGTTGTTCCCCATCGAAGCAAGGCTCCTTTTTCCATCACCATCAAGCGATCCGCGAAAGTTACCGTCTCCAGCCGGTGCTCAACCGCAATGATAGTTTTCCCGGCATTTCTGAGAGTTTGAAGAACTTCGGTCACTCGCATCACTCCATGCCTGTCCAGCCGAGACATCACCTCATCCAGTATTAATACCGGCGGGTCCAGGGCCAATACTGCAGCCAGAGCCACCAGATGTTTTTCCCCCCCGGAAAGATGATAAGGATTAGCTTTGATTAATGATGAAATGTCCAGCAAATCAAGAACCTGATCCACCCGAGCCCGGATTTCATCTGGAGGTAGGCATAGATTCTCCGGGCCGAAGGCAATTTCGTCTTCCACGCTGGGAGAAAAAAGCTGAGTATCCGGGTCCTGAAAAACCATCCCTGCTTCCAGGGCCAGGCTGGCTGCTCTTAATCCTCGCACATCTTTTCCATTCACCAGTACCTGTCCCTGCATTACTGCATCCCTTCTATGGCCGGCAATTCCGCTCAGGCAATAGCAGAGCGTACTCTTACCGCAGCCACTAAGACCAGTTATCACCAGCATCTCACCCCGGGCTGCCTGGAAACTAATATTTTTTAACACTTGCGGACCTTCCGGCCAATACTGATAACTCAGGTCCTTAACTATCACCGCATCCATAAGCCCGTTCCCACCTCGATCTGTAATTTGTTCTTCGACTCAGCCCTGCTCTGTATTCCAGTTCGGCTTCTGATACTTCCGTATCTGCTCTACAATCTTAAAGGCTATTAGTCCGCCTATCCCCCCGGACAAGGCCGCCAGACTCAGACTAAATAGCAAGGGCATCAAGGGAAAACGATAATAGACCAGATTTACCATAACCGTCCCGGTTACATTACACAAGAGCCCGGCCAGGAAAGCACAGGGCAGGCAGCAAACCCGGTGACCTATTATTAACAATCCCAGGTCAGCCACCAGGCCGGGCAAGGTATAGGTGAAGAGACTCATTACTCCCTGTGAGCCCACCATGCCGGTAGCAATGACCAGGATAGCCTGTACCAGACCGATCAAGGTCATGGTCCCCCTTTTCTCGGTAATACCAAACCCCAGTACCAGCCAGATCATATATAGACCGCCGGTAACTGCTCCCGGCGGTATCAGCAAGGGGCCGATTAAAATATGACTCAGAGGCGCAACCACCGGTTTAATAGCAATCCCCAGGGCCGACATCATGGCTATGATAATCAAATCATAGAGAGAAAATCTATCAAATATTTTTTGTCCGATGCCCATATCCTTTCACCTCTTTATCCAAAATACCTTTTTGGGGCTTAAGTATGGCTGTTCAGGCATATTATGACATTTGACACTCCACATAATCGCCTATTCATTAGTAACCATAAATAATTGTCCAGTTTCGGGATCCTTGTAGACAATACCCATTCTTTGGTAAATATCTCCTTCATCCTGAGTTTTTATCAGGTTATCCTTTATTTCCGTATTCTCCGTAACCTCCTGCCCCATCTGAAGGTTAACCTGCTCTCTTACCTGGTCCAGATTAACATTCCAGTGAATAACCAGAGAAAGCATCAAGCCGCAGGCAAATACCAACATAGCATCCACTATGTTTACTGCTCCCTCCAGTGGGCTGACTTCTTCCGGCATCCTTAGTCTTCTACTCCTTAATCCCCCGTTCACGGGCAAACACCTCCAATAGACTTTCCATAAGGGCCTCAAGTGAACTCATATAGTCTTCATACCATCTTCTACGCAAACGGGAGATGCCAAAGCAGATCGCTGCCGCGGCCAGACCGGCAACGGTGGCATCAAAAGCGGTTAATAATGAATCAGCCAGGGTTTTGGTATCTCCCTGCCCCATAGCGATCAAACCTGGACCTAGGGGGATAAGAGTAGCCATGAGACCAAACATGGGTCCTACCCGTGCTATTAGATCGGTCCGGGAGGTTATTTTCGCATAATGTAATTCTTCTTGAGCTAGCAGCCTGCGGGCTATTGCCTGCAGGGATATTACCGGCAAAGTGCGGTTATCAATCAGCTCTCTTAGAGCTGCCTTCTGCCGCCGGAACAAACCGCTTTGGTCAATATCGCCCAAAATTTCCTCAGGTGTTTTATCCTGGAAAGCATTAATCATCCTGGGAACATTTATATGTACCTTACGCCGTTCGAAGATGATTTCCGTTATTAGACCTCCGATTTCAACTACCGTAAAAGCCAGCATCAGCAGCAGTACTGCAATGGTAGGCATGAGTAAGCCGCCGGAAACCGAATGCATGGTATCCTGGAGCGGCTTTAAAATAGAAATAATCACATCGCTACCTCCCTCTAAATTCCACATATCTTTTACCTGAGCCATATACTAACAAAAACAGAAATATAATCGCAGCGTAAGGGTCCAGAACATTTTCCCTTTCCTGCCTGGGTAAGGCTACCGCATCAGCTGACATCTGGTATATTCTCCAAGGCTGTTCACCGACCTCATTCAGAGATACTACATTTTGCGTCAGTTCCCGGTCGATCAGATGCTGTTGACTGCTTCCCACTTCCTCTTCCATCTGACCATTGCTTGGAGATTCGCTGCTGTCGGCCACACCGCTCCCCGGTGCTGCAGCTATCGGCTCCGGCCCGTTGATCACACAGCTGGCGGTTAATTCTCCAACTATGGTAGTAACGGTAATAACCGCACTACCCTCACCAACCACGGTAACCACGCCGTTTTCATCAACTAAGGCTGCTTCGGGGTTGCTGGAACTCCAGGTAACACTTTTTTCCGTGGCCTCTTCGGGAGCTATATTGGCAGTGAGCTTTACAGTACTGCCCACTTTCAGATTCACCCATTCCTGGTCCAGAGTTACCTGGGAAGGTGGCATGCCACCCAGCATAATCTCTATGGTATGTATCCATTTGGCAGATTGATAGGCATTATCCTCCCTGGCGTCTTTCTGTCCGAACATGAGTCTAAACCGAGAGGAGGTATCAAAAGCGCTGAAATCTGGTTCAGCTTTATACCTCTGCCAGTTATCCTTATAAGCTATGATCGGGTCTACCCGCACCGCTTCCTCCAAAGCCCCCTCCAGGGGAGTTTTAGTATCATAATCCCAGTGTGAGGCCAGGTTGGGATAATAGTAGCGGGGTGTGTCGAGTAATTCGGACCGGTCCAGGTTTATGTACCAGCCGATTTGGACATCGTTGGTATTTACATAAAATGTTTGTATCGAGTTGACATCCACTCCAGCGTCAATCAATAAATCACTTAATTTCACCCCGGCCGCCGCATCTATACATATGGCCCCCATACTATCGATAAAGGTATAAGCCTGTTGTACCTGGGGCAGTCGGTCAAAATCGGTCAGGGTGTAAACCTTTTTGGTGTAATAAGGGCCACCAAAATAGCCCACCTTGATGGTCAGGGTGTCTGAGGGTACTCCTGTACTGCCGCAGACAGCGCCGGCCGGATGCGGATCGATAAAACCCGGCAGGCTGCACAGTATTGCCCCTATTAGAACAAAAATGATAAATTTATTGAGTCCGGAATGGGCTCTGCGCATTGGCACTGGCATTACTATTCACTCCATAAAAGTCAAATACA
>JAAYJK010000087.1 GCA_012522955.1 Syntrophomonadaceae bacterium
ACCGGGGACGGGGTGGAAAAAACGGTGGAATTCAGCCTGGCCGAGTTGGAGGCCCTGCCGCAGGCTAAATATACCTATTCCGGCTATAATCACTGGCCTTCACTGCAGATTTTTGAAGATATGCAGGGACCGACTCTAAAAACTATTCTGGATCAAGCCGGATTAAAAGATAATGCTACTCTTATTCGGGTAAAAGTGAATGATGCGGTTTATTTTGAATTTACCAAAGACCAGCTTTTAGAAGAACCCCGATACTATTTCCCGGAGGGTGAAAATGAGGAAAACCTCAGTATATGGCCCCCGGTTCGCAGTGAAAAAGGCAAAAAGCCGGTGGAAACCATGATTGCCTTGAATAAGAACCACGGCAAACTGCTTTATGGACAATGTGCTATTAATGAACCGACCTGCTGCATGAACCGTCAGTTAAGCGGACTGTATCAGGGAGGAACCATAGAGGTATTGACTACCCCGCTACAGCAGTGGGATGCTCCTCAGCCGGATGTGGCACCCGGGACGGTGCCTGCTGGAACCCAGGTCACTATTCAATATAAGGATGGAACTCCTTATCATGCCCTGGTCTATTATACCCTTGACGGAAGTGAACCCGGTTATGGGAGCAAGATAGCCAATATAAGCTATCCCAGCTTCCAGCCGGAGCTGAATAAAGCTATAACTATTGATAAGAGTTTAACTATCAAGACCAGGACTATCGGTATGGGTAAACTGGACAGCCAGGTGGCTACTTATGAATATCTGGTAGCAGGGTCGACACCATCTTCTTCATGGAGCAGGCAGTTTGTGGACCTGCAAAACCACCCGGCCCGGGATGACGTATATGCCCTGGTAGACAAAGGTATCATCAACGGGATGAGTGCCACGGAATTCCAACCGGAAGGAAAATTAACCCGGGCTCAGATCGCCAAACTGCTTACAACAGCTTTACAGCTCACTCCCGAGCAGGGTAAAACCCTTAGTTTTACGGATGTACTAGTCAGCTCCTGGTATTATAACCCGGTAGCGGCCGGAGTACAGGCTGGTTTGATAAACGGCTACAATGCCAGTACTTTTGCCCCGGATGATTATGTGAATCATGAACAGCTGGCAGTTATGATTGCCCGGGCGCTGAAAAAGGAGCCTGGGATATCAGCAGGTGATGCTGAGAAAATCCTGAACCAATTCAGTGATAAAGAGAAAATATCGTCCTGGGCAAAACAAGACATAGCTGTACTGGCAAATTGCGGTATTGTAGATGCCGCGGATGGAAGTTCGTTTAAACCGCAGGTCTCTGCTACCAGGGCTGAGGCAGCAGTTATGATAGCAGATATGTGCAGAGAGCTAAACCTCTTGTAAAAGCTTACTTAGAGAAAATGTGTTAGAAGTAAGTCAGGCTGTTTATTACTAATCGCTGACCGAAGTAAAACAGAAAATGGAGATAGGCTACAGGGGAGGGATTATTTTTGCTGGAGACAAGAAGCAGAACGGGCGCTATAATGCTGACCATATTGCTGACACTGGTGATGCTGACCGGCAGCAGTTTACTGACCGCCTTTAGCTGTACCGCAGCTGTTGATAACGGGGCAGTACCAATTGCAGGTGTCTTGAAAACGCCGCCGGTCCTGGCGGTCGATACCAATCTTAATGTGGTTAATAAGCCGATAGAATTGATTTTCAATGATGATGGGATCTGGAGGGATGCCATAAAGAGTATCCTGGTTGATGGAGCATCTATTGATAGGGAGAAATACTCTATAGGCCAGGGCCAGATCACCATCGACAAATCAAGGTTTCGCACTTCGAAAGACTATAAGATAACGGTTAAAGCGGACGGATATGTTGATGCCGGCATCACTCAGACCATTGGTTTGTTATGCATAATGGGAGATGGGGTGAGGGAGGATACGGTTTTTACCCGGGCCGAGCTGGAAGCGATGCCGCAGGTAAGGACAGTATTCTCGGCTACCAATGATTTTCCCATGGATTTTCCGGTAGCAACGGAAGGGATTCCTCTGCAGGTGCTGCTGGATCATGCAGGCATCACAGCAGATGCCCGATTGATTACTTTCATGGGTACTGACGGTTACTGGACTGATTTTACCGTAGAGGAGTTACTGCAGCAGAAGCGCTATGTATTCCCAGCCCAAACCGAGATAGAGCCTTTAGTGGCACTGAAACGGATGGAAAGATCGGATGATTTTAATGATATGGATACGGCTGATACCCCGGTATTATGCCTGGGGCAGCGGGCAGCAACCGAACAGACGGTTTTGACCTTTGTCAAGCTGCTGCAGACTATTACCGTTACTACCGATCCTCTGGAGCGATGGGAACCGCCAGTGGCCAAGATCATCGATCCGCTTTCCGGCAAGAAAGTAGAAACCGCTGGCGGGGAAGTGAGCCCGGGTACGCAGGTGGTTTTAAGAGGGAATGTCAAAACCAAGATCTATTATACTACTGATGGCAGTGAACCC
>JAAYJK010000088.1 GCA_012522955.1 Syntrophomonadaceae bacterium
CGGCACCTCCGGGCCAGGAAGTCAAGACTTATACCCTGCTGGAGGAGGAAAGGCGAATGGCTGAGCTGGAAAGACCGGGTTTTATCATCCTGGTCTGGGAAAAGCCCTAACTCAGAGTGGGGTACAGGACTACCCCACTTCCTTATGACCCAGGGAGCTTTCCCATTTCTGGCAGCGATCACCCCAGTAGGCCAGAATTTCTTGCTCTCTTTTAATGCAAACCACCTCACACAGGTTGGGGCATCCTTTGCATTCAAAACTGCTGCTGTTGAACTGGCCTTCAATTATAAAAGAATCTCCTTTGAATGCCGTATTACAGCGATGTTCTTCAATGTATTCCCGGGCCAGTATGGCCACGCCTATGGCTCCCATTACGTCATAATAAGGAGGAATCATGATTGGAGTCTGCAGGATTTTTTCAAAGGCTATTTTTAACCCGGCATTAGCCGCTACTCCTCCCTGAAATATTATGGGGGCTTCTATTTTTTTGCCTTTGCCCACATTGTTTAAATAGTTCCTAACCAGAGCTTCACATAATCCCATCAGTATGTCTTCGAGGGGATAGCCCATCTGCTGTTTGTGAATCATGTCCGATTCCGCAAAGACCCCACAGCGCCCGGCAATCCTTACTGCCTGTTTTGATTTTAAAGCAGTGGGACCAAAATCGTATATGGACATATTTAAACGGGATGCCTGCTGATCCAAAAAGGAGCCGGTACCGGCTGCGCATACCGTATTCATGGCAAAATCGCTAACCACTGCATCCTGCAGGATGATGATTTTGGAATCCTGGCCACCAATTTCTATAATGGTACGCACCTCAGGATAAAACCAGGAGGCAGCCACCGCATGAGCAGTTATCTCATTTTTTACCACATCCGCTCCCAGAATAATATCAGCTAAATGACGACCACTGCCAGTGGTACCTATGCCCTTGATGTCCAATTCTTCCTGTCTCTTTTCCAACAGCTCTTTATACCCTTGTTTGATGGCTCTAACCGGATTACCTTCAGTTCTTAAGTACAGCTTTTCCTGAACTTGCTGTTTCTCGTCTATTAAAACAAAATTGCTGCTTACTGAACCAATATCAACTCCCAGGTAATAGGACATTGTTTCCCTCCTTAATACATTGCAGCCTTGGCTAACTTTTTCCGTCTCAACATATCAGTAAAGGCTTCCAGCCGGGTCTGAATCCCGGCTGCGCCTGCATGTTCATCAAAATAGAGAGTCATACAGGGAATACCTTCCTCACTGCTTACCCGCTTAAGTACCGATTGCGCTACTATTTCGGGCATACAGGTCAGAGGACCCAGCTGAATTACTCCATCATAGTTTTGGTGGGCATAACTAACGGTAGATCCTACTGTTTCCAAACCATGACCACCCACAAAGTAATTTAAGTAGGGACCAGCACATTTGACCAATTCCCGGCGATGGGATTTTTTGACCAGGCCTCCCAGCAAATGATCGTTTAGCCAATCGCTTATGTATATTGAATTATCCACTTCTACACTTAACCGACCCAAACAGCAAATTATACGGAAATTGGCCATGGGTTCCAATACCGTGTATATTTCCCCTACCAAGCCTATTCTCAAGGGTTCTTCTGCTCTTAAGGCTAGTTGGTCCAGGGAAGCCAGACAGCTTATTCCCAGCTGATCGATTTCCTCTTTATCCTGAGTCTCTTTGATTTCCCGTAGGGCCTGATCATATATGTTTTCTGCCTTTCTTTTATCCAGAGCCCGGGGATGAACATAGGATATTTTCTTCTCCAGTTCTTCCACCACCTGTAGTTTGTGCCAGGCAAATTTCAAGGCTTTAAAAGCTTCCCAAATGCTTACATTTTGGCCCAGGGCTTGTAATTGCCGGAATAATTCGGATACTCGCGAATCAGGGGCCTCCAGTATTACCATCTCAAAACTGTAACCCAGATCAGATAATATATCCCTTTCCACCTGGGCATAATAGCCAAAACGGCAGGGCCCCCAGCCACCGGCCATTAATATGGTATCAGCTCCCCTATCCAGGGCTTCAATAAAGTTACCCATAGTTATTTTCAGTGGCATACAAGCAAATTCTGGACAATGTTTGACACCAATTTCCAGAGTCTTTTTACTTATGGGAGGAGGCGGTATTACCTCCAGCTTTAATTTCTGCAGCATGGCTTCAATGGCAATGCAGGCATTACCCATATGCGGGTAGGTTATCTTCAATCTTCTGCCTCCTCCTTCTTCTCAACATATCACAGAAGGCTTCCAGCCTGGTTACCAGTCCGCCTTCCCCGGTATGTTCATCGATTACCAGCATCATATATGGTTTACCTTTTAGCTTGCGTTCAATTATCTCGCCAATAAAGGAATCTGGTCCGCAGCCAAAACAGGCTACATAAATAATCCCATCAATCTCCGGCATCTTTTCCATGGAAAAGGCACTACCCACCATCTTACGACCCAAGGTCCAGAAGATTCGTTTGGGCATGGTCGCCGCCTCGTTCTCCACCCTTTCCCCGGGCAAAACTTCAGGCAGTACTACCCGGCATCCCATTTTTCTCAGGCGTCCAATTATATCCAGGCTTATAGTCTGATCATATAGAGAATACCCATGTCCCAACACTCCTATACACAGATCGCTGTCCCAAGTGCTGGTCAGCTCCTGCCCCTCCCAGATATCTATGGCTTCAGCCATGGTGTACCCCTGAGCAGCTATAGTTTGGCAGTATTTCAATTCCTGGCTGCTATGCTCCTCAGCAGCTTTAATCCTGCGCCTTGATTTACTAAACAATTGGCCGGTTTTATAAAGCTCCTCTTTAAAACTGCGCTGGGAACGACTGAGATCGATAGTAATATCGATCAATGGAGGCAAGCTACTGAAGGAAGCCCGGATCATATCCGGTACTCCCATAAATTTGGGACATATATAGCTTCTGGCCTCTATACTTACTATTCGCGGTACGAATAGGTAATCCAAATCGTACTGGCATAGCTCCTGTACATGGCCAAAATAGACCTTAATGGGGAAACAGGTTTCATCTACCGCCTTATTAATACCCTGATCTATGGTTATGCGGGTGGTGGGTGAAGATAATATTACCCGGGCTCCCAAATCATTAAAAAAAGTCTTATACCAGGGATAATAATAGTAATAGAATAAGCCTCTGGGCATTCCTACGGTTTTCATATTTACTTATGCCTCCTTTTTAGAGCCGGCACCGGTTGTCTGCGTCGGTCCCTGGGATGAAGAATTTCCGGTCGCAGGTTCTGTATCGGTACTGGAGAACGAATAATTATACTTTTAAAGGCCCGGTAATTAAACGGAATTAAAGGCCATAAATAAGGAACATTAAAGGATTTGGTGAAAGCCGCCAACAGCAAAGCCAGAATACTGCTTATAATAAGTCCGGGCAATCTGAAGAATCCGGTTCCCAGCAGAAGAAAGAAGCGTACCAGACGATTGGCCATGGACATTTCATAACTGGGAGTGCAATAGGAACCTAC
>JAAYJK010000089.1 GCA_012522955.1 Syntrophomonadaceae bacterium
GATGACCGAAAACATCATTGGTCAGCTTCAAACCATTTACATCGGCCATAATAACAGATAAAGGCAACTCCCGGAATATTTTTCGCTCCTTGACCTCTTCCTCCATATAACGCCGATTAAACAATCCGGTGGTCTGATCGTGATAACTCAAGTATTCTATTCGGGCCTGTTTTTCCCTTCTGGCGGTAAAATCCCGAAATACTAAGACCACTCCATTGATCTGTCCCCCTTCATCCCGGATGGGGGCGGCACTGTCTTCAATGGGCCTGCGGCTGCCGTCTCTGCTGAGTAAAATGGTGTGATTAGCCAGTTCCACAATACTTCCAGTCTCCAGGACCTTCTGTACCGGGTTCTCACATCTTTCGCCGGTAAATTCATTTATTATATGGAATACTTCTTCCAAGGGCCGGCCTCGCGCTTGGTCCTGACTCCAGCCGGTTAGGAGTTCGGCGATCTGGTTCATCAAGACTACCTGGCCCTGGGGATCAGTGGAGATAAAGCCGTCACCAATGGATAACAGGGTGGTTTTGAACTGTTCCTTTTCTAAAAAGAGCATTATCTCCAGGTTTTTGCGCTTAGTGATATCACGGATGGTTTCAATGGCCCCTATGGTATTCCCTTCTATATCATAAAGCTTGGTAGCCGAGGACAATAAATAAGCACCCTGACCATGGTAGAGACGGGGTACATATATTTCTCCAACCTGCCTGCCGTTTTCCGCATGAATGAAATCGAATTGGTCCAGGGGCTGTGAATCTGAGGCCAAAACCCGGTCTATCAATACCGGGCGCCGTTTTCCATAAAAGGGTACGGCATATGCATAATCGCCCTGACCGATTATTTGCTCTTTGGGAACCCCGGACATCTTCTCCATTTCCCGGTTCCAGAAAATAATCTGCCCGGCTTCATTAATAATCATGGTGGCATCCGGCAGGTGCTCAATGATCTGCTCCAATTGCCTATGGGCTTCCTGGAGTTTTTGCTGGGCCCGCTGCCCTTCGGTAATGTCCTCAACGCTGATGATAATTCCGGTAATATCCCCATTAGCATCATATTTGGGATTCATTCTATAGCGCAAATATAGTGAATTCTTCCCCGGATGGGGGTAATAATCTTCGAATATCTGCACTTCCTTTTGCCCCATGCAGATGCGCAAGGCTTTGGACGCTCGGTCAAAGGGAGGTTGGTATACATTGACTACGTTATTCTCCGGCCCCTGGGGATGGGTGCCATAGATTTCCAAGGCGCGGGAGTTAGACCTTATTACATTCCCTTGGGTATCCACAAAAACGATGCCTATGGGGGCCTTTTTGAAGAGATTGGAATACCAGTCCTGGCTCTCCTGCAAGGCTTGATTCTCCTGCTTAAGGTCGGTTATATCGTGAAAAATAACGGCCAAGCGGCCTGGTTCATAGGTGAAGACCGTAATGTCATACCATTTTTGGGCGGGCGGGAAAAAATACTGAGCAGAACTGCTCTCACCGCTTAGAGCAGCCCGGGCAGAGCTCAGCCAATCCCAGGAGATTTGCGGTATATCGGAAAACAGCCTGCTGATTCTTCTTCCGATCAACTGGTCTCGGGAAAGGCCCCACATCTCTTCAAAAGCCTGGTTTACCTCCAACAAAACGCAATCGACCGGATGACCAAGGCTATCCGTAAGCACCTGCTGGCAGGCGCAAGGATCGGGTAATCTCTCCATAAAGCATGGCATAGCTAAAGCTCCGCTTTCCATACCTGGCATCTCCTTAAAGCTAATAAATATATAGATGAATTCTCCGTTATTTTAAGATTTTCCTGCTTTGGGAAGGGCTATAGCAAAATATTGACTAAGACAGAAAGAACGTCCCCGTGTTTCGTCCCCTTGTGTTTCATATGCTATTGGTCTAGGACTTGGTACAAGTCATAAAAACCGTTGCCGATTCTCCAGAAGGATATGCC
>JAAYJK010000090.1 GCA_012522955.1 Syntrophomonadaceae bacterium
GTCATATTTACTAATCTGCAGGTCATCTTTGTACTCCTATTTTCCTTCTTGTTGCTCCATGAAAAAATAAATATCAAAGCGGTGGGGGGCATCCTGTTGGCCCTGGTAGGCAGCTCCTTTATTGCCGGGGGCGACTGGCATCAGGGTCGGCTGATGGGAGACCTGATGGCCCTTTTAAGCGGCCTGTTCGTGGCGGTATATATTTTAGTGGGGCGTCGGGTAAGAGCCCGAGTAGAGGCCATGAGCTATACCGCCTTGGTCTCAGGAGTGGCTGGTATAACCCTCTTCTTAGCCACCTTGATCAGTGGGCAGGAATTCTTCAGTTATCCAGCTCAGGATTGGCTGTTATTTGTACTTTTAGCCCTAGGACCAGGTATCGCCGGACATGGCATAATAATCTGGGCCCTAAAATATGTAAAGGCTCCCGTGGTAGCTGTATCCATTTTGGGAGAATCAGTGGGAGCCAGTATACTAGCCTTTTTTATTTTTTCAGAGTCTCTGTTATGGTATCAACTAGCTGGGGGTCTCCTAATTCTGAGCGGCATTTACACTGCAGCTGTAAACGACCGCAGTGGAGATGGAGCTGCTGAGGAGGGTGTATGAAGGTGCTGCCAGCCCCAGGATTCACTGATGAAAGGATATATCCAAATATAAACGAATAAATAAGAAAGGGGGTTGGCAGTTTTGCATAATACAAAAATCTAGCTTGTCATTTTGAGTGCAGCGAAGAAGATTTTAGATCCCCCCTACCGAGACTACAATGTGCTGCTTAACAGCACTATACGGCGGATACCCACAGAGACTGATAACCTAAAAAAAAAATTCCTGATAGTTCACCAGTCAAGCTGTGGGTGTATCCAGACTGTTTAGAGATTCGGGGAATGTCCCGACAGAAGATATAGCGAATACTAACTCCTTTTAATCATACAATTTGAGCCAGCTGAGCCGGGGGAAGTAATGCTGCACGATTTCCCGAGCATTCTTGCCTTTGTCGGCCATGAGCTGGGCGCCCCATTGCTCCATTCCTACTCCATGACCCCATCCGCTGCCCTTAAAAATGATATTATTTCCCTCAGCTTTAATATTGGTGAAATAGGTGGAGTACAGGCGATCAAAGCCGATTTTTTCCCGCAGGTCCACCGCAGGAATGGAAGCCTCCCCGGCGGTAATGGTCAATGCCCGGCCAGAAGGACCTTTTTTGCCAATTTTAATATCGCTCAAGTCCCCAGCCTTGGAACCCATAATATTGCGTACTTCACTTAGGGGTACCTTTACCGTCCAGTTGCGATATTTTTCGGGAGCTATACTGATGCCATTGGTCTCCACCGGCACCAGGTATCCGGCCTTGTCTTTCAGCTTGGGAAACCCCTCCTCGATGCTGGCGGTTTTAGTTCCAGAAACCGAGCTAAACAAGGCGTAGGCAAACTTACCCTGGTAAGTCAACACCTCCCCCCGAGTTTCATCCACCGCCTTGGCTATGCGTTCCGTAATGCGCTTTTCATCGTAGGCTTGAAATTCAGTATGATCATCACTGGCATCGGTATTATACTTACCCCGGGTCCCGTTTTCATATTCCAGCAGAGCCAGAGTCATGGTTCGGGCTACGATGGCCTGAGCTTTAAGAGCTTCCATAGGGAATTTATCCCCGATTTCCGCTGCCACCACTCCTTTAATATACTGTTCCAGCTTAAGCTGTTGTTTAGCCCCGGTACTCTTGCGGTACAGGCTGATGGTGGGCTCCTGGCCCTGATATTTTTCTACCTCATCGGCCAGGTTAGCAGTATTGGCTTTAGGAAGCTGGGGCTTCTTAGTGGGTGCCTGCTCCTCCTTGGGGGCACAGCCGCAAATGCTCAAGACCAAGAACAACGACAGCAATACAAGCCATAGATTACGATGCTTATTAGGCAAAGATTTATCACTCCTTCCTTTTATCGATAGTTTATCCTGTCTACCCGCTCTTATGCGAGTGTTAAGTTATTGGGTAAGCCTCTAAAAAAGTTCACCCATAAATGGTTTATCCCCATTTACCCAGTGGTTCTAATCGCCCAATAATTGTAGGGGCGGTCTTTGACCGCCCGTTTGGAGCCAAGAATTCGAATACTAGCGTGTGTTCCATGTGGTTGATAAGTTCCTGCCTGACACCCCCGGTAGACAAGGGTATAAGGCTAGTAATATAATTAGAAAATAACTCCAGGGGATAAAAGCTGGTAAGCCAGGGCATAAGGGATCAATATTGGTGCTGGGGCTAGTCCGGCCTTTACATTGATGAGGAGGTTTTTTTTATGCATATTGTACTGGTAGAACCCGAAATACCTCAAAATACTGGAAATATAGCCCGCACTTGCGCTTTGACCAGGAGCAAACTGCACCTGATTCAGCCCTTGGGTTTTTCTCTGGAGGACCGCTACCTGAAACGGGCTGGACTTGATTACTGGCCTTTGGTAGATCTTAAGGTATGGGATGATTTTTCCCAGTTTCAGGCTGGTATGAAAAATGGCAATATATACCTGGCCACAACCAAGGCTGATCGCTGCTATCAGCAGGTAAATTATGGAGATCAGGATGCCATCGTTTTTGGCTGTGAAACTAAAGGACTGCCAGCCTCCATTTTAGAAGCCTTCCCCGATTCGCGGATCCGCATACCAATGCTGAATATAGGGAGATCACTTAATCTAGGTAATTCTGCCGCCATCATCCTCTATGAAGCTTTAAGACAACTGGATTTTAATGGTTTAAAATAAATGATTCCCCTGCGGTTACGTTACGCGGAAAGGGGAATCAAAAATAATTCAGAAAAAATAAAAACCCGACACAAAAACCGGGTTTTTTAAATATTATTGCTTTATTTGTCGTCGGCAGGCTGAGGGGCTTCTACCGGGCAAACATCCGCACATGAGCCGCAGTCGGTGCATAGTTCGGGATCGATTACATAAATCTCATCACCTTCACTGATGGCTTCAACCGGGCACTCATCAACGCATACTCCACAAGCTATGCATTCGTCGTTAATTATGTAGGCCATTTATTATATCCTCCTTTGCTACATTTAGGCTAAGTAGAATTATAATCATATAGAATTTCTTTGTCAATTTAAGAAGTATAATATTTTTCACCCCGATCTTTACCATATTGTAGGGGCGGTCTTGGACCGCCAGGAATCAGATATATATGTATCTCTCCAAAAACATTTGCCAGGGGCTTATCTCTGGTATAGTATTTTATTGGATAAACAAGTTATTCCACTACTCGAAGGGTACTACCATGCTGCATCAAATTGTTTTTGCAGGAGAATCACAAGTAGATCGGGAGAATTGGTATGAAGTGTATAATAATGGCCAATGGTGAGTATGGAGATCTTAGCCGGTATAAAGAAATTTTATCATCCGCTGACAGGATTATTTGTGCGGATGGGGGAGCCAATTATGCTCAGATCTTGGGAGTTATGCCGGACTGTATTATCGGCGACCTGGATTCCATAAGCATTAAGACCAAAAACTTTTATGCCGTGCAGGGAGTATCTTTTCAGCAATATCCCAGGCGCAAAGATTTTACAGATATGCAGTTGGCTTTGCAGGTGGCAGCCGGGATGGAAGCCAAAGAAATAATATTGCTGGGCAGTCAGGGTGGGCGTTTGGACCATAGCTTGAGCAACCTGTACAGTGGAATAGATTATGTAAGGAACAACATAGAGATTATCCATTACAGTCCTAGCTGCACTATCTACCTATTGACGGGCCAAATGTCCCTGTCCGGGCAGGTGGGAGATCTGGTTTCTCTGCTGCCCCTGGGGGGAGAGGTCCAAGGAGTAAATATCAGGGGATTTGCCTATCCCCTGGAAAATGCTCTGTTGCAGTGTGAGAATCCCTATGCCATATCCAATGTGCTGGTAAATGAAACGGCTAAGATACAGATAGCAAGAGGGGTTTTAGCGGTTTTGCATTATCCTCGGTCAGGAGCTTGAGATTAGTAGGACCATGGTTGCGATTAGCATTGATTTGTTATACAGTTAGTCTTAAGTTTACATAAAAGTTGGAGGTCAAAATGGATCTCAGTATACTGTCGGGGGTAATTGCCAGCCCCTGGGACATAATCCGCACTTTGTTGGATATTGCCATAGTTGCCTATGTATTCTATCGCATCCTACGTGTAATCAGCGGAACCAGAGCGGAGCAGCTGCTTAAAGGCTTGGTGCTCTTACTGGGCTTTTCTGTCTTAATAAGCTATTTGAACCTGAGCATGGTCAAGTGGCTGATGGAGAAACTATGGATAATCTTTGCCATCACCCTTCCCATTGTATTTCAACCTGAACTAAGGCGCATACTGGAACAGATTGGTCGGGGCAGCTTTTTTACCACCCGGAAAAGGACGGCTTCCCAGAATAATTCGGAGCATATGGTCCGCCAACTCAGTGCTGCCGCCGCAGTGCTGTCCCGCAACCAGGTGGGGGCCTTAATAGTTATCACTCGGGAAACCGGGATCGGGGAATATATGGAGAGCGGGGTAGACCTGGATGCCCAGGTATCAGCGTCTTTGCTGATAAATATTTTTGTGCCCAATACCCCTTTGCATGATGGAGCTGTGGTTATTTCCAATCTGCGCATTGAGAAAGCCGCCTGTTTCCTCCCTTTAAGTGATAATCCCTACCTGGACCCGGAATTAGGCACCCGTCACCGGGCAGGGATAGGCATTACTGAGGTATCAGATGCCATTGCAGTCATAGTATCGGAAGAAACCGGTGCTATCTCCATAGCCAAGGAAGGCAAATTGCAGCGTCACCTGGATGAGGTAAGTCTCAGGGATAACCTCTTGGAAGAATTAGGGGGAGGCGAGGACTGGCGCAGCAGCCTGAAAAGGAGGTGGTTCGGTGAAACAGCGTGCGAGCCAGAACGGGAATCGTAGAAAGACAGGATTTAAGATAATATCAATAGTACTGGCTCTCTTATTATGGTTTTATGTAGTCAACGAAGGTTCTTACGGAGCCGGCCAGAACGTGGTAACAGTAGACCTGCTCTATGAAAATATACCGGAGGGAATACAGGTTGTGGGGCCCCAGCAGGTACAAGTAAAACTGTGGGGGGTTTTCCAGGAAACCGAGGATATTAAGCCTTATGTAGATTTGGAGGGAAAAACCCCCGGGTCCTATACCCTGCCCGTCAAACTAGGTGCAGTTATGGGAGCATTATTTACCAGTGTTGAGCCTAAAAGCATTAATGTAACTCTGCAGGCCACTCAGGAGCTGATTGTACCGGTAAGGTATAAGATTCTGGCCGAGCCTCCAGCCGGTTATACTTTGATCGATCTCATTACTGAACCGGAGCAGTGCTTGATCAGGGGGGAACAGGAGATGACCAAGCAGGTGAATGCAGTCTTATGTTCGGTTGACCTGTCCACTACCCGTTCAATCAGCAGCCTGGAACTTAAGGTGACTCCTTTGGACCAAAAGGGACAGGCCATCACCCAGGGGCTGGAAGTCTTTCCCGATAAGATAAAAGTAATTGCGGTGGTAGCAGAGCAAAAAGGTTTTAAAGAAGTACCCCTGAAAATTCAGTCTGAGGGAGAACCGGGCGCGGGTTACCAGCTGGTCAGCATTCAGTTGCAGCCAGCTACGGTGCAAATAGCCGGCAGCCAAGGAGACATAGCAGGTATAAGGGAGATAAACACCCCCGTAATAAATATAAATGAACTTGACCAATCCTTGACTCAGCAGCTGGATTTGGAAGCTCCCAGCGGAACTACCTTATATCCGGCCCAGGTCCTGGCCATAATTGAAATAGAAGCAATAACAGAAAATGAGGAAGAATTATGATCGTAAGGATTGGAGGATTGAGACTCCCCCTGGATTACCAGGAACAGGACCTGCGCCGGGCCGCCGCCGCTAGGATTAATATTAATCCTGGGGCCATTTTGGATTGCCAGTTGGTTAAGCAAGCGGTAGATGCCCGACGGAATAAAATCTATTTTACCTTAGCGGTAGATCTCAACTTGCCTGACCAACTGCTAAAAGAGGAGCAGCTAAAGCCTGCTCCCGAAGTAAAAATCATTAAACCTCGGCTCCCTGAACCCGTGCTGCCAGGGGACCAAGCTCTGCCTTACTCGCCCTTGATTATCGGCGCAGGTCCGGCCGGACTATTTTGCGCCTTATTCCTGGCCCGCCATGGTTATCAGCCGGTAATCCTGGAACAGGGTCAAAACCTGGAGCGCCGGGTAAAAGCTGTGGAGAAATTCTGGCAAGGGGGGGAGTTGAATCCTTACTCCAACACCCAATTCGGAGAGGGTGGAGCCGGTACTTTTTCTGATGGCAAGTTAACCACTCGCATAGGTGATGAGAGGATATCCTATGTCCTGGATACCTTTGTTCAACATGGAGCCCCCCAGGAAATTAAATACGTTAAAAAACCCCATGTGGGTACTGATCAGATTCGTCAGGTGATTAAGAATATCCGGCAGGAAATATTGGATCTAGGTGGAGAAATATACTTTGACAGTCGCTTGACAGACATAAATGTTAACCACAGGTGGATAAAAAGCATAATAATAAATAAAGGCTCAAAACTGCCCTGTTCGGTCCTGGTATTGGCCATAGGCAACAGTGCCCGGGAAGTATATCGGCTCCTGGCTGCCCAGGGGATAGAACTGGAGCCCAAGGCTTTTGCCCTGGGAGTAAGAGTGGAGCACCCCCAAGCCTTGATTGACCGAATTCAATATGGTGACTATGCCGGTCACCCGCGGCTAGGGTCGGCAGATTATCATCTTACTTATCAGGATCTAAGCAGCGGCCGGTCCCTTTATACCTTCTGCATGTGCCCCGGGGGGCAGGTAATAGCAGCCGCCTCCGAAGCGGGCGGAGTGCTTACCAATGGAATGAGTTACCTGGCTCGGGATAGCGGCATAGCCAATTCCGCCCTGGTGGTTACGGTCAAACCTGCTGACTGGAAGGGACAGCTCCTGGGTGGTATAATACTGCAGGAAACTTTGGAAAAAAAAGCCTTCCAATTGGGAGGCCAAGATTATCAGGCTCCTGCCCAGCTTATGGCTGATTTTCGGCAGCGGAGGAAGAGCCTGAAGCTGAACCCGGATTTGACTACTTACCAGCCCGGGGTAAAAGGGGCTAATCTGTGGGAGCTCTTGCCGGAGGAGATGGCCTCCGTACTGGTTCGGGGCTTGGCCTATTGGGAGCAGAAAATGCCTGCTTTCACGGAAGGCAGCCCGGTATTAACCGGAGTGGAGACTCGCACCTCAGCCCCGGTGAGGATTGTCCGTAACGAAAACAGATCGTCCCTTACCCTGGATAATCTTTATCCCTGCGGCGAAGGAGCAGGATATGCCGGAGGCATAATGAGTTCAGCAGTGGATGGTTTAAAAACGGCGGAAAAAATTATAAGTAAGTACCGATTGCCGGATGAAAAAGCGGAACTATATGATGAAGAATCATTTAACATTAGGAGAATAGAGAGATAATTGAGGAGGTTTAATATAATGGGAAAACTGTTTGGCACCGATGGAGTTAGAGGTATAGCCAATGCGGATTTAAATGCCGAGCTGGCCTTTCGTCTGGGCATGGCGGGCAGCTATGTATTGGCCCAACATAACAGCAGCAGCCGACCCCGTATTTTGGTGGGCAAAGATACCAGGATCTCCGGGGATATGCTGGAGGCAGCCCTGGTGGCTGGAATCTGCGCCACCGGATCCGATGCACTCTTGGCCGGCATTGTCCCCACTCCGGCGGTGGCTTTCCTGACCCTAAAATATGGAGCCTCTTGTGGCATAGTTATATCCGCTTCCCATAATCCAGTGGAAGATAACGGCATCAAATTCTTTGGCTCCAATGGCTATAAACTGTTGGATGAAATCGAAGATGAAATTGAAGAGGTGCTGGAAAAGCAGCATTACTTGAAGCGGATGCCGGTAGGAGGAGATGTGGGACGGGTTTATCACCTGGAAGACGGACTGAACAACTATCTTAAGCATCTAAGGGATTGTTATACCCTGGACCAGGATTTAAAAAATATTCGCATGGTGGTGGACTGTGCCAATGGCGCCGCCTATGCGGCGGCGCCTATGCTATGGGAAGAGTTGGGTGCCCGCGTCATTACCATTGGCAATAAGCCCAACGGACTCAATATCAATGACCGCTGTGGTTCCACCCATACCGACTATTTGAGAAGAACAGTACTGGAAAACAAAGCCGATATTGGCATAGCTTACGATGGCGACGCCGACCGCTGCATTGCGGTGGATGAGTGTGGGCAGGAGATCGATGGGGACCAAATCATGTGTATCACCGCCCTGGATATGCAAAGGAGAGGACTTTTGCACCCTTCTGAAGTAGTGGCTACGGTTATGAGCAATATTGGCTTGAATATCGCTTTGAGGAGAGAAAACATAGGAGTCAGCAGCTGCAAAGTAGGGGATCGCTATGTGCTGGAAAAAATGCTGCAGAACGGTGCCATTCTGGGGGGCGAACAATCCGGGCATATCATCTTTAAAGAGCATGCTACTTCCGGAGATGGCCTATTGACCTCCCTGAAGCTGCTGGAAGTCATGCAGCGCACCAGCCTGCCTCTATCCCGCTTGGCGGCTGAAATGGAGAAACAGCCACAATTACTGGTTAATATTAAGTTGGAAAATGTAGAACAGGTAATGGCCCATGAATCAGTAGTAGAATCCATTGCCAGAGCCCAGCAAAAATTGGGTGAATGGGGCAAACTAGTGGTAAGGCCTTCCGGCACCGAACCCCTCTTGCGCATAATGGCTCAGGGGCCGGACCAATACCTGCTCAAGGAGGTGATTGAGGATATCAAAAGCCAGGTGGAACAGCTGGCCGAGAAGTATTCCGGCAGCTATGTTTAAAGCGCCTGACCCGACACTATAGGCCAGGCAGAGATGAGCCCAGTTGGGCAGCATAATCCTACCACCGGGTTTAGATCTTAGGCGGTTCCCGGTGGGAGCAGACTAAAGAGGTTCTGCTGCTTATGCTTGGTCCAGCCCGGAGTTTTTGTCTATGCCCAAATATAGTTCTTGGGTGACGAGGAGAGGGTTAATCGATTTATTCGGCGGATACCCTCCGGTGAACCACCATCGTAAACCTGACCACAAAACCGGATAGTAATATGCGGTACAAAAGGTTAGATAAGTGGAAAAGAATAGAATGAATTTCGCAGTTAAACCTGGCAGATCCCAGTACTTTACACTGGCTTGAGCCATCTTAAGTGTAATGGATTCTGCCGGTTGGATAGCGGAAGTTGATCCTTAGTAAGATTCCCCTGCGAAAAGTTATATTTCGCATAGATGCATAAATATTCGTCCCTCGGCTTCCCAGGGTGTTGCAACCATGCTGCATCAAATGGTTCCTACATATTCATGCATCCAAACCAGTTTTGCTGGATTTTCGCAGGGGGATGAGAATTAATTTTAGAAAAAGTGTTCAATAGCAGTGTCTGACGGGCCGCTTTGGCGCCCTGGAAGCCTCCCTATTGGCATTAATATTGGAGGTTTTTGCTATGTGTGGAATTATGGGTTATACCGGAAAAGGCAATGCAGTTCCGGTAATTATAGATGGTTTGGCCAAACTAGAATACCGGGGATATGATTCGGCCGGTATCGCCATGTATGAAGATGGAAAAATTCAGGTTTGCAAGAGGAAAGGCCGGCTGGCTGATATGGTCAAGGTTCTTGGAGCGGACTGCTCTTGTCAGCTGGGTATTGGTCATACCCGATGGGCCACTCATGGAGTGCCCAGTGATCTTAATGCTCATCCCCATTGCGATTGTTCGGGTCGCATAGCCCTGGTTCATAATGGAATTATAGAAAACTATGCCAGCTTAAGAAAAGAATTGATACTGGAAGGCCATGACTTTATATCCGATACTGACACCGAAGTTCTGGTTCATCTAATCGAGAAATTTTATACCGTTTCCCTGGAGGCAGCGGTAAGAAAAGCCCTGACCCTGGTCCGAGGTTCTTTTGCCATGGTAGCTATTTGCAGCGAAGAGCCGGATACCATTGTAACAGCTAAAAAAGACAGCCCCCTGATCATAGGCCTGGGGGAAGGAGAAAACTATGTAGCTTCCGATATTCCTGCCATTCTGGGTAAAACCAAGCAGGTATACATTATGGATGAAAATGAGTTTGCGGTGCTGACCCCTCAGGGAGTGACAGTGACCGATTTTGAAGGCAATCCGGTGCATAAAGAAGTGTTTGCAGTCAACTGGGATCCAGTCTCAGCTGAAAAAGGCGGCTATGAGCATTTCATGTTAAAGGAAATTCATGAGCAGCCCAAAGCCATCCGGGACACCTTGGCTGGGAAATTTGAAGATGGACTTATTGATCTAAGCTCCTTGGAAATGGATGATACTTTCCGGCAAGCCGGCAAAATATTTATGGTAGCCTGTGGAACTGCCTATCACGCAGGCTTGGTCGGCCGATTAGCCATAGAAAAATTGGCCCGGGTACCGGTAGAAACAGATATCGCCTCCGAGTTCCGTTATCGGGATGTATTGTGGAATCCTCAAGATCTGATGATAGTAGTTAGCCAATCCGGGGAAACTGCCGACACCCTGGCTGCCCTGCGGGAAGCCAAGCGGCAAGGTGTGAAAGTGTTGGCAGTGACCAATGTGGTAGGCAGTTCAGTAGCCCGGGAGGCGGATAAGGTTATATATACCCATGCCGGTCCCGAAATTGCTGTAGCCTCTACCAAAGCCTACCTGACCCAGCTGCTGGTGATGTATGCCATCGCCATGTACCTGGCCCGGATCAGAGGCATTTCCAGTTTGGAAGAATTGCGGCAATTAGGGAGCCAGTTACAGGGTACCCATTCCCAGGTTCAGCAGATTTTAGATTGGGAACAAGACAGTGGACAGATTCGCCAGATGGCAGAAAAATACAGAGAAGTCCAGAGCACCTTTTTCCTGGGCCGAGGATTGGATTATGCGGTAGCCATGGAAGGAGCCTTGAAACTCAAAGAAATATCCTATGTCCATGCCGAGTCCTATGCCGCCGGGGAATTGAAACACGGACCACTGGCCTTGATCCATGACGGAGTACCGGTTTTGGCCCTGATTACCCAGGATCAGCTGGTAGAAAAGACCATGTCCAATATCAAAGAAGTCAAAGCTCGAGGAGCCATAGTAGTAGCCATATGCAAACAATCTTTGCAGGAAGACTGTCAGGAATGCGATGATCAAATCCTCTTGCCGGATGTCAATCCGGTTTTGTCCCCCATCGTATCCGTAGTCCCCTTGCAGTTATTTGCCTATTACATGGCCATCTTCCGGGGAGCCGATGTAGACAAACCCAGGAACCTGGCCAAATCGGTCACAGTGGAGTAGAGAGCAGGCTAAGCGGTCCTGTCCCCCATCATATCCGTGGTACCATTATAGTTATTCGCCTATTACATGGCCATCTTCCGGGGAGCCGATGTAGACAAACCCAGGAAATTAGCCAAATCGGTCACCCTGGAGTAGAGAATAGGCTATAGGCGAATGTTGTTGTAGCGTTGTAAGTTAACATATTGTTTATTTTGAATCCCTTGCTGCAATTGTAGGGGCGGTCTTTGACCGCCAGTTTCCAGCATCTAATACAATAATCATATGTATATGGTTTGGCATAATAACGTGTTTATTGATTTCAACATTTTGATAAATAGAATTGATTTTGTTTATTTCCGAATCAATAATTTCACCAATTTTAGATAATGGCGGTTTTTCAAACGGATCACCGCAGGTCGCCCCTGCTTTCCATAATATGCTTTTTTTATCCCGGGTACATATGCTTATAAAATAATATCCCCCTTGTGAATAATCATAATTTCGTAACCTAATATTCTTTCTCTTTGGTAATTTATCCATATAACCACCATCCAGATTTATGTTGTTCATTCTCACTGTGTTAAATGGTATGTAACATCCGCGGGCGACCTGTGGTCGCCCGCAAATGCTTTAAACGCCGTGGAGGTACTTGTGCATAGAGATTCCTTGGAGTAAAATTTATTAGATTAAGACTTTTCAGGAGGGAATGAATATGCACAAGAAGTTATTTATACCAGGTCCGGTAGAAGTAAAAGGCGATGTGCTGGAAAAAATGGCTACCCCTATGATAGGGCATCGCAGCAAAGATGCTTCTCAATTACAGCGTGGCATCAGTGACAAGCTAAGACAGCTATTCTATACAGAAAACCATATACTATTATCTACCACGTCCGGCAGCGGGCTGATGGAAGGAGCCGTTCGTTCCTGTACCCTGAAAAGAGCAGCCATTTTTTCGGTGGGAGCCTTCGGCAAAAGATGGTTCGACATGGCCCAGAGCAATAATGTACCAGCCGACATTTTTGAGGTGGAATGGGGGCAGGCCAATAACCCGGAAAAGGTGGAACAGGTCTTGTCCAGCGGAAAATATGACCTCTTGACCATTACCCATAATGAGACCTCCACCGGGGTCATGAACCCGGTAGAGGCAATTGCCCCGGTGTTGAAGAACTACCCGGAAGTAGTATTCTGTATGGATGCAGTCAGTTCCGCTGGAGGCAGTAAAATAGAAGTAGATCAGCTGGGGATTGACATATGTATTACCTCTACCCAAAAAGCACTGGGATTGCCACCCGGATTGGCCATCTGCACTTTTTCCGAAAAAGCCCGACGTAGGGCCGAGCAGGTACCTTACCGGGGCTATTACCTGGATCTACTGCAGCTTTATAAATATATTATGGAAAAGGATCATCAGTATCCTTCCACCCCCTCCCTATCCCATATGTTTGCCCTGGATTATCAGTTGGATAAAATACTGGAGGAGGGTTTGGATAACAGGTTTAAGCGGCATATAGAGATGGCCGAATGGGTACGGGATTGGGCTCGGCGCCATTTCGCCATATTTGCCGATGAAAGATATCTTTCCAATACCCTTACCACCATCAGCAACACTCGGGATATAGAAGTGGGAGCATTGAACCAGGAACTAGGTCGCAGGGGCTTCCAGATTTCCAATGGTTATGGCAAGATGAAGGAGAAAACATTCCGCATTGCCCACATGGCAGACTGCCATCTGGACGAGATAAAGGAATTACTAGGCAATATCGATGAGATCCTATCCCAATAATATAAGGCGGAGGTAAGACAGGGAGAAGTTTGGTCTGTCTTAGAGTTAAATTGGCAGGAGGGTATTTTATGGCAATAGTAAAACCGTTCCGGGCTGTGCGGCCAGCACCGCAATTGGTGGATAAAGTGGCTGCCCTTCCCTATGATGTTATGAGCAGTGATGAAGCACGAGAAATGGTAAGAGGCAACCCTTATTCATTTTTGCATGTGGACAAGGCCGAAATTGACCTGGATCCAAGTATAGATTTATATGATACCCGGGTGTATGAGAAAGCCCGGGAGAATCTGCACGGTATGATAGAAGAGGGAGTTTTTATAAAAGAAAACAGTGATTGCCTCTACCTTTATCAGCAGAAGATGGGGGAGCGGAAGCAAATCGGAGTGGTAGCCTGCGCCTCTATTGATGATTATCTAAACAACCTGATCAAAAAACACGAATTAACCAGGGCTGATAAGGAACAGGATCGCATCAAGCATGTGGATTATTGCGATGCCAATACCGGCCCCATATTTTTGACTTACCGGTCTAAGGAAGAGATCGATGCCCTGGTTCAGGACTGGGTGCAAAAGGAAACGCCTATCTACGATTTCGTATCCGAGGACGGCATCGCCCATACCATATGGGTTGTCCATCAGCCCCCAGTAATTCAAAGGCTGCTTGAACTCTTTGCCCAGGTGGAATGTCTCTATATCGCTGACGGCCATCATCGTTCCGCTTCGGCAGTGCAGGTAGGGCAGATGCGCAGAGCTGCCAACCCCGGATACAGCGGCGATGAAGAATACAATTTCTTTCTCTCCGTAATCTTCCCCGATAATCAGCTACAGATCATGGATTATAACCGGGTGGTTAAAGATTTGAATGGTCTTAGCAGCCAGGAATTCCTGCAAGAGGTGAGCCAGTCCTTTAATATTGAGCCCTATCAAGGGTCCGGGCCCTATAAACCTGAGGCCCAGCGCACTTTTGGCATGTATTTGGATGGACAGTGGTACATTTTAAAGGCCAAAGAGGGCAGCTTTGATGATAATGATCCGGTAAAAAGATTGGATGTGTCCATAATGCAATATAATCTCTTAGGACCCATTCTGGGTATAACAGATCCCAGGACTGATAAAAGAATCGATTTTGTCGGAGGCATCAGAGGATTACAGGAGCTGGCAAGAAGAGTTGATGAGGGGATGAAAGTGGCATTTTCCATGTATCCTACCACCATACAGGATCTAATGGATATTGCCGACGCGGATAAAATCATGCCTCCCAAATCCACCTGGTTTGAACCCAAGCTGAGGAGCGGCATCTTCATCCATCAGCTAAGGTAAAAGAAAGCCCAAAATGGAGTGTGAGCACTATCAGCCAAATAGTCTTTGCGTGGCTTGCCAGTTCCCTTTTATATGTAGATTTGTGCAGGAATTTGGTTTAGAATACTGAGTAAGAGCTATCCATAAATCAAGCTTTTGACTGGCCGGGAATGGGGTGCAGACCTCAGGGCTGTAAGGAGGGTATAAGATGTTTAAATTTGACAAAGAAAAGCTGGAGCAGCAGGCTAACAAGTTGGTACAAAAATCTGGAGACTTGATGGAGAGCGGAAAAATTCGGCTCAATATTACCAATCTGGAAAAAGAAATCAACACCTTTAAGTCGGAGTTAGGCAATACCCTTTATAAGGCCTATAAAGACGGCGGAGAAGTGGAGAGTGAGTTGCAGGTTCTGTGCCGCAAGATTGATGAAAAATATGAGGAAATAGAGAAACTGCAGCAGCAATTGGATGAATTAAAGAATAAAGAGTAATCTGGGCTGTCCAGGTGTAAAAAGAATACTCTAAATTGTTTATAAGCAGCCTGGTGCTGCTTAAATATTTTATGGAAACAGGAGCAAAATAGGTGCTGAAAGAAAAAAAGCTCCGGCTGCGGGGTGAAATCAAGGCGGCGGGCCAGTCAATTATAGCTTTTTCCGGGGGAGTTGACAGCACTGTGCTGGCCTGGGTGTGCCAGCAGGAATTGGGAAGTCATTGCCAAGCCATTACTGTTGACAATGGCCTCATGAGCAAATCCGAATTGGCCCGGGCCGGTGAATTGGCCCGAGATCTAGGCTTAAACCATAGCCTTCTTAAATTGGGACTGAGGGAGCAGGAAGAAATCAGGACCAACCAGCCCCGGCGTTGTTATTATTGCAAAAAATTCATCTTTACTAGGCTGCTGGAGCTGGCCCGACCCCAAGGGAGTCAGGTAATGGAAGGATCACACCAGGAGGATAGCCAGGGCTATCGCCCTGGGCAGCAAGCATTAAAGGAACTGGGGATATTAAGCCCCTTGCAAAAATATGGATTCAGCAAAAAGGAGATTCGGCAGTGGGCCTGGGAACTGGGTCTGCCAAATTGGCAGGCAGCAGCCACCCCTTGTCTGGCTACCCGTTTTCCCTATGGACAGCATCTAAACCTCCAGCTTTTAGAGCGAGTGGAAGAGGCCGAGGACATTCTTCGGCAGGCCGGGTTCAAACAGTTTCGGGTTCGGTCCCATGGGGATTTGGCCCGGATCGAAGTGGACCCCACGGAAAGGCAGCGCTTTTTTGATTCCATTTTTATGGATAAAATAGCCATGGCCTTCAAGGAATTGGGTTATATATATGTTAGTCTGGACTTGAAGGGATACCGGATGGGCAGCCTGGATGAAAAGATAATAGGAGAGTGAGATGTTGGAGAGAGAAGCACTCTTAAAGATATTGAAAAAGGTGCAGGAGGGCAGCCTGAACCCGGAAGGAGCACTGGATCGGCTGCGCCATTTGCCTTTTGAAAACCTGGGTTATGCCCGGGTGGATCATCATCGTCATCTGCGCAACGCTTATCCGGAAGTTATATACTGCGGCAGCAAGGATGCCCTGCAGGTTAAAGGAATTGCCTCCGCCTTGCTGGCCCAGGGATTTAATCTCTTGGCTACCCGGGCCAATGAAGAAATATATCAGGTCATTAAGGACCTGCATCCAGCCGCAATTTTTCACCCCTTAGCCCGGCTGGTGGTGGTGCAGCAAAAAGCACCCCAACCGGTGAGCGGAATAATCTTGGTTATCAGTGCCGGCACTTCCGACCTGCCGGTGGCAGAAGAAGCCGCTCTGGTGGCAGAAAGCTGGGGTAATCGGGTGGAGCGCCTTTATGATGTGGGGGTAGCTGGAATTCATCGCTTACTGGCCAGTCTGGATTTGTTGGAACAGGCTCGGGTTATCATAACCGTAGCCGGCATGGAAGGAGCCCTGCCCAGTGTAGTGGGAGGTCTGGTAGATAAACCGGTGATAGCGGTACCCAGCAGTGTGGGCTATGGCGCCAGTTTTGGCGGGCTGGCTGCCTTGCTGGCTATGCTTAACAGCTGTGCCACCGGTATTGGTGTAGTAAACATAGATAATGGCTTTGGTGCCGGCTGTCTGGCCAGCATTATCAACCGACAAGTGGACCAGGCTTTGCGCAGCTCGCCTCAGGAGTAAGGAATCAGGAAAGCCCGAGCTGGCGGTCAAAGACCGCCCCTACAAACGCCGGCCCGGCGTGAATATTATTAAACGAGGAGAAATCAAATGAACAAGATACTGTACTTTGACTGCTTTGCCGGTATCAGTGGTGATATGGTGGTAGGAGCCCTTTTGGACCTGGGGGCCAAAAAGGCAAAGCTCTGTCAGCATTTATCGGGTCTCAAACTTTCGGGTTATCGGCTGCATATAGAAAAACAGCAGAAAATGAGCATCTGGGGTACGGATTTTAGGGTAGTGCTGGAGGATGAGCCCCATTCTCACCATCATAACTCCCACAGTCATGGAAGCGGGCCCTCCCATAGTCATCGGGGACTAAAGGAAATATCCGCCCTGATTGGGGACAGCCTGCTCTCCCCCCAGGTAAAAAGCCGCAGCCTGGATATATTCTCCCGCATAGCCCAGGCTGAAGCCCGGGTACACGGCATTAGCCCGGAAGAGGTGCATTTCCACGAAGTAGGAGCGGTAGACTCCATTATCGATGTAGTGGCCGCCATGATTTGTATAGAAGATATTAATATACAAGAGATATACTCCTCCCCTCTGCATTTGGGGGAAGGCCTGGTCTCCTGTGCCCACGGACTTTTGCCGGTGCCGGCCCCGGCGGTATTGGAAATACTGCAGGGAGTACCGGTATACACCAACGGTCTGCGCAGCGAATTAACCACCCCCACCGGAGCCGCCATTATAAGTCATTTGGCCAAAGAATTCGGTCCTTTGCCGGAAATTCAGGTGGAGGCTACAGCTTATGGCCTGGGGGATAAAAATTTGGAAATACCCAATCTCTTGAGGGTTATTAAAGGACGCCTGACTCGACGCTCCCCCATGTGGATGATGGAGTGCAATATTGATGATATGAATACCCAATTCTATTCCTATATACTACCCTTATTGATGGAACAGGGGGCGGTGGATGTCTATTTATCCCCCCTGATTATGAAAAAGAACCGTCCTGGTCACTGCCTGAGCATACTCTGCGATGAGCAGAGCCTGGATAGGCTGGAGGCAGTATTGTGGCAGGAGACCAGCACCCTGGGGGTACGCAGGTTCAGGGTAGAGAGGCGTATATTGGAGCGGGAACTGCTCCAAGTGCCTACCCGCTGGGGAATAGTCCCAGTGAAAGCAGCTTATTATCAAGGCCAAAGGCTTAAATGTGCCCCGGAATATGAGGATTTAGCTCGGATCGCCCGGGAACAGCAACTGCCTTTGCCCCAAATATATAAAGAAGTACAGCTGGATATTGCGCATTGGCTGGCAGAGCAGGGCTAGGAACTGTCCCAGAAGGATCAGTACCTTGGTCGAGTCCGTCCCGAGTCCTAGTCCTAATTTTTTTTACAATATCACATAATTGGGGCAGCATTTATCCCACATTTATAGCTTAAATTATTAACATAGTAAGCAAACATAGTAAGTAAATAATTGCTCTTTAAGGAGGTGGGAAAACTATAGCGACAAATTTTTGTTCGGTAATAGGCAGGGAATTGACTCCCCCTGCAGCTGCCAGAGGAATTCCTTTGACCATAAGCTTTTTCCCCAAATTTTTATAAAGGAATATAATGGCTAGCAGATTTATCGAACAGGATAAATTTGATAAAATATATTTCAGAGACCCTTCCTCTTAATTAAGTTAAGCTAGAGCATGAACAAATCCAGGAGGACAGACAATGTCTTACAGAATTTACCTGGTAGAAGACGAAGAAAACCTGAACGAACTCTTATCCTCTTATCTCTCCAAAGAGGGCTGGCAAGTCCAGCCCTTTTTGTCTGGAGAAAAAGCCATGCAGGCCATACCTGAGCGGCCTGACTTATGGATTTTGGATATTATGTTGCCCGATATTGACGGTTATCGCTTGCTGCAGTATATCAAGGCCGATGACCCGTCTATACCGGTTATTTATATATCGGCTCGAGATGCGGAATTGGACCGGGTTTTGGGCCTGGAAATGGGCAGTGATGATTATCTGCCCAAACCCTTTTTGCCCCGGGAGCTGGTGATTAGAACCCGCAAATTATTGGAGCGGGTATATACTGAACCCCAGTTCGATAGCAACCTGGTAAAAATCGACCCCTACTTAATCGATGAACAGAGGCGGAAAATAATGCAGGCCGGGTATGAAATCGATCTAACCTCAAAGGAATTCGATTTAATGGTCCTGCTGGCCCGTAATCAGGGACAGGCCTTCTCCCGTGAGCAGGTTTTGGACCACGTCTGGGGTACAGATTATGTTGGATCGGATCGGGTGGTAGATGACCTAGTGAGAAGGCTGCGCAAGAAACTGCCCGAATTTAGAGTTGAAACCATATATGGCTATGGTTATCGGTTGGTGAAATCATGAAAAACAGCCCCCTGGCTTTCCAAATATGGAGTATATTTGTGATTATAACCATCGGGGTATCCACCTTATTTATGCTGCTGGTGCCTTGGGCTTTAAGAGACTTTTTTACCCAGGAGACTTATGCCACCATAAGAGAAGCCCAGGCCACATATATTAGTAATGGCAAAATGCTGGACGATATCGAGGATATTGCGGAATGGGATCAGGTACAGCAACAATACCAGACTGTTAAACATATACTATTCTTGCGGGACGGAGATGTGTTAGCCGGCTCCACCTCCCTGCTCATGTTCAACAACTATAATTTCATACTGGAAGAAGCCCGGGTACAGCAGGTAGCAGCCCAGCAATATGTAAGAACCATCAATGGGGAAAAAATGTATTACATTATTCGTCAGGGAGAATTAGCCAGTTTCCCGGTCTATTTGTTTTCTTATACCTGGGAATCCTATCAGAATGATCTGGTAGAGAGTCTATTTGGCCAATTGCTGTGGTTAATTGCGGTTATCCTGCTCCTAAGCTGGGTCCCATCATTTCTGATGGCCCGCTATATTACCAAACCCATTATCAAGATGGAAAACCACGTTCGAGATATAGCCAACCGGAATTGGTATGAATCCATAGACGTAGATCGGGATGACGAAATTGGCAAACTGGGACAGTCTATCGAGCGGATGAGAAAGCAGCTGGTAGAACAAGAAGATATGCAGCGCAGTTTCCTGCAGCATATATCCCATGAGTTAAAGACCCCGGTTATGGTTATCCGCAGTTATGCCCAGGCCATTGCCGATGGCATATTTCCTAAAGGAGGCCTGGAAGGATCCATTGAAGTAATAGATAAAGAAGCAGCCCGGATGGAAAAAAGGGTTAAAGATCTACTGTATTTGACCAAACTGGATTATTTATTTACCAAACGATCTTCAGAAGAAATCATTAAAATAGCAGATCTCATCCAGAATATAGTGGAATTATTGCGCTGGCAGCGCCCGGAACTCAACTGGCAGCTGGATATAGCAGAAATAGAATTCAAAGGCAGCCTGGAACAATGGAAAGTAGTCATTGAGAACCTTCTGGACAATCAAATTCGCTATGCCGAAACCATTATAGTAATAAGGGTGAGCCAGCATTTAGTAAATAAACAACCCCATATGTTTATCCGCATATTCAACGATGGTCCTCCCCTGGAAGAAGGTTTAATCGATCGCCTATTTGAAGAATACCAGCAAGGCTTCAAAGGAGAATTCGGCCTGGGCCTGGCCATTGTAAGGGAAATAGTCGGCTACCACAGCGGTAAAATATGGGTTAGCAACGAAGAAGACGGAGTAGCATTCCACCTGGAAATCCCTATCATCTAGGCACATGGGGACGGTTCTCTTGTTCCACCACTTTCACATTTATCCCTTTGATCTGCCAGAACAGAATCGCCCCCTTTCGTCCTTGGGCTTCCTAAGGGTGTTGCAGCCTTAATTGTGAAGGTAAGCAGAACATCAGTAGTACTCCAAGGGTGCTACCATGCTACATCAAATTACTCCTGCATATTTATGCATCCACACCAATTGGGCTAGGGTTTTAAAAGGGAAATCAATAATAAAATGGAAACAAAATGCAGCACTCTTACTTCTGGCATAGTATTTGCATTAATAATCTATAGGGGAAAAAGCATACGGACCAATATTGCACTACTTTGGTAAATAGCCCGAGCTGACTATATAATAACAGTCAGATATTTGACACTATTTCTAGGAATAATGTCAACAAATGGGCATAAAGTGAATGAATTCACTTTATTTGCGTCAATTTGGGGCTGAAGCCTCAATGAACTTATAATATCTGGCGAATATAGCTGGAACAATCAAATTTTAGATTTAATTGTATTCTGATTATTCCAACTCTAATAAGAAGAACTTTAATTGCTGCAAATGTTTTTAAATGTGTTAGTGGAGGATAAACAGATGATAAAACTTGAGCCTAATGTATTAATAGTATCCGGTCGCAATAAACGTACGAGCTATAATGTAGCCGCTCAGTATACCAAGCTGGGAGCGGCAGTGATGATAGTAGAATTTAACCTGCGGTACAAAAGGCTCGTTATTGAAAATCTTAATGAAAAAGGGGACAAATATGCATCTATTACCCGGGAGGTATGTGATGAACATGAGGCTCAGGAGGTATTACATAACTACCTGGATGAATGTACCAAATTTGCAGTTGTCATTAATCTGGCTGGCGAAGAAAGCGCTGTAGCCAGCAGATTAACAGAAATGCTAGATCCGGAAGGAGGAGTCCTTTACACTGACGTAATGGGCTGCTGCAGTCATTGTTGACAACCCTAAGACCGGAGACTGGTCTGGCGTTTACCATGCTAAGACCGGGGGCACGTTGTTGGTGTTACCATGGTGCATGCTAAGACCCAGGGGACGTTTTGAGACCACTGAAAAAGTCTCTTAGTTGTGTCATGCTGAGCATAAGCGAAGCTTCTTGTAACTGCCTTAACACCAATAGTACGTTCACACGAAAATGAACTACCCGCCGACAAATTGGTAGTCATTGCGGGCGACCACAGGTCGCCCCTACAGACCTTCACCGTTAATATGGATCTCAGACGGGCATATGTAGGGGCGGTCTTTGACCGCCAGCCCGGCTTAGACCTTGCCATGCTCCCAGCCCCCTTGCCACGTCCCAACCCCTATCTCTCGCCCAGCCGATCCCCCTGATTTGCTCCTGTAAGAACAGGCCCCGTTTTTTCATATAAACTATCAAAGCCATAAGGTACTGATATAATTGTAGGTATGGAGAAAGGAGGATATTATGAATACTGTTTTCAAAGGGCATGGAAAACCTGCTACTATCATGGTTTTACTTCTGCTTATCCTGTTTATTGCTGGCAGCCTGAGTGGTTGCGGAGGGTCCGCTTATAAAGAATCCAGACAGGATATCGCTCAGGAGGCGGCCCCGGAGTATGCCGTTGGCAATCGTGACAATGCCAGTTACGGGATGCCGGCCGGCCAGGCGGCATACAATGATAAGGTGGGACAGGTTCTGCCTGAAGAAAGAAAAGTCATACAAGATGTCCTGCTGGTACTCTCAGTAGGTGATGTGAATCAGGTTATAGACAGGATTATGAAAATTGCGGAAGAGAACCAGGGCTATACGGTGAAAAGCAATTTAGCCCGGGGCAATGATTGGGTACGAGGGGAAGTTAGTATCAAGGTCCCTTCTTCCCGCTTGAATACGGTGACCGATTCCATAGCGGATTTAGGGGATATCCGGGACAAAAGCGTATCCACCCAGGATGTGACGGAAGAATATTATGATTCCCAGGTCCGACTAGCAGTGTTAAACAAAAAGGAAGAGCGCTTGCTGGATTTGATGGACCAGGCCAAAACCATTGAAGAAATAATAAGCGTGGAAAACGAATTAACCCGGGTAAGAACTGACATCGAAGTCTTACAGGGCCGGCTCAAATACCTGGACAATGCTACTAGCTACAGTTCCATTTCAGTTTCCCTGAACCAGACCTCAGGCAGCAAAGTAGAGGTGCCCAAAGGGACCCTGGGTAAAGCCTTGCAATCCTTTATTGATAGCACCAATCACTTAGCTGAGTTCCTAAGCAATTTCTTCATTATGCTCATAGCCATAATACCCTGGGCCTTGCTGCTAGCCTTCATCGCCTGGCTCTTATGGATTGGCAAGAAGAAGTATCACTGGGGCTTCAAAAGAAATAAAAAGCGGCCCGACGACCTTCCGCCGGCCAAAGAATAAGGGTAAATATGGATCTCAGGCGGGTATATATGTAGGGGCGGTCTGTGACCGCCCGCCGGGCTTGGCCTTTGCAACGCCCCAACTCCTTGTCTACTCTCCACCACTTGCTCGCCCCAAACCCTTCTCCTTAGTTGCCACATTGTTTGTTTTTGTTCATAATGGTAATATCTAGGTAAAGATAAATGGGGGAGGATGGTTCCCGATGACGATAAGAGGAAGGACTGCCATCAGCGGTATGGCAGAACTGAAACCGCTTATAGATGCGGGGGGGCGCAGCAGTATGGAACTGTTGGCTGAGGTTGCGGCTCTGGCCATAGAGGATGCAGGTCTTAAAAAGAGCGATATTGACGGTTTGCTACTGACCCCTCCGGCTGAAGGTAACGGCTTTATGTGGCCAGCCCAGATGGCGGAATACCTGAAAATGAGTCCCAGCTATATCAATATGGTGGAACTGGGGGGAGCCAGTGCCTGTGCAGCCGCGACCCGGGCGGCATTGGGAGTAGCAGCCGGCTTATGCAAACACTGTTTGTGCTTGAGTGGAGGCATATGGGATCCCCAGGTTTTTAACGACCAGGAAGGCAAGACCGCCGTCATGTCCAAGGCAGAAATGGAATATGAGCTGCCTTATGGTCCTATGGGTTTTAACTCCGCTTATGCCTGGATAGCTCAGCGCCACATGTATGAGTTTGGGACCACCCCGGAGCAGATGGCCAAAATTGCCGTAGATCAAAGGCAAAACGCCCTGGCCAATCCGGAGGCCCTGTTTAATGAGCAGGCACTAAGCATTGAAGATGTTTTGAATTCCCCTCTGATTGTAGACCCTATTCACCGCTTGGAAATTGTAAGGCCCTGCAGCGGCGCGGCAGCCGTTATAGTCAGCAGCTCGGAAATAGCGGCCGATATGCCCCAGCTACCGGTCTTTTTGTTAGGAATGGGAGAAGCCTGCAGCCACAACTCCATTGTATATTCCGATAATATCACCCTTAGCCCGGTTAAAGATTCAGCCCGGCGGGCTTTTGCTATGGCCGGTCAGGGGCCAGGGGATATGGATCTTCTTTCCCTTTATGATTGTTATCCCATAACCGTAATAATTACTATTGAAGATGCCGGCTTCTGTCCCAAAGGGGAAGGAGGTGGTTGGGTAGAGAGCAGAGACCTGACTTACCGGGGGCCACTGCCACTCAATACCCATGGGGGCCAGCTTTCCTTTGGTCAGCCCTCCTATGCCGGAGGCATGTCCCACTTAACGGAAGCGGTCCGGCAGCTAAGAGGCCAGGCCGGCAAGAGGCAGATTAAAAACCATAGGCTGGCCTTTGTCAACGGCAATGGAGGGGTTATGAGTACCCAATCCAGCCTGATATTGGGGAGGGATAGAGCATGAAGGAAAGAGAAAAGGAGAGCATAAAAGATCAAGAAGATAGGAGTTTGAGCATCCAATACTGCCCGACCTGCGCCCAATATATATTTTACCCCCGGGCCCTATGCCCTCATTGCTGGCAAGGGGTGCCAGAATGGAAAGAAAGTTCGGGGCGGGGCAAAGTATATACTTATACTGTAGTGAGAAAAAGCTATCTACCGGAATTTGCCTCGCGAGTGCCCTATATCTATGCCCTGGTGGAATTGGCTGAAGGCATACGCTTGCCCAGCAATATTATAGATTGCCCGGTGGAGCAGATTAGAATCGGTATGCAGGTAGAATTAGCATGGGTTCAAGGCGATTTTGGATTTATTCCGGTATTCCGCCGCATAGAAGTATAAAATTATTTTTTCTCCACAAACTTTTTGATCCGCTGGCGGTAATTATCGGTATCCAACATCTCAAACAGGTACTGGCGTTCCAATTCCAGTCCCTGGCTCAGGTCCAGATCCAAGCCCTGATTTACCGCTTTTTTAATAGCTTGCAGGTTATAGGGGTCTTTGCTAGCAATACTGGCTGCCAACACCCGAGCCTGAGCCAGGGAGGTACCGGCCTGAACTACAAATTCAACCAGGCCCAGCTCATAAGCTTCCCGGGCTTCCATGCGGCGGCCGCTAAAGAGCATCTCCTTGGCCTTACCATAACCGATCAGGCGGGCCAGCCTCTGGGTGCTGAACACCAGTCCCAGATTGACTCCAACTGCACCCATCACTGCAGTTTCATCGGCAATGCGGATATCGCATGACAGAGCCAATTCAAATCCACCCCCCAGGGTATAGCCATTAAGAGCGGCAATAACCGGAAAGGGCAGCCGGTAAATCATATCCAACATCCCGTATAAGCGCAAAAAGAAAGCGCGATTTTCTTCTTCGGAATTTTGATTTTGTTCCACAATGCTGAGGCCAGCGCTGAAGGAGTGCTGGCCGGCACCAGTTATAATCAGTACTGCCGTCTGCTCCGGCAGATTGATACAGGCCGTACTTAAAGCTTTGATCATAGCAGCGGAGAATACGTTGGCAGGTGGTGCATTCAAGGTAAGAATACTGATATTTCCGTCCGTTTCAGTATCTACCCGTGGTGTTTTTAGATTATCGCTTGGCAACAATTTAATACCCCCATTCTATAAAAAATAACTGTTATAATAATATTCAAGCTATTGGTAAATATTTTATATTGAATGAGCAAAATCCTTTAAACAGGAAAATAAAATGCGCAATTGTGCACCGGTATTTGGTGTGGTATATGCGGTGTATCTTAATATCGATTACATTCGTGTCCACCTGTAGAGGCGGTCTTCGACTGCCAGCTCGGGCCGATACCCAATATGGGTATTATCTGCAAAGCTATTACATATGAGGAGGCGTCTTATGAAATTAGCCATTTTTGATTTTGATGGAACCTTATTTTTAAAAGACACTCTATTCTTCCTGGCCGAAGAATGGCTTCGGCAGGGTAAATCCAGGCTTAAATACATATCAATCTATCTCTCCATCATGCCCGTATTTATCATGTATAAATTGGGTCTGGTCTCCCGCGCCCATATGAAATACCAGGCCATGACCAAGTTCCAGAGAATATTCGCCGGCCTCAGCCAGTCACAGATTGGAGATTTCTTTCAGCAGACCAAACCCCATTTATCCCGCTATTACAACCCTCAGGTCCTGGCGGAAATTAAAAAGGCCCAGGCCCAGAGATTTCACCTGGTCCTGCTCTCCGGGGCTTATTCCATGCTCCTGGAACAGGTAGCCCAGGATCTCAAGTTGGATACGGTTATCGGGGCCGAGCTCTATTTTAAGGATGGGACTATTGATTATCGCCGGGAAATATCCTTTGTAGACGGAATAAACAAGCTCAATTTGCTGCAAGAGGTCTTTGCCGAGCAGGAAGTGGATTGGTTGGCCAGCCGATCCTACGGCGACAGCTTCGATGATCTTCTGGCCCTGGAAGTAGCCGGGGAAAGAGTAGCAGTAAACCCGGAAACCAGGCTTCTGGATTACGCCCGGGATAATGACTGGCGGGTCCTGGCCTGACCTCAGGGAGGACCTGTAGGGGCGGTCTTCGACCGCCCGCTATTACCGGTCGCCCCGGTTACACTAGGTCAGGGGAGTAGCCATGAAAATCGGGGATTTACCCTCTTTAACATTTTCCGGCCGATAGTCGTAATACTGGGGATCCTCATTTTCCATCTTATCCAAGATGTGCTGGTAGGTCCGTCTCTTCATCTCCGCCAGAGTAGTTCTGGATTTATTAAAAGTTCTGGCCAAAGCAACTGCTTCCTCCAGGGTTTTCTCCGAGTTTTCACAGGCCTTGAGAATAACATTATGCTTTTGGAGCTCAGCCGCTCCCACTCTTTCTCCGGTCCATAGCATTCTGATTAAGAGGTGATAGGGCATTATGCGTTTCATCCATTCAATCATGGAAGGGGCAAACTGAATGCCCAGATCAATTTCCGGGAAAACGAAATAACCCCGGTCCGATCGCATAAATCTGAAATCGCAGGCACCGGCCAGAAGGGCTCCATTGCCAAAAGCATGACCGGTGATAGCAGCAATGGTAGGAATAGGAGACATTAGCATGGTACGAAAGACCTCATTATTCCTATACATCCAGGCGCTAAGCAGGGTATAGTAATCCTTTTCTTGCCGCAACCTACCCATCCATTTCAAGTCCACCCCCAGGCAGAAATTCTTGGGGTCACTGGAAGTAAGCACCAGGGCTTTGATTTCGCTATCAGCTATTATTTCCTCGTAGGTCTCCAGCATGGATTCGGTCCATTCCGGGTTGTTCCGGTTCTCGCCGTTATTCATTATCATTATTGCCACTGTACCGTCTTTTTTCCATTCTACGATTGCCATGAGCCAGCCCTCCTAATGTAAGTTTTGCTACGTATTATACTAATCGTATTATATAGCAAAGAATATACTGTTACAATAATACGAATAATATTATAATATAAGGTATAAATATATTTGAAAGGAGCCAGCTATGAACCTACTACTGAACCCTAAACAATACAGAGATCGGAATTACCCTGATGAACGTTCCAAAGAGATAATGCTAAAGATGATCGAATGGTTTGAGAACAAAGGACTGGCAAATCATAAAGAACAGTACCATAAACATGAATTTTGTGAGGATTTCCAGCAGTTCGTAACCGAGGAAGGCTTCTTTGAAACTCTCTTCCTCCCCAGCGGCTATGGCTCTGATCCAGATCAGTACTACAGCACCTACCGGATGTATGAGTTTTCTGAAATCTGTGGCTTTTACGGAGCTGCCTACTGGTATGCCTTCCATGTGTCTACCCTGGGGCTGGATCCAGTTTTACTGGGAGACAATGAAGAAGCCAAACACCTGGCTGCTGCCAAACTCAAGGAAAATGCCCTCTGCGCCTTCGCCCTTTCTGAGAAAGAACATGGAGCAGACATCTATTCCACCGAAACCAAGCTGTATCCCCAAGAGGATGGAAGCTACCTAGCCCGGGGCAACAAGTACTACATCGGCAACGGCAATGTGGCTAGCACGGTAACGGTTTTCGGCAAGATCGATGGAACCGACGAATATGTGTTCTTTGTAGTGGATGCAGCCCATCCCAAGTATGAATGCGTCAAAAGAATAACCGATTCCAACCAGCAGTATGTGGCGGAAATCAAATTGCATGACTACCCCATTAGCGAAGCTGAAATACTGTCCCGGGGCCCCAAGGCCTGGGATGATATGCTGAACACTATCAACATATGCAAATTCAACATCGGCTCCGGTGCTACCGGCATAGTAACCCACTCTTTCTATGAATCCTTAAACCACGCATATAAGCGGATACTCTACGGTAAAAGAGTCACCGAGTTTGCTCAGATCAAGCGGCTGTTCTGTGATTCCTGGCTGCGTATTATGGGTATGAAGCTCTTTGGCCTCAGAGCCACCGACTATATGCGAGTGGCCAACGATAATGACAAGCGCTATCTGCTCTTTAATCCAGTTATGAAAATGAAAGTAGCCATGCAAGGGGAAAAAGTGCATGAACTACTCTTTGATATTATTGCCGCCAAAGGCTTTGAAAAAGACATGTATTTCGAGCAAGCAGTAAAAGAACTAGTGGGATTCTCCAAACTGGAAGGTACCCGGCACGTGAACATGGCCCTGATCATTAAGCTCATTCCCAGTTATATGTTTAGTCCGGGAGAATTCCAAGAAATAGGTAGAATCACCGACAATCGCAATGAGGAATACCTCTTCCGGCAGGGACGTACCCGAGGATATGCCAGGACCAAATTCCATGACTTCAACTTAGCCTATAATAGTGTATCCCATCTTCCCAATGTCCAGGTATATATGGAGCAAATAAAGGCTTACCAAGAGTTCCTGAAAATATCCGGGGAAGGTCTCGACCAGCAAATGAAAGACTTCGATTATCTGCTGGCAGTAGGGGAAATCTTCACTATGGTGGCCTATGGTCAGCTTATCATTGAAAGCGCAAAAATTGAGGGCGTCAGTGATGAGATCCTGAACCAGATCTTCGACGTTTATGTAAGGGATTTCTCCGCCTATGCGGTAGAATTATACGGAAAACCCGTCAACACCGAAGCTCAGCTGGGAAGTATCATGAAAATGATCAAGCGGCCGGTACCCGACCAAGCCCAGTTCGAAAAGATACTCCAGGAAGAAGTATACAGCCTGGTAGATGTGTATATTCAGAATCCCTAATCCAAGAGTGTCCGAACAGGGGCACAGGTTTCCTGTCCCCCTGTCTCACACGTAAACAAGTCGCCCGTATGGGGGCGACCTACCATTCGCCCGCCACCATGTAGGGGAGACCTGAGGTCGCCCGCCCTGATCCCAGTAATATAATTTGGCCTAATCCTGGGCAAGCAGGATTAGGCTCTAATTAAGCCAATAAGGGGCCATTAATCTATAAGAGGGGGTGATTGATTTTGGACTTCACAGACTTTGTTTGTTTTAACTTAAAGAGTATCAACAAAAGAGTTGAAAAGCACATGGCCTTATTTTTTGATTCCTTTGGTATTAGTGTTTCCCAGGCCTTTATATTATTTTGTCTTTTGGACCATGATGGTTCCATCCTTTCAGAAATAGGAGCACGAGCCCAGATAGAAGCTTCCTCCCTGACTGCTATGACTGATAAGCTTGACCGGATGGGATTGGTGGAACGCACCCTGGATCCCCACAATCGAAGAATAGTTAGACTTTATATCACTCCGAAAGGCAGAGAGACAGCCGAGATTATCAAGCAAAGAGGAGAAAAATTCGATCAATATTTACGCGGTAATTTGGGCCAGGATCTTGATAAATTATTTGATTGCCTGGCCAGTATTAATTCCAGTATCGATAAGCTTTCTCAATCTACCGATGGTCATGGAAATATCCAACTATAAGACAAATATTATGGAATAGGGGCTGATATATATGAAGAAATATCGGGTAATCATTTGGGGAATGGGCAGTGTGGGACGCTATGCGGTAAAAATGATCCAGCAGAAAAAATCCTTGGAATTGGTTGGGGCCATTGATATTGATCCCTCCAAGGTAGGCCGGGATGCGGGCGAGGTTTTTGCTTTTCCTCACACCGGGGTCATAATTTCGGATGATATCGATGCAGTGCTCAAGCTGGATGCCCATGTAGTTCTGCTCTACCTACCTACCATTTATGAATCTGGCAATATGCGTCCCAGCGGCTATGGACCCATGGCAGAAAATATTTGCCGGGCCCTTAAGGCCAAGAAAAATGTGCTGACACCGCTTCCCGTTTACCATGTTCACAAAACAGCGCCTGCAATATATGAAATGATTAATCAATGTGCCCTGGAGAATGGAGTCAGCTATGTGCAGCAGGGGATTTTCCCGGGCTTGTTCAACCCCTACCTGCCGGTGGTTCTTTCTTCCATGGCAGGACGGGTGGACCGGGTAATTGTTACCGGTGGGGAGGATGACGCTAACAATGCCTCTCCCTGGGTGCGGGTATTCGGTTACGGAAAAGATCCAGCCACCTTCAACAGCCAACGGCTTAAGGATATTATTACCTCTTACTATGGCCCGGCGGTAATGGAAATCGCGGACAGAGTAGGCCTTGAATATGATGAATATGTGGAGAACCATGAAATCTTTACCGCCAAGGAGGAGCTAAATCCGCCCTGGGGCCCGGTAAAGCCGGGCAGTATTTCCGCCCACCTCTTTTCCATGCGTTGTTTGCGGGACGGCCGGGAGCTTACTGGATTTCATTTTGTTCATAAGGTTTGCCATGAGCTCCAACCCGACCCCCCTATAGCAGATACAATTAGCATTGAAGGAGAGCCCAATATTAGCGTTAGCATAAAAGGCATGCTTCGATCAGTTGAACCTTTCGCCAGCAGTGCAGCGCCAAGTGTTAATCTTATCCCTCAGTGTGTTGAGGCCCCCCCTGGCTTTCAGAATGCCCTGGATCTTCCGGCATCCAAACCAGTATGGTAAGTCACATACCTAATTGCACCTGCGAGCAAATGTAGGGGCGGTCTTTGACCGCCCGTTACTACATATTAATGAATAATACCCACCGGTAAACCATGAGTCACATGCGGGCGACCCCAGGTCGCCCCCTTGCACGCCGTCGCAGGTCGCCCCTACACCAATAGCTGTTAACGATTAATGAAGCGAAGACCATGGTAGTTGCGATAGTTATGATAATAGCCCTTTGTACCCAAATAAAGGATACCTTCCTTGGTCTTTACTGCATCGGTGGCCTCTGGCTGATTATAATAGCCCAGGAACACCATGGGACCTTCAACGCAAACCTCGCCTATTTCTCCCGGATCAACTTCACACCGGGCGGTTCCCTTCGGGTCCATTGATCTGCGAACAGACACCTTAGCCAGGTCCGGGAAGGTCTGACCAACCTGATCCAGCACCTCACCCACGGTGGCTCCTTTGGTAGTGTGGCTTATATACCCAGCGGCTTCAGTTTTTCCGTAGGCCGTGTACCAAGTGGGAGCCATCTGGGCTAGTTTTTCCAGGAAAGCTTTATCCAGGGTACCCCCGTCAAAACCTACGCTGCGCAGGCTGGTAATATTATACTTCTGGTAAGCCGGTAAAGCCCAGATACTCTGAAGCTGAGAGGCAAGAAATATGGCATGGGTAGGTTGGAACTTTTCAATATTATTTAAGACCTCATCAGCTTTGAAGTCAGGCATGGTTACTACGCAGCCGCCGTTAGCCCAAGTAGCAGCGGGCTGAATGGTTCCAGCAAACTCACTGCTGGGTCTGGCATTTAATGACTTCCAATTGCTGCCAAACAAGCCGACTCCCCGCACCGTTAGCTGGGTATTTATTATAGTTGCTTCATGGCATATAAGGACTGGCTTAGTATCGCCGGTAATGTCCGAAGCAAAGAGAATAATGTGGGGATCACGGGTGTTCAGTGAGGCATATGTCTGACGGGATAAATCTAAAAGATCCTGGCGATTCTCAATTTCTTTCAGGGCGGCGCCAGAAAAATACTGCTGAAAATCCAGGGACTCAGGGGCCAGACCTCCATTATCAGCGCTGGGGTCCAACTGGAATATATACTTAAGACTGGGGATTCCAGCTTTTAGGGCTGCGGCTAATTCAGTAAATCCCCCCTTCGGAGTTTGACCCAGGAAAGCTACCGGTTTCAAGGGCTCAAGATCACGGACGACCTGGGCAGGCTGCAGCTCTACATCCATAGGTGCCAGGATTGCTCCTATGGAAGCACAGGCCATCATCATAAAATAGAATTCTGGCTCCGGCGGCATCTGTACCGCTACAATATCACCCTTTTTAACCCCCAACTCAAGCAATTTCATGGCATAGAGGGTGTTCATTTCATCATAATCCGTGTAGTCGTAGACCTGCTCAGTATCGGCACATATCAAAGCCTCTCCCTGAGGGGTGATAGTAGCCCACTTCTTTATATAATCAGGAAGCAACGGCAGCTTCCAGTATTCGTATACATCTTTGGATGCTGGAACCTTTAGCATATTGATCATCCTTTCCTGCTAAAATGCTGTATTATAAACTGGAATTACTTGACAGCCAACCAGTATAGGTTAGCATAAGTCCCATTTGCCTTCTGAACGTAATTTATCGGCAATCTCTACGGCCAATCTATTCATGGCCTGAACATCCACCTTGTTTACCCGATTGAGGGGCAAAGGCTGATCTGGGGGCCAGATTTCCACATGCAAGGGGCGTTTATAGGAAGCGATGCCTTTACAGAATTCCAATATTTCCTCGGAAGTAAGGTCCTGACCTGGCTGGGGTTGAACAAAGGCCATCACCCCGTCCACAAAAATCTCATGGGGAGCGCTGGATACATGAGCCTGGTTCACTTTGGGATGAGTGGAAATATAGAAGGCCACTTCTTCCGGGAATACCAGGTAGCCCTTGGGCTTGATCACAAATTTCCGGCGGCCGGAAAAACTGATGCCTAGATAATTGCCGTAGTCACGCAAATAGCCCATATCTCCAGTGTACAATATCCCTTCCTTGGTCTTAACCATAGCAGTAGCTTCAGGATTATTGTAGTAGCCCAGGAAAACCAGGGGGCCATCTACACAGATCTCTCCCAGTTCTCCTACCGGCAGCTCTTCACCGGCGGTTCCGTCAGCATTCATGGGTTGACGGATGGTAACCTTGGCCAGATCGGGATTGGTTTGCCCTACTTGCCCAAACACCTCGTCCACCGTGGCTCCCTTGGGAGTAAAGGAAATATATCCGGCGCATTCGGTCATACCAAAACCAGTGGACCAGGTGGGTGCCATTTTACTCATCCTCTTTAAGAACGGCTTATCCACTGCACTGCCCCCGTAGGTGACCGCAGTTAAACTGGAAAGGTCATACTTATTATAATCAGGATGGGCCCATAACATGCGATACCCGGTTGGAACCAGCCCCATGGCGGTAGGACGGTACTTATCGATGTTTTTCAGCAGCCCGTCGGGAGTAAATACCGGCATAGTTATAAAGCAGCCGCCTCGATGCCAGGTGCCAACGGCTCCCTGCAGGGTGCCAGTCACATGGCTGGTAGGCATACAGTTCATGACCGCATAATTGGGGCCATAAGTAGTACCTACTCGCAACATGACCGCGTTGTTGGTTATGGTGTTTTCATGGCAGATTAAAGCCGGCTTTGGATCACCGGTGGTACCGGTGGTAAAGATAATCATATGGGGATCCCGCTTATCCATGGCGGCATAGACTTTTTGCGCTTCACTCAGAAGATCCTGGCGCTTATCCACTGCCATTAGGGCTTCGGCGGAAAAAAAGTGGTCAAAATTCAGAGATTTTTCAGCAATTCCCTGTCCTTGCCGATCGAACTGGAACAGATATTTGAGACTGGAGATATTATCCCGAACCGCGTCCGCTACTTGGTTGAAATTACGGATAGGAGTTTTTCCATGGACAAAAAAGGCCACCGGATCAACTTTTTTAAGATCCCGTACCACTTCATGTGCTTGCAGCCTCACATCCAGGGAAGCACAGATGGCACCCATGGAGGAACAGGCTAACATGAGAATATAGAATTCAGGTATGGCCAGCATCTGAGTAGCTACCACATCACCCTTTTTGATTCCCAGTTCCATCAGCTTTAAAGTATAGGAAGTTATTATTTCATCAAATTCAGCATAAGTATAAACCCGACCATCATCGCAGAAAACAAGAGCCCTTTCTTCCGGGGTGATAAGGGCCCATTTCTTCACATAATCGTTTATCAACGGCAACTTCCAGTATTCGTACACGTCCTTTTGTGGAGAAATTCTTAACATAATAAATCAATCCTCCTAGTGCAATTATTCGACAGCGTTCCTTAGCAGATTCTCCCACTCAAATAGCCAACTAAACCTCCTTTGCCAGAATTAGATATAGATTAATATAAAACGTAAAGCAACTAGACCTCCTGGGCCTGAATATAGACCAAAAAGATCCTGTTCCCTATATCATTAAGGATTTTGGCTCTGAAAAGAATACTTCATTCTCTTTATATAACCATATAATGTGCAATAATTATGCCAATGTCCCAATAAATGAGAGTTCCTTGGCCAATTAGGGGTATAATGGCTGACCGGACATAAGTCCTTTATTACATCCAATGGTGATGACTTCTTGATAAGTGTATAAAAATTATACACCAATGTAGTAATATCAAACTTCAGCTCAAGCCCCAGCAGCAGCTTTGCCAGTTCGGAAAATTGAGTTATAATTGGAGAGATGATAGAAAAGGGAGAGTACTATGGAACTTGAACAATGTGTGAATTTTGTATTAACCAAAGCCCAAAACTCAGTACAACAATTGTTTAAAGCGGAGCTGGCACCCTTTGGGGTAACTCCCGGTCAATATGGAGTATTAAAATGTCTTTGGGATCAAAATGGACTGACCGCCAAACAAATGGCAGAAAGACTGAACCTGGACAGCTCAACTATTACCGGGATACTGGATCGAATGGAAAACAAGGGGCTGATTAACCGTTACCATGATGTCCGAGACCGTCGTGCGCTCTGTGTTATGATCACCAAAGCCGGCCAGGAATTAGAAGAGCCAGTAACTCAAGCCATAATCAACGCCAACCAAAAAGTTTTGAAGAACTTTAATGAAGAGCAATCAGAACTATTAAAGAAACTTCTCCTGGAACTAAACTCATAAGAAGGTTACAATTAGGGACAGTTCTCTTGCTCAAAAGTTGAGCAAGAGAACTGTCCCTAATTGTAACACCCGTGGATTTCACTCCTCATGGTTTTTCCTTCATTAATCGCCATTTAAAGCCGAATTCTATCGAAAATTGCTAAAATAATTGGCATACAAATTAATAGTTGACAAAATAAATTCCTATCCTTAGAATCAAGTTAGGTGCTCAAATTCGCAGTTGTTTGCTAGAGAGCATAATATTTGGGGCGGAGCCAATTATTATGCCCTACCCCAATGAGATAGTGCAAAGTGCGAAAAATGAGCTAAGTACTATAATTCTGGCAGTGGTATTTACCGTCCAAATATTTCCTGCCGGTACAAAAAAGGAGAGAAAAATATGTATTTTAAACTGACTGAAGAGCAGGAATTGATCCGGGATAATATGCGCGAATTTGCCCGGACCTATGTAGACCCGGTAGCAGTAGAAATAGACGAAAACAGCCGTTATCCGGAAGAAGTAATCAAGAAACTGGCAGAAGGCGGCTGGATGGGAATGCCTTTCCCAACTGAGTTCGGCGGAGCCGGGGTTGACTACCTTACCTATGCTATCGCAGTTGAAGAACTTTCTCGCTCCTGTGCGGCTACCGGATTCACCATGTCAGTACATACCGGACTAGCCTGCGGCCCCATAGCCCTATTTGGTAATGAAGAGCAAAAGAAAAAATACCTGACTCCCATGGCCAAAGGCCAACACCTGGGTGCCTTCGCTTTAACTGAACCGGGGGCTGGAACTGATGTAGGATCTGCCACCAGTACTGCGGTTCTGGATGGAGATGAGTATGTACTTAATGGAGTCAAAACCTTTACCTCCAATGGTCCGGTAGCCAATACCTATGTAACCTTTGCCTGGACTGATAAAAATGATAAGAGAAACGGAATGACCGCTTTTATCGTGCCTCGGGAAACCCCGGGATTGAGTGTTGGGGAACACTTTATGAAAATGGGTATCAGAGCCTCCCAGACTTCTGAAATGATTTTCAAGGACTGCCGAGTTCCCAAGGAAAACGTACTGGGCAAAGTTGGGGATGGCATGAAAATAGCCATGAACTCTTTTGACCATGGACGAATTGGGATTGCCGCCCAGGCGGTAGGTATTGCTCAGGCGGCCCTGGATGAATCCATCAGCTACTCCAAACAGCGGATACAATTTGGCAAACCCATTTCCAAGAACCAGGCCATACAGTGGATGATAGCTGATATGTATACCGATATTACGGCCGGACGTTTCCTCTATTATTATGCCGCTTATTTGAAAGATCAGGGCCTGCCCTTCAGCAAGGAAGCGGCCATGGCCAAGGTATTCTGTGCTGAAATGTGTTCTAAACACGCCTCCAAGGCAGTGCAGATCCACGGCGGATATGGCTATTGCAAAGGCCAGAAGGTAGAGCGGCTGATGCGGGATGCTAAAATAACTGAGATTTATGAAGGCACCTCGGAAGCCCAAAGAATGGTTATCGCCGGGAACGTATTGAGATAAGTTTTAAGGCAGGAGAAGAGCTTTCTTTTCCTGCCATTATTATTTGTAAAGAGAGGTGGGACCCATGCCCAATATAGTATGCTGTTTCAAATGGGTGGTGGATGAAGCCTACATTAAGCCATCCAGCTCGGGAAAAATTGATCTGGAATGGGCTGAACACAAGCTAAGCGATTACGACCGCAATGCCATTGAAGAAGCGGTACGCTTGCAGGAAGCCTACGGGGGAAGTGTTACCGCAGTTACTGTGGCCCCTAGTGACGCCACCAAAGGCATTAAGGATGCACTTTCCCGAGGGCCGGAAAAAGCCTATTTCATTAATGATGAGGAATTGGAAAACCTGGAGCCCTCCCAGACCTCAGCCATGCTGGCCCAGGTAATAGGCGGCCAAATCGACTATGACCTGATTATCTGCGGAGAAGGTTCCAGTGACCTGTATGCCCAGCAGGTAGGACCCCGCTTGGCTGAAAAGCTGGGTATTCCCTGTATCGCCTTTGTGAAAAAACTGAGTATTGAAGGCCAGCGAGTAATCGCCCAGCGCAAAAGCGACGAAGGGGTAGAGGTGGTTTCAGCTCCTTTGCCCGCTCTGGTAACCGTCTTGCCCGACATAAATAATCCCCGGGTACCAGGACTTAAAGACACCCTGGCCGCCTCCAAAAAGCCGGTAGTGGAGATTAGCCTGGAGGACCTGGGGACTGAATATCCAGCTCTGATCACCGATAAAGGCTTACGGGCCGCTAGCCTGGTCAGGAACTGCACCCGTTTTGGCTCTTCTCCCGAGGACCTGCAAGCCTTTGTGGAAAGCATTAAAAAAACCGGCGTAATTGATAGGGGGTGAAATAATGGCAGGAGTATGGATTTATGCAGATAGAATTGAAGCAGGCCTAGAATTGCTCACGGCTGGAAGAGAACTGGCCGATGGTCTGGGCCAAAGCCTTACCGCCCTGGTAACGGGAGACCAGGATACGGCTCAGGATTTCATAGCCCGGGGAGCCGATGAGGTATTATTGCTGCCACCCCTGGCCGAAGGACAGCCGGTACAGGATTATGTACCCCTTCTGGCCCAGGAGGCTAAAGGGGCTGATCCCGATATCTTCCTGATCGCCGCCAGTCTCAAAGGCAAAGAAATGGCAGCCCGGGTAGCAGCCCGGCTGGACACGGCCTTGTGTAGTGAATGTACCCTGATCAATCTTGGTGAGCAGGGCCAATTGCAGCTGGAACGCTTGATGTACGGGGGAGCCGCCGTGCAAACCCTTAGCATCAACAGTAGGCCCCAGATGGCCACCATTCCTCCCGGCAGCTATGCCGCCGCCGAGCCCCAAAGCTCACGGCAGGGAACAGTGAGAACCCTGGAGGCCCCAACTCCTTCCGGAGTGCAGATAATAGAACGGAAAGGTAAAGGAGCCGGCTCCGGGGACATCACCGCCGCCAAGGTAATCGTCTGTGCCGGCCGGGGTATAGAAAATCAGGAAGACCTGGCCATCTTGCAGGAATTGGCAGAACTCCTGGGAGCCGAAATAGCCTGCACCCGTCCCATTGCGGAAGAGAAACATTGGATGACCGAGGAATCCTGTATTGGCCTGTCCGCCAAAGAGGTAAAACCCGCTCTATATATAGGAGTAGGAGTATCCGGGCAGATCCAGCATATAGTAGGGATCAGAGAAGCCGGCATCATCTGCGCCATCAACTCAGATGAAAACGCACCCATCTTCGAA
>JAAYJK010000091.1 GCA_012522955.1 Syntrophomonadaceae bacterium
CTGTGCCTGCTAAAATATTGTATCATATAAAAATTCTCCCTGTTATTAATCACTATTTTAATTCGATGAGATTTTGTAAATTTCCTTCTTTCTGTGTAGCTTTTTACCTGGCCTTCTCCATTTGCTTACATAAATCCAGATAAATAGCTCCTTCGATTCTTTTTTTATGCATCTGGCAGCTGACCCGGTGAGGCTTCTGCAGATCCGAGTTTCTGTAATAAGCACTGGCATGACATCCTCCCCCGCAGAAATAACGAGCCCAGCAATGTATACATTCTTTATCCTTGAGCTGATTAGCAGCAAATTGCTTCACTATACTGGGGTTTTGTATCCCTGACCTGACGTTGCCCATATAGAAATCGGGATCACCTACGAATTGATGGCAGGGATATATTTCCCCTTCTGGAGTAATTACCAGGTATTCAATTCCGGCTCCACAACCAGTCACTCTTTTTGCCAAACAGGGTCCTTGCTGCAGGTTCAGATTATAATGAAAGAATTCTATTTCCTGGCCCTGCCTATAATTTTCCAACAAGACCTCAGTTAACCTTTCGTACTCGGATAATACCTTAGGTAAATCATCTTCCAGAATAGAAAATCCATTGTCCGGTCCTACCGCCGGTTCCAGAGATATACAATCAAAACCCAGCTTGATTAGATGCTCTAGATCCTGAGAGAAATCCAGATTATGGCGAGTAAAGGTTCCCCGAGTAAAATAGCTAATAGGTTGCCGGGCTATCATTTGTTGAATCTTGGGAACAATCAAATCATAGCTGCCTTCTCCGCTGTTTAAAAGCCGATGCTGATCGTTGACCGCTTTCCTTCCATCTAGGGACAGAATAACGCTTATATCATTGGCTATTACCCAATCGATGACTTCCTCTTCTAAAAGAACTGCATTGGTGGTCAAGGTGAAATTAAAACGCTTACCCGTTTCCTTTTCCCTTTCTCGACAGAAGCTGACCAAATTTCTGAGCATAGGAAATACCAGCAAGGGCTCGCCGCCGAAAAAATCTACTTCCAAGTTTTTTATTGGTCCGCTGTTCTGCACTAAAAATTCCATGGCCTGTTTAGCCAGATCCAGGGACATTAGAGATGATTGCAGACCAAAATTGCCTTGAGCGGCAAAACAGTATTCACATTTCATATTGCAGGCATGTGCTACATTAAGGCAAATGGCTTTAAGGTTCATTGACGATAGGTCAAGCTCGGGCAGGTCAGGATGGGTAAACAAGGCTCCCTGCTCCTGCAGAGAACTAAGTTCATCTAATGCCTCTGTTACCTCCTCCATAGGGTAGAATCTGGCAGTCTGCTCTAAAGCCAGGTCCACATGGCCTCGGTAGGCAATAATATTCTGGAGCAGTAAATAAGCTAACGGATCCAGCAAATGAATGGCGCCGCTATTGACATCCAGCAGAATACTTAAGTCCTTCCAGGAATAAATATGTAGATTAGCACTGAAATCATAACTATTTATTTGCACTAGGCTTCCTCCGGATCTAATTCACATAAAAAAAGGGGCACTTGGCCCCTTCACTCTTGGTTCAGATTATTTCTGTCTTTTACAGGATTGATTTCCTACCGTACAAGATGTTTTACAAGCTGATTGACACGATGTAGCACATTCCCGGCAATTAATATCCTTAACAGCTCTCTGTAAGTTAGGCTTAACCATGGTAATAACATGCTTGCTCATTGACTCTTGCTCCTCTCAATACCTCTAAACAAACCCGGGTATTATATAACCCGGTTTACCAATAGACTTTGGAGTATACTTGGCGTTCGCTCACATATACTAATGGAGCCCTTTACAGGACTACTGATTCCGTGTTCGCTAACGCTCACATATACTAATGGAGCGGGAAAAGGGGTTCGAACCCTCGACACCCGGCTTGGGAAGCCGGTGCTCTACCACTGA
>JAAYJK010000092.1 GCA_012522955.1 Syntrophomonadaceae bacterium
GAGGGACGTTCTTTTCGCTTCCTTTTTTCTGCCGCCAATTGCGACAACTCCGCGTTTTTCTGCGATGAACCAAGGGTCACTTCTATCCTCAGACTAAAAATTGCGCCAGAAAGCAGTCAATACCATAATAAGGTAGTAGTATCTATATAAATGGATTGATAAAAGTGTTCAGGCCTGGATCCTATGTGATCCCAACTGAAAGGGGGAATCTTGTGAAAGAAAAAGTCGTAAATAAGTTCCTAGTTAATGCCCTCATTATCATATTGGCGACGGCCATAACTATCCTCGTTCATGTGGTCATGCCCGCTGGTGTGAATGAAGAAGATCTTGATGGCGCTTTAGTCCAACTTTTCGGCTTTCCACTAATATCGGTTTTCTACTTTATTCTCTTGTTTACACACTGTGCTGTTGTGGTTCAGTATTTTGGGAAAAAGGCCAATATGCAAAGACTACAGATCGGATCCCGTTTTGGCTTAGCCTTTGCCCTTATTTATCTTTTTGGCATGCAAGAAGTGTCGGTTGAGACATCTCCCTTTGCTGAATGGGGATCTGCTTTTGTGAACTACCAATTCTTTATGGGCGTGGGTGATGCTATACCTGTTTTGCTGTTATGTATTACGATAGCTTACTTTTTATTGAACAATACCAACATAACCAGTTCTGTAAAGACCTTAAGCAGCGCAGAAAAAGTTAAAGTCGTTGCCTTAATTGCAGCTGCTTTTTTAATTGAGCGGTTTATTGGCTATGAAACAGGAGTATTAGTAAGCAGTTGCCATACCTATCCGGTGCCCTGTTACTTATGGACAATGCTATTTGGTGTGGTGCTGGGGTGTTGTTATGTGATTTTATATCCCTTATTTGCCAGAGAGTCTAACAAATTGTCCATATCCGTTAATCTTGCTGTGCTGACCATCGGAGCAAACTGGATGATATTTAACAGCTTTATCGGGCTAATCTTTAGTGGTTACATACTACAAACTCTTTTGCGAAGCGGTATTGATATGGCCGTGCTGTTTTTGATCTCTATTGTAGTCGGCAAGTATTTGCTGAAAACGATAAAGGCTTAAGAAAGCACACTAAAAGAATCAGGCTGTGAAGGCGCTCTGGGATCATCTGCTGAATAATATTGAGCTTGCTAATTACTAACCTGTCAGGGGGCCAGATGAAATAAACCTGTACTCAGATACTTTTCTCCCCGGTCGGGGAAGACTACCACCACAAAGCCTTCCTCCAGGTTCTTAATGCACTCCAGAGCTGCAAGCATGGCTGCTCCGCTGCTCATACCCACAAAGATGCCTTCCTGGGCCACAATGGTTCGAGCCATAGCAAAAGCAGCTTCAGATTCGATCATGACCCGACGGTCGATCTTGGCGGGATCGTAGATTTCCGGGACTATGGCTTCTTGCATGTTCTTAAGACCCTGAATGTAATGACCCAGAACCGGATGGGCCTCAATTATCTGAATGGCAGGATTTTTGGCCTTTAATCCCATTCCCACTCCCATAATGGTTCCTGAGGTACCCAGTGCAGAAACGAAATGGGTAACCTGGCCTCCGGTGTCCTCCCAGATCTCATGGGCAGTAGTTTCGTAATGGGCCAGCTTATTGTATTCGTTGGAAAACTGGTTGGGCATAAAGTATTTATCAGGATAACTGCGGCACAGTTCATGGGCTTTTCTGATGGCTCCATCCGTGCCCTGGGAGGCATCGGTAAGAGTAGTCTTAGCTCCAAAGGCTTCGATCATCTTGCGGCGTTCAACAGAAACTGCCTCACTCATGACTATTTCCACCGCATATCCTTTTACGGCACCTAACATCGCCAGACCGATGCCGGTATTGCCTGAGGTGGGTTCGATTATGGTTTTTCCCTTCGTCAGAGCCCCGCTTTCTTCTGCCTGTTCAACCATTTTCATAGCGATACGGTCTTTGATGCTCCCGGTTGGGTTGAAGCCTTCCAGCTTGGCATAGAGCGGGATGTGGGGCTTGGGGTTTAATTTGTTTATTCTGACCAGGGGAGTATGACCAATGGTATCAATTATGTTGTCGTACATATTCATTTCCTTTCAGTTTACTGACTATATTTAGGATTTTGCATAATTGAGACTTTTGCATAATAGCAAAAATCAAGTTCTTTGAAACTACAATATGGTATTAGAGCATAGTAACCGGTTAAATTTTGGTTAATATTGCCTTTATCATCAACAAGGTTAATGGATTTGTCTAA
>JAAYJK010000093.1 GCA_012522955.1 Syntrophomonadaceae bacterium
GCCTCGTTGACAATACGTTTGACATCTATCGACCGTAATGCCAATTGGATTCTTTCCTGTTCAATATCATTTAATTTCTCGCTGAAAAAGCATAGATTGCCGTCCTGTTCTCCAAAAGGTACCCTGGATTCACTGAGGAGTTCATTAACGGCTTTCTCAACCTCTTTCTGCACTGAAGTTCCTTCAATAGAAGAATGCATTAAACTGGCTACATTCTGAATAGTTACGGGCATGTTACCTAATATCTGCAGTACAGCTACTGTTTTGGCAATATCCTGGTGAATTTTTGAATCGTGAAATATTATCGATACCTTTACCACCGCACGATGAATGGAGGTAAAGGCCCGGCGTATATCCTTTTCCAGCGCATCATATAATGTAACGGTATTGGCTAACCATCCTACGCTTTGTTCCGCCGCAGGGAAATGGCCCTCTCCTGCCTCGATTAAGATGTCTTGAACCACCTTGATAGCTGAGCGCAAACCGATGCCACCCGTAGACTTGGCCAGGGCACCCAGCAAATGCAGAAGAATATCAAAATGAGCGGGTAGGAAAGGATAGAGGTTAATGAAGGTTTCCCGCGTGAAATCAGAATCATAGTATTTGGCATCTTGCAGCCGGGTATTAAACCGCAAACTCTGCCCGTGTTGATCGAACAGGGAACCAAGCACTGCTTCTCCTTCGGGAGACTTGCCTAAAAGGCGCCGATAGCAGATTTCTTTAATATCGCTGGACTCCAAATCCATCTGAATGGGGAAACGGTCTTTGAGTTTATATAGCTCAGGTGAGTTAAAAGCCGCACGCGGATCATCCTCGGTGAGAGTCTGTTGAGCTGTACCGATAATCCATACCTTACCATCCCCAATATTTTTAAGGTTTTTGGCCAGGCCATCCATATTCAGGATAAGCGAGGGTTTGGAGCCAATATACTGCCCCACTTCATCAATTATAAAAAAGATGTACTCCTTGCCAGACGTCTCTCTGACGATATCAATCATTTCCTGAACCCGTTCATTCTCAAAAGTGATGAAATCGGTAGTTTCAGCTGAAAAGGACGTAGAAGTCTTAAAGAATTCCGGATACATCTGATGGGCAATATCCGGAATAATGCTATCCACAACCAAAGGGTCATTCTGAACGGATTCCCATTCAACACCGCCCAGCTGTTCTTTAATGGTATTTTGGAATTCTTCATATCTGCCGTCTTTTTGCATCTTTCTTTCCAGAGCGGCGACTTTAAGGTTACGGGAATAACCAGCCCACTGTAATACCTTAAAATAGAGAACGGTAGAAACATCCTCCATGGTTGCTCCAGCCAGCATTTCACTGGCTAAATCCAAAAATACCACTGCAGCCGGAAAGCGCTTGGAGACCGTGCTTAATAAAGCCCTGGTTTGGGGCTTATGTAAACGATCCTGCAGGTATTGCATAAAAGAGATTCCGTCTATACTTATCCGTTCATCTAAAGCCATGCCCAGATATTTGGTAAATGAGCTTTTACCTGATCCATAGAATCCAGATACCCAGACTCCCACTTCGTTCTGGCCCCCAGACTCCATAGCCACCTGCATTTTGCTCAGCAGTTTTTCAAATTGCTCCTCTATGTTGGCAGTCACAACATATTCAGAAATCTCGGACTTGAGCCGCTTTTCTTGTAAGGCACTATATGATATTACTTTTTCAATACTACGGTAGATATTCTTATTTTTGTCGAACAAATTGCTGATTGTTTCCATAATGCTCACCTCAATAATTACTCGCTTAACCGCCTACATGAACCGAACGGTAATTGCCATCTTCAGGGTAAAACCCCAGAAACTTAAGCTGTGTTTTCCCCATTCGTTTACCAGGATAAAGGAAAACCGTTGGACTACTAAACTTGCCATGTAGTTGGTTCTCAATGGCACCAATGCGCAAATAGGGATGTAAAGCCTCCAGGTCCGTTACCAGCAAGATACCCTTTTCCTTAGTTTCAAATTTTTCCAGGCACTGTTCCAAGCGCGTTTGCAGGGAACCATTGCTTAGAGCGTTGGCAAGCGATTGGTTAGTCTTGTCCCATGACTGTGGTGCCCTTTTATCAGCTTCCAGCCAGATTTTTCGTAACGGACTGTTTTGCAGAATCTCATTAATGTTCTCCGCAATGGAGAAGATTTTAACATCCCAGCCATCGTTGCGGAGTCGGGCCGTCCATGCAGGCATCTGGCGTTTCACATCCAGTATCTGTTGTGGCTCAAAGATAAGATAGTATACAGGTTCGAAACTGGCTGATCCCAATTCCCGCCCTTGCCGAATGCGTTCTATGACTTCATTAAAATTATCCTTGAGAGATGGCATGGATTAGTTCCTCCCAATCTTTATATTTCCAACTGATACGGGTAATATCAGCAGCGCTTTGTATAATCACGAAGCCTTTTAATGCCAGGCTTTTTAATAGCTCACGCACTTCTATATCATCCATGCCGAATAACAGCCAGTCCCGGTGCATAATCAATGCATTATCATTCCACCCAGAAAAATGCAGATCATAAGCCAGAAAAGCTGCCACCCTTGGTTCCAGCCGAAAGGGAATTATCCTCCGCACCCTGCGTTGCCCGGGTTCAAGCAGGCCAAAATCGGCACAGCAACCAGTCACATAACCGGCCACATTTTGGATGGTTTTGGGAGACCAGGAATGTGTAGTTTTACCCTGTTCAATAGCCCGCAGAATAAACTCCCTGGCGTCGTTATTATCTATGTTGGTATGACCTCCTGCATAACGAGGCCAGTATTCTTCAATAACATAGTCCGCCAGAACCGCATTGACCCGGCAGGTAAAAATAAATAATAACTGGCACAATCCCGCATAAGACAAGACTGGTAGCATATCCTTCAAAACATTAGCTGGGTAATCGCCTTTTACCAGATAGCGGGCGGCAAATAACTCTTTCACCACATTGTTTAGGCGTCTGGCTGAAATATTAGGTAGACTACCACTGTCTAACGCATAGTTATAAAGATCTCGGGGCTTCATCCCCGGTTGCCACAACTCCAACAGAATACGAGTTTCATCAATTAGCCCAAGACCCACTCCCAGCTTAGTGGTATAGGGCTGTGAACTATTCATCGTACCTCCGAATAATAAGGGAAGGTTTGGTGCTGTGTTGCAAAAGCTTGCTGGTAATAACTTGCTACTGCTCGCCAGCTATCTGTTTTCTTTAAATCCGAATGGCCACCGATACGCACCGGTCCTACGGCCTGGCGAGATTCATTATCACTAAATGATACCAAAGCATTAAGGGCGTCAGATGCACTGGCTAGGTCTTTAATAAACTGATCCATATTATCGCTATCACTTATATGTTGGTGTAGTTCGCGTTCAATTGCTTCAGGAAGACGGAACAAATGAAACACACTGGTACCAATACCGATTCGCTCATCATGAATTCTACTCGCTGCCTCCTGTATCCCGTGATACTTTGCAAGTATAGCTGTCTTCGAAAACACTGGAGAAAGGAACATCGTACTACCTTGTGCAAAAAAAGAGCTAGTCCACCACTTTGGTTGTAATTGTTCCCCTAAATAACCCGCAATAAAGCGTAATCGTATTAAATCTGTATTAATTGTTTTTTTCATAAACCTCTTCCGCCTTTAATTAACTATCTTTTCTTGACTCCATTTCTCAAACTCATCCCACAAACACAAATTTGACGTATTTATTATTTTTTCACAATCATTATATAATTTGGATTCAGCTGGCATAAACCACTAGTAGCATATACAAAAACAAGACCTAGAATATTCTATATATTATCCAATTAAAATTAATATCAACTTCCGTTTTATGTGCCAAAAACAAAAAAGTACCATCATTATAGGAGAAACTAAAATATTCGTAAATGCCGCCTCTTTTTGATTCTCATATGTTAGTAATCGGCTAAAATCCAGTCTTTCAATAATCTCTATTAATTTTCTGTCAAAAAACATTATGAATTTTTTCATGATATTTCTCTTAAATCCTATATTTATATTGAGGAGAAAAATGATGTGCAATTCAGACCACCAGAATTATTCACTAGGTTACTCCATTTCTTTGAAATAAATCTTTAATTCTTGTAGTTCTCATAAAAATACCGTTCTTACTTTCCATTTGAAAGCAATCATTTTAGATTTACTTCTATTTTTTATAGTTAAATTCCTGCATATGGGAAAGCTAACCATAAATCGGCTGGATTCACCCCAGGAGCGAGAGATAATCAACTGTGATACGGCTACCAGACGCCTTTGGTGTTTGCGGGCATACTATAATATTTTCCTATCTACCAATATTATGATAGAAACCTCTTCTTTTTGCCCTGTGTAGGAATACGAGTGGGAATAATTTTGCCGACCTTAAGAGTTGTAGGGCTTTATATTTTAGGAAATTATCAATTCTGTACAAAAGGCAGGAGTACAGCGGCCAAACCAACCAGATAGGTAGGTATCTTATAGGTAAACTTAACTGTTTACATCTTCTCGTTGATTAGATTCAGTAGATCCCATCCTCTACCGATCTGGTTTAAGTGTACCTCATGAGCGGTATGCCTCCTTTGATCTTCAATTTCCAACGATTATCATCCAGCTGGTAAATGATGTAATTATAATTTTTTAGACCAAAAAATATGTGACGGGGTAGGGTGGTATTCGACCCCGGGCCCGGGTCAGCGGGTATCAGGGGCGGGGGGTAGTGGGCATAAACAAGGATTAACCCTGCTTCTTTATATATCTATATAGAGTTGCCTTGCTTACACCAGTTGTCTTTTCTATCTCCGAAACACTGTGCAGCTTACTATTGTACATTTTGATAGCCATCTCAATATCCTTTTTATCCTTTGTAGGCCTGCCGCCATTTCTACCCCTAGCTCTGGCACTTGCCAGTCCTTCCTGTGTCCTCTGGCTGATTAAATCCCTTTCAAACTGGCTTATTCCTGCCATGAAGGTAAACAATAACCTGCCTTGTGGTGTTGTAGTATCCAGCCATGATTCCTTCAAGCTTTTTATATATGCCCCTTTGCTCTCTATCAGCTCAACCAGGTTAAACAAATCTTTTGTACTTCGGCTTAATCTAGTCAGATCAGATACTATGATGGTATCGCCGCTTCTTAAGTCTTCGAACAGCTTATCAAGTTCAGGTCTATCCTTTTTAGTACCTGTGATTTTCTCTTTGTAGATTTTATCGCATCCTGCTTCTTTTAAAGTGTCTAGCTGCCGATCAAGGTTCTGATCCTGGGTGCTTACTCTGGCATATCCGATCTTATAATTACTCATTGAACGCCTCCACTTATTTTATACTTCAACTGTATCATAAACGGTTATGAAAGACTATATATGATACTTTGTTTTTGATAATACTTTTGATACTATCTTCACCAAAAATAATGCCGTTTTCATATCCGTTAAACGGCTCTTAAATATGTATCATAAACGACCGTATTTGATACTAAAAAACCTAACTGAACTTTCAATGTTTTGTTAATATAATGTCTTATCTGGCTTGTTCGTTTCTGCTTAACCATTTTGGTGAGAGTTGTAAATTGGATATTTACCTTACTCATAGAGTTTACCGAAATTATATCGGTATCAGTTAAGTGAGACTTTTGCATAATAGCAAAAATCGAGTTCTTTGAAACTACAATATAGTAGCAGAGCATACTAACCAGTTGAATTTTGGTTAATACTGCCTTTAACATCAACAAGGATGCTGGATTTGTTTAAA
>JAAYJK010000094.1 GCA_012522955.1 Syntrophomonadaceae bacterium
GGCGATACAGGACTTGAACCTGTGACATCCTGCTTGTAAGGCAGGCGCTCTCCCAGCTGAGCTAATCGCCCTAATGGTGACCCCTAGGGGACTCGAACCCCTGTTACCGGCGTGAAAGGCCGGTGTCTTAACCGCTTGACCAAGGGGCCTTGACGGAAATCGGATTATGGACCTCAAAGAACTGCCTAGAATCATTTGACATTAATCTTGATGCTTATTGTCTTACTTTCCAGTTTCCTTTATCTGACCCTTTTGATCTGACACTCTCCCTCTGCTTTCTTTAAGACTTCTTGTATCAGATATGGTGGGCCTACCAGGACTCGAACCTGGGACCAACCGGTTATGAGCCGGTGGCTCTACCAACTGAGCTATAGGCCCTGGTTACTGCGGCAACCCCGCAAGAGTTAGTATATAGAAATTCTATACAAAGGTCAATAGGAAAAACTCAATTCTTTTCCTTAATAATTTAATTAAAAAGCGGTAACTCAACCTGGTTACCGCCTGAGTTTTCAATGGCTCCCCGAGTAGGATTCGAACCTACAACCCTCCGGTTAACAGCCGGATGCTCTACCGTTGAGCTATCGAGGATCGTCTCAACGAGATCCATTATATTATTAATCATAGCTGCTTGTCAATAATATATTTACTATTTGTTACTTACTCAATATAGTCCTTGAGCTTTTTGCTTCGGGATGGATGTCTTAATTTACGTAATGCTTTAGCCTCGATCTGTCTTATCCTTTCCCTGGTAACCCCAAATTCCTGCCCAACTTCTTCCAGTGTACGGGGCCGTCCATCATCCAGGCCAAATCTCAATCTCAGAACTTTCTCTTCCCGTTCAGTTAGAGTATTCAATATTCCGTCCAAGTGTTCCCGCAACAATACAAAGGATGCTGATTCTTCAGGGGACTCGGCATCTTCGTCAGTAATAAAATCGCCCAGATGACTATCATCCTCTTCCCCAATGGGTGTTTCCAGTGAAACCGGTTCCTGAGCTACTTTCATTATTTCAATAACTCGATCCACTGGTATATCCATTTCTTCTGCAACTTCCTGGGGGGTAGGTTCTCTCCCCAAACTCTGCAGCAGACTCCTTTGCACCCGGGACAACTTGTTAATAGTCTCCACCATGTGCACCGGTATTCTGATGGTTCGGGCTTGATCAGCAATAGCTCTGGTTATGGCCTGCCTGATCCACCAGGTAGCATAAGTACTGAATTTAAATCCTTTTCTATAATCAAACTTTTCTACTGCTTTCATAAGACCAAGATTGCCTTCTTGAATCAAATCCAGAAACAACATACCTCGGCCTACATACCTTTTAGCTATGCTGACTACCAGTCTTAAATTGGCCTCTACCAGCTTTCGTTTGGCTTCTTCTTCCCCCTGTTCGATCCTTAAAGCCAGATTAATCTCTTCCTCGGCAGTAAGCAACCTTACCCTTCCTATTTCTTTCAGATACATACGAACGGGATCATCGATCTCAATACCATCGGGTACTGCTACTTCCGCTGTTTCTACATTTTCCTGCTCTGTGTCCTCTTCCCCATCCAAATCACTTTCACTACCGATAGTAATACCTAATGATTGAAGATGTTCCAATATGTCATCTATATGATCAGATTCCAGGCTAAAACCCTGGAGTTCATCAATGATTTCTTCATAGGAAAGATTCTTTTTCTTCTTGCCTTTTTCAGCAATAACTGTTATTGCTTCAGCCAGCTTTCCATCTGCTTTCATCTATATCCCCCTTCCCGGGTTTCATTAAGGATGGTATCAATTTCAAGAATGAACTTCATTATACTGTTAAAATCTCCTTCGGTTTTAAGGATATCCAGCTTATGGTAGAGTATTCGCTGGCGCCTTTTGGCCTTGGTCATAGCCACCTGACGAATCAGGTTGTCTATGCTAACGTTATCTATTTCTTCAATATCTTCCAAAATGAATTCCAAGCGGGCAGCGGTGCTGCTTATCTTTTCATCTTCAACTTGAACCAATTGCTTCAGCTGCCCTCTATGGGTACATTGAGAGATTAACTCCCTATACCCGGGATCGGAAATGAAGTCGATTCCTATAGTATTTTGAATTCTGGCATAAACCCCAGGATCTTTTAGCATAGCTGCCAATATTTTCTCTTCTAAGCTATAATTGCCGTATTCAATATTATCCCTATCTTTACTACTTTTATTCTTGGATATCGGCAGAACATCCCGTTTTTTTGAGCTTACTTCCCGGTAAACCAACCCTTGTTCCAGACGCAACTTCTGGGCCAAGTTTTTTATGTAATAATCTACTTCTATTTCACTCTGTAAAGCGTTAATATCACCTTTTACGGCATTAATAATAGTCTTTTGGGCCTCAAAATTCATCTCTTTAGCTTGATTTATATATTTATTTATCTTAAATTCCAGATAAGTTATTTTATTATTCTGGATATAACGCAAAAACTCCTCTTTTCCATACAATTCTAAGTAATCATCCGGGTCTTTCCCGGAAGGCAGAGTAAGTATTTCTACTTTCAAATCCTGCTCCTGCAGAACCTGGGCGGTCCGCACAGTCTCTCTCTGTCCTGCCTCATCGCCGTCATAAATAATGATTACTGCCTCGGCATAACGTCTTAACAAAACCCCTTGCTCAATGGTAAAAGCGGTACCCAGGGTAGCAACACAGTTCTTGATTCCATTTTGATGCATCTTGATGCAATCCATATATCCTTCAACTAGCAGAACCTGGTTTTCTTTTCGTATTGTTTCCCGGGCTTGATGTAAACCATAAAGGTGTTTACGTTTGGAATATATATCGGTTTCCGGCGTATTGAGGTACTTGGGCAGGCTATCATCCATAACCCGGCCGCCGAAACCCACCACCTTTCCATCATAGCTGCCAATAGGAAATACTATCCGCTTTCTAAACAAATCATAATACCTATCGTTGCTGCTGCGTTTAATCAAACCCGACATCTTAATGTACTGCTGGGCATAGCCCTTTTTTAACAGGTATTCTTCCAAAGCATTCCATGAATCTAAGGCGTATCCCAACTGAAACTGGCTTATCGTGTCCAGGTTTATTCCGCGTCCCTTTATATAATCAATAGCCAGCTTATTCTGTGAAGAAAGCAGCATTTGATTAAAGAACTGTGCTGCCGCTTGATTGACTTCCAGCACTCTTTTTCTGGTTCCGTCCTCTTTCCTGTTGCGGTTGGATAACTCCAAGGTCACTCCCGCTCGGCCGGCCAGCATTTCTACTGCCTCAGTAAAATCAAGGCCGTCTCTTTTCATTATATAAGTGAAAATGTTTCCTCCCGCATGGCATCCAAAACAATAAAACAGGTTTTTATCCGGAGTTACTGAAAAAGAAGAGGTTTTCTCCTCATGAAAAGGGCACAATCCCCAATAGCGATTGCCTTTACGAGTAAGCTTTATGGTTTCTGATACTATATCCACTATATCTATGCGTTGGCTAATGTCATTTAATAACTGTTCGTTATAGTATCTCTTCATTACCTCCACCTACTATTCTATGTTTAAAATATAATTCCTCTAAATTTTGTAGATTTCATCTAATTTTTTTACATTTAATCTAATATTCGTTGTTATCCAAGCTCTTTTTAGCCTCTGGAACTAAAGATCGGGGTACATAAATTTCTAAAAAGGACTCAATGCAGTACTCATCAGTCATTCCGGATATATAATCGATGACCGCCTGATCCAGTCCTTCTTCTTCTGCTATTTCCAGATAGAACGGACTCATCTTATCCGGGTGTTTTCTATAATATTTGAACAGGTGTTCAACAATAAAGGCAGCACGAGCGCGTTCAGCCTGACATACCGGACCATTATAAATCACTTCGAACATAAACTTGCGCAGTCCTTTTAATGCCTGATCGATCTCTGGGGAAGGCCTAACCACTAAACCCATTCCCTGCCCTACAATATTGCGAGTATGCATAATGGTATCAGTTACCAGAGTAGCTATTCTGTTGCTGTGAGTATAACCCAGTACATCCAGGTATTCCTGTGGCAGCTCCTCTAAGACCAATAAGCCAGCCCGAATTGAATCGTCAATATCATGCTGCACATATGCAATCTTATCGCTCAGCCTTATTACCTGTCCTTCCAGAGTGGAAGCCACCTCATCACTAGAATCATAACCACTGTGGTGGATAACCCCATCCAACACTTCCCAGCTCAAATTCAACCCCCGCCCCTTTCGATGCTGTTCCACTCTGGTTAACACTCGAATACTGTTCTGATTGTGTTTAAACCCGGTATCCACCAGGTGGTCCAGTATTTGCTCTCCGGCATGGGCAAAGGGTGTATGTCCCAAATCGTGGGCCAAGGCTATAGCTTCAATCAAGTCCATATTTAGATTCAGCCCGGCCCCAATGGTTTTAGCAATCTGGTTAACTTCCAGGGTATGAGTCAATCGACTGCGATAGTGGTCCCCGGGAGGAGCAATAAAGACCTGGGTCTTATGCTTCAAACGGCGGAAGGATTTGGAATGAACTACCCGATCTCTATCTACCATAAAACAAGACCTGATGGGGTCATCATCTTCTTCCCGAGCCCTTCCCCGGCTATTTGCCGACAGGGTAGCGTATTCTGCCAGCATTTCCTGTTCTCTTTTTTCGATTTCCTCTCTGATGCTTATACCCACTCACCTCACCGGAATTCACAGCGGGGACGGTTCTGCCTGTCATTTTCTCCAAGTGCCAGCTAAACCTTTCCGCTTGTCTTTTTACATTTAGGGTATAAACCAAGATCCCTTTTCACTTGGCTTATACGTCATGAAAGCGTGTCATATTAACACTTAGTCCATAAATAATATCCTGACTATCTGCCCTTACAGGTAGTTATGGAAAGCTTATGGTATTAGACATACGCCATAAACCCCTTGAAAATTACTATAAAAAACAAAAATCCTCAGTCCCCTGACCAAGGATTACAACGGGATGGATTTTAACCCGGTATCCTTCATCGTGCTCTTAATGAAGAAGTAGCCTTGGCCACTTCAAATATTCTTTTGCCTAATATGCGTGCCCTTTTTAAGGCATTTTCGTCTTCACTGGCTGGCTCCTGAGCTGCTGCTCCAAAGTGCCCGCAATCGTCCTGGTAGTATCCATCTCCTACTACTATCATTCCCTGGACCAGAAGCATATCATGTATGGTGCGCAAGGTGGGTTCCTGTCCACCAAACCTGGATCTGCCTGATGTGACAGCTCCCCCTACTACATTCAGAAGTTTCTTCTCACTTCTTATTTTCCTTCCTTTATCCCAGAAGGCTTTTAACTGAGCGGAAGCGGTACCAAAATATACCGGACTGCCAACTATTAAGGCATCGGCCTTTGACATCAGGGCATAGGATTTATCCAAAAGGGTATCCTGATAGCATTTACCGGTACAAGGAGCTGAACAAGCAACGCAAAAAGGTACTTTTTGATTCTTCAAAATGGTCTGACAATGTATAATCTCACCCTTGGCACCCATCTTCTGGCATTCACCAAGAGCTTCCTCCAATAAACAGGCAGTATTCCCCTTGGTTTTCGGGCTGCCATTTATGGCAATTATTAGCAACTCCTTCATCTTATCACCCCTAAAGCATATATTCTTAATACTACAAACAAAGTGCTAATCCTCTATTTATAGCTTAATTTTTTTCAAACACAAGGGGACGGTTCTCTTGTGTCTTAGTAGAAAATATCCTGCTGGCCGATTCCCCGTACCATAACATGATAGATTCCTGTTAACTCTTCTTTCTTGCTTCCCGGTCATTCCTTCACACCCCTTGTCCCTTTTCTAGATTCTTCCATACTTTTTACCTTGACACAGAAAAACCGTCCCCTTGTGTTGAACCGTCCCTATGCCTTTAACATATATTAGCAGTAATGAAAGGAGGAATAAATGTGCAATGTTTCAATAATTTGACTCCGACTAATGGTTTTGACATTGAAAACCTCAATAGCGGCAGGCAGAACAATTATGCTTGGTCAATAACTGAGTTAGGAGATTATATTTATGTAGGTACTGGCCGTAATATACTGGTGAATATTATCAGTACGATCTATGCCAATACTAAACTGCCTGCATTGATAAATCCCACGCCCACGGTAGATAACCAGGCTGAAATCTGGAGATATAGAAAGGATGGATCACTGCCCTGGCAAAGAGTATATGAAGCTTCACTCCAATCCGGAATCGTCGGTTTCAGGTTTATGATTAATCACCGGCCTTTTGGAGGCAATCCCTGTATTTATGCTGCAGGCTTTGGTAGCACCGTACAAATACTAAAAACCACGAATGGTGTGGATTGGTTTCTACTGGATTCCAACTCCGTTTTGCAGGGGACTTCCTCCCGAGCGATGGTAA
>JAAYJK010000095.1 GCA_012522955.1 Syntrophomonadaceae bacterium
CTCAGGACTGGTCCCAAGCAATTAAGTTTATACTTCTGTTCATAGAACAAAAAGGTATCCGTTCCCTGGTAGACAAAGATGCCCGAGTAGACCACAAAAGCAAGACCCAATCGAGAATGTTTTTAATGGAGCAGACCAGAATTTTTCTCCAGCGATTCCCTTAATTCTTTCATTGATACTTTGTTTTTTCGCCAACATTAATACCACGAAATAAGGCAACATACTTTATCACATATTCACCCTGTCTTTCTAGCTGCCAAAAAGAGCATATCTGCTTTTGCTTAAAGATGGAAACCATTATGGAAATCCCCTTTTAGCGAGCTTATACTGATGTCATTGCTTAGCAACTTTGATACCAAGTACAAGATAACGGATCACTGGAACTCTGCGTAACAACTCATAGAGCAATACAGTACAGGGCAATTCAATTGCCAATGCAAAAAAGTAATTCAAGGCCCTTGGGAAGCCGCTGTAATGGTAGACTGAGTAGCAGGCTAGCTGTACAACTAAGTAATGCACCACATATAAACCGAAGCTCGATCTCGTCATATAAGAAGCAAAAGCCGAGGTTTTATCGCACCAAGCTCTTCCACAGCCGAGGATTGCTAGAACAGCAGCCCATAAATAGCAGTTGGTTAAAAAACTAGTCAAACATTCCTGGGAGCTGTAACTTACTCCAAAGTATCGTACTGTATAAGCAATGCCAAGAATTACTGCGGCAATTAACATCAAAATATGAATCTTTTCTATGGAATCTTGGACTTCATCATGTGAAAAAATAAAGTAGCCTATCAAATAAGCAGTACTGTAGATACCGAAGCGATAGGTCGTAAGTATAGGCAGATTTAATATCTGGGCTGAGCCCCAAATTAAGAAAACCAATAGCAAGATTATAACAAGATTTATTTTTCCGCAAAAAGTCCATATTTTGTCTTTCTTATCTATTTTTCTAATCAACACTAGTAACCCAGAAAACAAAAACAGCATTTGAAGAAACCATAAAGGTCCAGTACCAGCTACCACAAAGACAGGATAGCGAATAAAGTCTGGAATAGAAGCAAGGCCACCACCAAACTTGATATTAAGATAACCAGAAATCCAGTGAAAAACAACTAGTCCAAGGGTAGACGGAACCAAAAGTTTTGTCACTTTGTTTTTTAGAAATTGCCGATTAGTTTGATTTTGCAGTGCATATCTGGCGCTTATTCCAGATACTAAGAAAAGAATTACCATAAACCATGGATAGACAATATAAGAAAAAGTATCAAACGCGCGTATTCCGGCATCTTCGGCAATTGGGAAAGGCACACCGACGGTGTTGTACAAATAAAAGACATGATAAATCAGTACCAATACTACCGTTCCCCAACGAATATTATCCAAATAGTGTCTTCTATCAGCTGTGGGTTTAACTGTTACCATCATTGTTCTCCTTTACCTGCTTAATTGCCCTGGCAAATTCAATCGCTGTAAACGTAATGAAAACTTCCAAATTGTCTTTTAGTCGGTTTTCTTCCCCTATATTAAACAAAGCATATAACGCTGGCGTATCAATTACCACGGGTTCATTTTTTGGAATCCTAATTTTTGGGGTTTTACTCATTGCCTTCAAGGCAATATCTTTAATATGATTTACTTGTTTCTTCAGGAACGAACATCGCATACCCATAATGAAAAATCGTATCATCCAGCATTGTTATTTTGCCCTTCACAATACTATCCAAGGGCGTTTTTTCTTTTATGGCCCAAATATGGTCTTTATATCGATTGGGTTGACCATGCCAGGATTCTTCAGTATACCCTGAACGGCGTACCCATTGGGCTTGTTTTTTATCAATCTTGTCGTCATCGGCCGGGACACAGAGAGAGACTAATTGCTGTCTGTTATTTGTTTCTGGCACTTGTTGGCAATCAGCCACAACAAACCTTCCTTTACCAAGATTTCTTTGCCCTCCTATTCCTGAATCTCCCAACAGATTAATCAAGGCCAGAATGTTTTTTTCTTTTGTACACCTAAACCAGAACTCACCTTCTTGGGCATACCAATAATACGAAGGAAACGGTGCGGCTTCGCTGGTGATCCGGTTTACGGCGTTACGGACAGCAAATGTCTGTATTTTTTTACTGGAGAAGATCGAACTAAATTCTACCTGCCTATTAAAGAGAGATTCTTTTAACAATTCTGCCTGGCCGACTAAGGCCGCATTGCACATTATTCCTGAAACGAAAGTATCAGAAGCAATTATTGCACCGGACGGATGCACCGGTGTTTTTATGGGATTTAAAAATTTAATTTTGGCTTTATATAGATACATAATAAGTCCTCCTAATTACAAATATCATCCCTCATAGGTTCTCTCTAAACGGAGAAAACTGCTATATTACGAACGATCCGGCATAGTTGTTATCCCTCATAGGTTCTCTCTAAACCCCTAGCATGAGCGCAAAAGAGCAGGAAAGGAGAGTGTTGTTATCCCTCATAGGTTCTCTCTAAACGTCAAGCGAATTGTTTATTGGGCCAAGAACGTGGGGGTTGTTATCCCTCATAGGTTCTCTCAAAACGATATTGATAAAA
>JAAYJK010000096.1 GCA_012522955.1 Syntrophomonadaceae bacterium
AGGGGACGGTTCTTCTGTTTGCTTGCATACAAGCAAACAGAAGAACCGTCCCCTTGTTTTCTGCTATCCGATTCCCTCACATATGGTATAGAATTAAGCTATAATACTTTATATATTGCTTGGTTTTGCCATAATAGACATTTCTTTTACCCCTTCCGGGCAGAACCTAATGCTGCTCAGCTATAATTGCCTGAAATGCTTAATACTTTCCAATAAGACTTCGGCAGGTAGCCTGAGTCAGATCCGCAAAATAGAGGAGAGGACCATTTGTTATGGGAAAAAAGACTCGCCTGGGGGATATCCTGGCTGAACTAAATGTATTTACCGAGGAACAGTTGAACGAGGCTTTGGAAGAGCAACAGCAAACCGGGGAAAAGCTGGGACGTATCCTGGTCAACCGGGGGATAGTCACCGAGCTGCAATTGATTATGGCCCTGGAACATTCTCTGGGCATTCCTCATGTACAGTTGAGCAAGGTTAATATCGACCCGGAAGCAGTAAAATTGGTTTCCCCTAAAATGATCCGACAGTTTAAGGTCTTACCCATTTCCTGCACCAATACTACTTTGACCCTGGCCATCGTTGACCCTATGGACCAACAGGCTATGGCCGACGTCCGTATGGCTACCGGCCTGGACATAATACCGGTTTTGGCCGGGGACCGGGATATGGATATTGCTATCCGGCAGTATCTGGCTTTCCGGGTGGATCCCAACATAGATAAGATCCTGGGCGAATTGGGGCAGGAGAGTCAAATGGAAGCCAATGAAAGAATACAAGCCCTGGTCCGAGTTGATGATGATGCTCCCATTATTCGCATGGTAAATTCCATTCTGAATCAGGCCGTTAATGGTCGGGCCAGTGATATACATATTGAGCCCCAGGAACATGACCTAAGAATCCGTTTCAGAATTGACGGCGAACTGTTTGAAGTATTATCCCTGCCAAAAAAAGTACAGGCTGCCGTCATCTCCCGTTTAAAGATTATGTCCAACATGGATATTGCAGAAAAGAGGGTATCCCAGGACGGTCGCTTTAGAATGGATATTGATGGACATGAGATTGATTTTAGGGTATCAACCCTGCCCATCGCCTATGGGGAAAAAGCGGTACTTAGGATCTTGGATCGCAGCACTAACCTGACCCGAATTCACCAGCTGGGCTTTACCCCGCGGAATATGGAGCGAGTGCTGGCTTTAGCCCAGCGTCCTTATGGCATGGTACTGGTTTCCGGACCCACTGGTTCTGGAAAAACTACTACCCTCTATGCCATGTTAAATGAAATCAACTCCATGGAGAAGAATATTATTACCCTGGAGGATCCCATAGAATACTCGATTACAGGTATTAATCAGGTTCAGCTCAATCCCAAAGCCGGGCTTACTTTTGCCAGCGGCCTACGATCTATACTACGCCAAGACCCGGATATCATCATGGTGGGAGAGATTCGAGACCTGGAAACCGCCAATCTGGCGGTGCAGGCGGCTTTGACCGGACATTTGGTTTTATCAACCTTGCATACCAATAGTGCTGCCGGCAGCATAGCCCGCCTAAGAGATATTGGCATTGAGGGTTTTCTCTTGGCCTCCTCATTGATAGGGGTCATATCCCAGCGCCTGGTTAGGCAGCTATGCCCCAACTGCCGTCAGTCATTTGTTTTGGATGAGGAAACCGCTCAGAGACTGGATATAATAGAGGAAACCGGTCAGGAGTTCTATCATGCCGTGGGCTGCCCTCTGTGCCGGCAACTGGGCTATCAGGGCCGGGTAGCCCTGCAGGAAGTCTTAATTGTCGGCAGCGGACTAAGAGGAATGATCAGCCGCGGTGAAGGCAGTGACGATGTATTTGAGAGGGCAGCTGTTGCTGAGAGTATGCTGACTATTAAGGCCGATGGTATGGATAAGGCCAGGCAGGGCATAACTTCCCTGGAAGAGGTTATGAAGGTAGTATTAATAGGAGGATGATGAAAATGGCCGCTCTCAGTGCCATGGACATAATTAGCCGTGGAGTCGAGTTAGGCGCTTCAGATATTCACTTGACTGTTTTAAGGCCGCCGGTATACAGGGTAAACGGCCGTTTAATCAGCTTAACCGAGGAAGACCCTTTGACCGGAGAGGACACTAAACGCCTATCAGAAGAGATAATTCCCCATGAAGGAGTACGAACTGCAGTTATTGAGAGTGGACAGGCAGATTACTCCAATGATTTTCCTGGCGTGGGAAGGTTTCGGGTCAATACCTTCATCCAGAGAGGATCCTGGGCTTCATCTATTCGCCTTATTCCCGTTCAAGTTCCCCGGTTGAATTCTTTGGGTCTGCCTGAGGTGGTACAGGAATTTGCCCTTAAAGAAAAGGGCCTGATACTGGTTACCGGAGTCACCGGCAGCGGAAAGTCCACTACCCTGGCCGCCATGCTGGATTTCATGAACCAGAGCCAAAATCTCAATATACTTACCTTGGAAGACCCCATTGAATACCTGCACCGGCATAATCGCTGTATTATCAATCAGCGGGAAATTGGCAGTGACACCCAGTCTTTTGCCATGGGCTTAAGAGCTGCCCTGCGGCAGGATCCGGATGTTATTATGGTAGGAGAAATGCGGGATCTGGAGACTATCTCCATTGTTATGACCGCAGCGGAAACCGGGCACCTGGTTTTGGCCTCTCTGCACTCGGCCACTGCTGCTCAGACCATTGAACGTATTGTAGATGTTTTCCCGGCTCATCAGCAGGCCCAGATCTGCATACAGTTGGCCAGCTCTCTACAGGGCATCATTAGTCAGCAGCTGATTCCCAGAGCCGATGGTAAGGGAAGAGTCGTAGCAGCTGAGGTCCTGGTGGCTACACCGGCCATTCGCAATCTTATTCGCGAGAACAAGGGGCATTTGATTTATTCAGCTATTCAGACCGGTAGTGGTAGCGGTATGATTACCATGGACAAGGCTCTTAAGAACCTGTATGGGCAGGGTGTTATTACTCGGGAGGAAGCCAGAAAAAGGCTGGACCGCAACCAGGATTTATAGCCCATTGACAGGATAGATTCATCGCTTGGGTTTTATACCAGGCTGAAAGTCGGGCATGAAATTGCTATTGTTGATCCCCAAGAATAAGTTAGAAAATTGTTCTGCTGGTTTTAACC
>JAAYJK010000012.1 GCA_012522955.1 Syntrophomonadaceae bacterium
GACACCGGCCTTTCACGCCGGTAACAGGGGTTCGAGTCCCCTAGGGGTCACCATTAGGGCGATTAGCTCAGCTGGGAGAGCGCCTGCCTTACAAGCAGGATGTCACAGGTTCAAGTCCTGTATCGCCCACCATAGAAAATAATTACAAACCCCAATACATAGGGGTTTGTTTTATTTTTAGCAATTTATTACAGTAACTTTGTCATGCTAATTCATATCTATCAGCCCCAAAGTTTATATTAATAAGAAACATAAATTTAATCTATTGGTAACATAATAACATTTAAGGATAGTGCAGGCTTTCCCATGTGATATAATCATTTTGATAACTGATGGAGTAGGTTTTTGTATTAGATGTTAGAGAGGATTTGAGTATAAGAAGAAGCTACCCCAAGAAAGCCTTTTTATCTCTAAGAGACAGTTGGTGTTCAGGTAATTTAGTGTTCTCTGAGACTTGTTAAATCTATGTTTTAGCCGGACTAGAACGGTTTCGAATGATGTCTTTAGGATAACTTCATGATCCCTCCTACTTAACTTATATAAGCTTCCAATTATCTGTCCGGGAATTATCTGGTGACAAAAATAATTGGGTAAAAAAACCGAACACTGCCGATGAAAGTTATGCTGCTTTATTAAACAAGATATAATAAAAAGGAGGTTATTTATAATGATAAAAAAAATAATGGTAGCCTATGATGGCGGCGACCAAGCCCAACTAGCTCTGGATAATGCTATATCGATGTCCAAATGCATGGGTGCGGAGATTTATCTGGTAACAATATTTAATCCATTTAGTATCTTTCATAGCTTTGAAAGCTCGGACCCAAATTTTGTAAATGAAGCCATGGCCAAGGATCGTAAGGAACTGGATGACATGATCAGCCAAGCGGTAAAAAAGGCTGAAGACCAAGGCATAAAAGTTAAAGTACAAGTAATAGAAGATAAACCTGGTTTAGCCAGGATTGGCCCTACCTTGGTTAATTATGCTGAGGCAAATAATATTGATATAATGGTTATGGGAAGACGTACTAAATCCGGTTTAAGTCGGTTGGTTCTTGGCAGTGTATCCAATTATGTAATACAAGCTGCTCATTGTTCAGTCATGTTTGTAAAGGATTAATTATTTGCTCGAGGCTTTTTGCCAAAAACTATAAGAGAATAATAATAGAAGCTGTTCCTCAAAATCGGGACAGCTTCTTTACTTTGTACTCAGTAAAATAGCCTGTCAATAATGGACAGAAATTTGGAATCAGGCCTAAGTGGCCTGGCCTTCCTCCCAAATATAGCCAATAGGGATTAAGACTCATGTTTGGCATTATTGTTTGGCTTGTGTTAAATTAAATGTGTATGCTATTTTTTTGTCTCAAAGGTCATAAAATGTATTGGAATATACAAAACCATCGTTAATATATTAAATAAATGTAGTTCTTATAGATAGGAGTACACAATATTAGATAAAGGGAGAGAACCAGATTGAAAGACAAAATATTGGAGGACAGGATGCTGCCGGCCTTAACCGCAATGGCAGAGCAGAACAGTATAATTGAACCCGAGTTATATACCAAATTTATGGTTAAACGGGGATTGCGTGATATTGATGGTTGGGGTGTACTGGTAGGCTTGACTGAGATCGGAGAAGTCCATTCTTATATTACCGACGAGAAGGAGATAGTGCCGGTTCCCGGGCGTCTAATATATCGCGGCATAGACATAAATGATATTGTTAATGGTTTTATCAGCGAAGGCCGCTATGGCTTTGAAGAAAGCTCTTATCTCTTGTTGTTTGGAGAATTACCAAGGTGTGATCAATTAGAGAGTTTTAAACAACTACTGGCCGGTTATCAGAATCTGCCGGACCATTTTGTTACCGATATGATTCTGAAAGCCCCCAGCAAGGATATGATGGTAGTATTGGCCCGTAGTGTGTTGGCTCTGTACAGCTTTGATGATCGGGCTGATGATACCTCCATTGAAAATGTACTAAGACAGTGTCTACAATTAATCGCCCGTTTTCCTATATTGGCCGTATATGGCTACCAGGCCTATTCTCATTACCATGGGAATAATAGCCTATTTATTCACAGTCCCCGATACGACCTGAGTGTGGCCGAAAACATCCTACATATGCTCAGGCCCAACAGCAAGTATACCAAACTGGAGGCTAGCTTATTGGATCTAGCTTTAGTATTGCATGCCGAACATGGGGGAGGCAATAACTCCTCCTTTGTAACTCATGTAGTTACTTCTTCCGGAACTGATACTTATTCGGTAATAGCATCCGCTTTGGGATCCCTGAAAGGTCCTCGTCATGGAGGAGCTAATCACAAAGTTGTGCAGATGATGGCCGACATGAAGAAGAAGCTCAGGGATTGGGACGATGAAGAAGAAATAGCCTCCTATCTCAGAAAAATAGTTAATAAAGAAGCTTTCGATAAAACCGGGAAAATATACGGTATCGGCCATGCGGTATACTCCATATCCGATCCTCGGGCGGTGATATTAAAATGTCAGGCAGCTAAACTAGCCCAGGAAAAAGGTTTGGAAAGGGAGTTTCGGCTCTATGAAAACGTAGAAAAAATAGCTCCGGAGGTTATTGGGCAAATGCGGCAGATATACAAAGGAGTAAGTGCCAATGTGGATTTTTACTCGGGTTTTGTTTACACTATGCTGAACATACCCCCTGAATTGTTTACACCAATATTTGCCATAGGCCGGATAGCAGGCTGGAGTGCACATCGAATCGAGGAAATAGTCAATGCCGGTAAAATAATCCGGCCAGCATACAAGAGTGTAGCTATACGGCGTAACTACGTTGCTTTGGATGAGCGATAGAGGATATATCTCCAGTTAAATATCAGGAATTTAAGGCAGGCAAGTAATCCCACGGCCTGCCTAAATCATCTGAAGGATAGGAGGGCATATTCAGTTCCTGGCCTTTATCTTATAGCACTTGTTCCCAATTTAAACGGTATATTTTCCAGTGCTCTTTATCATATCTGCAAAATACCCGATATCGATATTGGGTATTCTCTCCGTAATAATCCTTAAAATAGCGTTGAAATACCACATTATTCTCATCCACAAATTGAGCCTGGATAGGGTTGGGATTTTCCGGCTGGAGTACCGGCAGACCGTCGGTGGCCAAGATTTGCAGTTTATCGTTATCAGGGTTATAGAAAGTATAGGCAGAAATGATATCCACCGCCAGCCCCTGGTCAAATCCCTGGGAGAAATAATCCAAAGCTTGAGCATAGCTGTCAGCATGGCGGGAAATGGTAAAAACACCGGCTGGGTAGGAGTCTCGAAAAAATGCCAGATAAAGCTCAAAGCTATTATACATATCAGCCCAGGCTTGATCCTCTTTGGACATCTGATTCATTTTTTCCTGGTTTTCCTTTCCGCTTACGTATGAATAAGCACTGCAAAACGTGAAGAGAAATAAAAGAATAATTAGTGAGCAGCGTCTATACAAATCTGTATTCCCTCCCTGTAGATGATAAAAACAGTATATACGAATGGAAATAAATAACAAATACAAAACGGTCGAATTAATAAGCTGTTTTACGGCACAATACACGCCAATTTCGGTTTATTCCCGATATAGTCGGAATAAAAGCTACCTGGCATAGCTATTTTAAATAATATGATAGTAGGTGTATATTGATTACCTTTTAAATCATTTTTCCAAAGTTACTCTCGTTACAGCAGGCATGTGATGGGGAGGGGCCATTGACAACTGGCCATTCCCTTGCAGCAGGGGATCCCAAGCTCAATTTATTTGTCACTGAAGGATAGATTCAGCATATGTGGATAGACTAAATACTGGCAAAGGGGGAGGGAAGGAATTTGACAGATGAAACCGTCCCTGCTGTCAAACTGCAAATTGACAACTGTAAATTTGTTTACTGTCATAGTTAGGAGCAGTTAGAGTGACAAGAATCAGCAATTCTCAGCTTTATTGTATATTGGTAGGGCTTCTTACTCCCATGGCTTTTTTGCAGATCCCTGGCTTACTAGCCCATCTTCTAAGCCAAAATGGATGGATAGCTGCTTTTATAGCTATTGTTCCTGGTTATGGCCTGGTATTGCTATTCAACTATATTTTGCAGCATAGTCAGCATCCTTTTCCGTATTTGTTAATAGAGCACCTGGGTCAGCCTCTGGGGCGCATACTGGGATTTATATACGTGCTATTATTTTTGTTTTTAACCAGTCACAGCCTGCGCCTTTTCACTGATTTTACGGAAACCAACGTACTGCCTGGAACTCCCATCAGCATTCACATCGGAGTTCTGATTCTGGCCCTGGTATTAGGGATTAGGGCGGGAATAGGTAACCTGGCCCGCTTAATGGAAATTATAGTTATATGTGGTTTAACTTTTGTTCTGGTTCTGGTGCTGATTGTTATATTGCAACAGGGAGAAATAGAAAGGCTATTGCCGGTGGGAAGCCTGAATTATAATAATCTGGCTGTTGCTACCGGCACCAACCTGTTTATAATCAGTAAACTCTTTATCGTACTTAGCTTTGGTTTCTGGTGCGGCAATAAGGATGAGGCAGGAATTGTAATGAAGAAGGCCATGATTACATATGTGTTAGTTATCGGCATGACTACTCTTTCAGTTCTGATGGCCTTTGGAGGTACCATAACCTCAGTTCTTACTTTCCCCACTTTTAGTATGGTTACTTTAGTTAATATCGGTAACTTCATTCAGAATATTGACATTATATTCATAGGGGTTTGGATATTGGGTATATATGGAATTGCAGTGCTAACCTGGTTTATGGCCTGTTATTCACTTCAAATTATACTTAATCTCCATGATTACAGATTTGTGGCTGCGGGCACTGCTCTCTTGGTGGGCATAACATCTATTCTAATCAGCTCTAATATTCTGGAACTTTTGGTACTTACCCAGGTATTCGTTCCTGTACTATACTGCTTTTTCTTCATCATTATTCCTATCCTGCTATTTCTGCTCATACTCCTTAAGGCTAATCGTTCTTCATCCCTGGAAAGCAAAATATAGCTGAATTTACTGCTACTTGCTGGCAAATTGTTTTTTTCCCTGCATAGTTATGCCAGCCCAGGCAGAAACTATGGCAGATAATATGAAGTCGGGAAAGGGATGCTAGGGTGAGATATATTAAAAACAAACCAGAATCCAAGCCAAGTCCCCAGGAAGTTATTCATACTGATATACCCGCCTCCCTGGATGAGATTCGCAGCCAATTGGACACACTTTATCAATTCTGTTCGGACATAGTTATCCGGGAGTTTGTTTTCGGCAATCCAGAGACCAGAGGATTGATGGTATATTTTGATGGTCTGGTTAACAAAGATGAAATAGAAAACAATATCCTGCGTCCCTTATTGTTGGATATAGATATGCTGGATGTTAAAGGAGACCTAACCCATCGGGATATCATTAATGATGTTAAAACTAGAATAATATCGCCTGCCGAATTAAAAGGGGTTAAAACCTGGGATGAGCTCATCCGTCGTATAGGCTCGGGAGACTGCGCCTTACTCATAGATGGATATGGGGAAGGACTGGTGGCTGGTACTCGCAGCTGGCAAAGCAGAGGTATAGAATCCCCCGATAACGAGGTGGTAATTTTTGGCCCCAAAGAGGGTTTCAATGAAACCCTGAGATTTAATACTGCCCAGCTGCGCAGAAGGATTAAATCCAGCAACTTTAAAATAGAGAGTTTTGTGCTGGGCCGGATTACCAAGACTGACGTAATTATATGCTATATCAAAAACATTGCCCCGGATTCAATGGTCGAGGAGGTCAAAAAGCGTGTCAATGGAATTGATATTGATGGGATTTTAGACACCAACTATATCAAAGAATTCATTATAGATGATAATAAAACCCTGTTTTCCCAGGTAATGCATACGGAAAGACCTGATCGGGTTTGCGGCCAGCTATTGGAAGGAAAAATCTGCATTCTGGTGGACGGGTCACCTATGGCCCTTGTCCTTCCCAGCACTTTCACTGACTATATAACTACTCCGGATGATTATTATACCTACTATATACCTGCTTCCTTGTTGCGTTTATTGCGTTTTACCGCTTTTTGGATGTCCTTACTGCTGCCTTCACTGTACGTGGCAGTGATAACTTATCATCATGAAATGATACCAACTGCCCTCTTGCTGACCATTGCCGCCAGCCGGGAAGGGGTACCCTTTCCTTCTTTTGTAGAAGCTTTGCTATTGGAAGCTATGTTTGAAATGCTGCGGGAGGCCGGGCTCAGGCTACCGCGAGCGGTAGGGCCGGCGGTGAGCATTGTGGGGGCTTTGATTATTGGAGATGCTGCGGTGCGGGCCGGCTTGGTGTCCACCCCTATGGTGGTGGTGGTAGCAGCTACCGGTATAGCCTCCTTTGTTACTCCCTCTTATAATGCCTCCCTGGTAGTTCGCATTCTGAGGTTTGGCTTTCTGTTTGCCTCAGCCGTATTAGGATTTTTGGGTATCATGATTGTTTTGGTAATAGTGCTGCTAAAGATGGTATCCCTGAGCTCTTTTGGGGTTCCCTACTTGGCTCCCCTGGCTCCCCTGAATCTGGCTCAAATCAGTGATATTATGGTAAGACGCCCCTGGTTTGTTAACCGCAGTCGTCCATATCTGGAAGGCATGAGAAATCAACAACGCCAGGGAAATGGAAAGGATGAAGGCGGTTGAGCAAAGAAAGCATTATACTGCTGCTCTTTATCATGGTGCTATTTATTATAGGGGGCTGTCAGACTCAAGAATTAAACGAATCGGGAGTGGTGGCTGGTTTGGGCATAGATTTGGAGGAGGAAGAATTGCAAGTATCTATGCAAATGGCCCGTCCGGCTTTGCCTGGGCAGAGCTCAGGTTCCGAGCCCGCCTTTGAAGTAGTATCAGCTAAGGGCCGTTCCCTAAGTGAAGGATTGAGGAAAATTACTCTGCTTTTTCCCCGGAATCCCTTAGTTGCACAAGCCAACCTGCTAGTTATTGGGGAGGAGCTGGCCAAGACAGATCTGGCCTTAATCGCAGATTCCATCCTGCGCAATCCGAGTATACGAAAAAATGCTGTGGTTGTAGTAGCTCGAGAGGTTTCACCTAAGGATGTTTTAAATACTCAGGTGGCTATGGAGTCTTTATCAGCTACTGCTATTCCCAGGATGTTGAGAAACCAGGAAAGACAGATGGGTATTTACCAGGAGGTAAGCTTAGAGGAGTTCCTGAACAAACTGGCCCGGCCAGGAGTAGATCCTACTGCACCAGCTGTCACTTTGATTGACAGTATTAATGGGAAGGCAATAAGGTTGGAAGGTACCGCAGTTTTTAAAGGAAGAGAGATGGCCGGATATCTGGATTCCCGTGAGAGCAGGGGGCTGCGCTTTCTTAATCCGGGCCGGATTCAGGGCGGTCTGATAAATATTCCGGCTCCCTTTGAAGGTCCAGGTCGGGTAGGGATAGAAATAATAAGATCCCAGACCAAGGTAGAAGCTGCTAATACTGATGGTCAAATAGTAATGAGGATTACCTATATAGGAGAGGGAAACTATTATGAACAAACTGGGGAAGCGGATATTCTTCGGTTGGAAAATATACCGGTATTGGAGAGCATATGTGCAGAGCAAATAAAAAGTGATATGCAGGCTTGCATTAAGCAGGCCCAGAAGTTGAAGAGTGACATTTTTGGTTGGGGCAATATAGTTTATTCTCAGCATCCAGCGGTTTGGGCAGAGCTTGGCCCAGATTGGGAAGAAATATTTCCCGGGGTTAAAACTGAGATAAAGGTAGAATTCGAATTAAGACGTACCTATGTAACCGATCAATCCTTGCACTATCAATAATATGCTTAGACCTGAGCCAGGTCATCCTATGGAGGATAATATGCTTAGACCTGAGCCAGGTCATCCTATGGAGGATAATATGCTATTACTATTGATTGTTATATACTTGGCCATTATTGCGCTGGAAGTCCCCATTTTGCTGCGAGAGGGCCGGCGCAAAGAACTGCTGGTATTTGCTTTCTTATTATTACCGGGAGTATGTTTAACTCTGGCTCAATATTTCGGCTGGTATGTACCCAATCCACTGGCAGGGGTAATAGCCCTGACTGCCGGCTGGAGATAAGATTAAGGGGGAATCAAGATAAAAAAGATTCTGTTCCTGATCACCATTCTATTACTGCCCATGCTGGGAAGCTGTTATGATTTGCATGAAATAAATGATGCTGCTATAGCCCAGAATTTCAGTTTGGACCTATTGGAAAATGGGCAGGTGGCTTTTTTGGCCCAGACTACCCAGCCAGTACCGCGAAGCGAAACTGGGGAAACCCAGCCCAGCCAGAATATAAGCGTTATGGGGACAGGGCGTACTGCTGCAGAAGCAGCCCGCGGTATGTTTTTGCACTTTTCTCGCCTGTTTTTATGGATACATGCTAATACCCTTTTTATAGGCGAGAATCTGGCTCGGCAGGATCTGACTCTAATTAGTGATTTTCTGATGCGTAATAGAAATCTACGATTCCAGACCTGTGTATATCTGGTCTGTGGAGTTAGCATACAGGACATTCATAAAGCCATGAATGAGAGGGGTTTTGCTATAACTTCCGCCCGAGGTATAACACAACAAATTGAAACCCAGGCAGAAGAGCTGGGATATTATACCCCTTTAGCAAACATAGAGTTGCTGGAACGAATGCTTACTCCGGGGATAGAGCCGGCCTTGCCTCAGCTGACGGTAATCAAGGAGGGTGATAAGGATAGAATAGTATTGCAGGGTATGGGAGTGATAAAAAACAATCGATTAATTGGAAAGCTGAATCCGGAACAGAGCCAAGGCTATTATTATTTGCAGTCTAAAAAGAAACAAGGGGGGCTGATATCCATAGCTTGGTCAGATTCCCCTAATGCTATGGCAGTAATGCATTGTACTCAATTTACCAGTAATACTCGGCCATTTATACAGGAAGGAAAGCTGAATATGAAGATAGATATTAAATGTGAACTACAATACCTGGAAACTATAGGGGATGATAATATTTACGTTCCTGCCAATCAGCAGCGACTGGAGTATCTGGCTGAGGAGAAAATAAAGCAGCAGGTAAGGTCATGTATAATTCAGGCCCAACAATTAAACAGTGATATATTGGGCTGGGGTTTAACAACGGCCCGGTATCAGCCAGGGTGGTGGGAAGACATGGCAGCTCAATGGGACCAAGTGTTTCCTGTCGTCGGTAGCCAGGTAGAAGTTGAGTGTATTCTTTGCAGTGACGGTTTAAGCCGGGAATCCTTCCGCTTTAATTAGCTAACAAGCTCCCAGGGATGGAGGCTAAGGTTAAGGCAGGGGAGTAGTGAAGGTAAATATAAGTATTCCAAGTAATTGCAGACATCGATTAAGCTAGCTTATATTTAAAAGTTAAGACCAGTCCCGTTATTAAGCCCCATTCGCCATGTAAGAATATCTCTTGGCTCATAAATGCCTATCGGTCCTGGCCTAATCAGAAAAGAGAGGTGCAGTGTGATCAACATTATCATAGCCTTTGTAGTACTTTTTATACTGTTGGAGCTGCCGGGTTTACGGAAAAGACTATGCTGGCGGGAACTATTGGTGATAATGCTGCTGTTGACGGTATCCAGTCTCTATGGAATAGCCTGCCACTTACACAGCAGTATTCTTCTTAATCCCAAGCAGTGTTTGTATCTGGCCCAACCTCTGGCTACTGCCTTCCACTCTTTAATAGAGACAGGGGAGGAACCTTAATGTCAGCCAAGATAAACAGCAGGCAGGCTGGGTTTATAGCATTTTTTATTCTGCTGGGGAGTGCGGTGACCTATATGCCGGAGAGTGTGGCCGGACGGGATGCCTGGATTTCTACTTTGCTAGCCATCCCGGTAGGGGTTGGTATACTGGCTTTGGTTATCAGGGTGCAGAATATGTTTCCAGGCCGCCATGTATTGGAGATAAGCGAAATGGTCTTAGGCCGGGCTCTGGGCAAGCTGGCCAATATTCTTTACCTAGGCTTGTTATTTATTTTGGCCGCCCTGTATCTTTACGACCTAATGATCCTCTTGCACAGTGTACTGCTGTATGCAAACAAGTATTACTTATATGGGGTACTGGTATTAGCCAGCGCTTATGGGGTATATATGGGTGTTAATGCGGTAGCCCGTTTAGTGGAATTGCTGATGGGTTTAATAATGCTCTTTTTACTCTTGGCTTTTTTTATCCTAATCGCATGTTGTGCTGATTTTTCCCGATTGACTCCGGTAATGGCAGACTTAAGGCCAATTCTGGCAGGATTTCTTTATACTGCTAACTGGCCTTTTGCCCAGGCCAGTCTGCTTTTGATGTACCTGCCCTTGGTGGTTGACCTGGCTACAGGAGCCAAAGTAATTTACCGCTGGTATCTTATAGCAGCCCTGATTTTGATAATAAGAAGTGTGCTGACGGTGGCGGTAGTGGGGAAAGAACTGGCCCTGCTGTCCCGTTATCCCCTTTTTGAGGCCTTTAGATTGATGAGAATGGGTGATTTTGAAAGAATAGAGTTGTTCTTCTTTGTCCTAATCTTTGTATGCAGTCTGTTGGCTTTGCTTTTATTCTACCAGGGACTGGCATTGGGTATGCAGAAGCTATTTAGGCTCCAGGAATATCGGGCTATCATTTTGCCCTTGGGGCTGCTCTTGATCAGCCTGAGCACTTATATGTTTCAATCAGACCTGGAGATGATGTTTATTGAAACCCTGCTACCTTTTATCATGCTGCCCATACACCTGCTATTCCCTCTGCTGCTCTTTATAGGGGGCAAAATTTATCTAAAGCGCCAAGACAAGTCCCTGTCTGCTCGCTGAAGAACTGTAGGCTCAAGCCATGGCTGGATATATGCCTTTTATAAGCAGGCAAGCCGACCCTTTGGTGCTGTTCTTGATGGGCCTCTTGATTCAAAAAAGAGCAGGTGCCCGCCCTTGGCCTACACTGTCGTTTCAGGGCGGGTACTATCTTTCGGCTTCAATCCTTATGGCTTCTAAACCTCATGGAAACAGACCCCTAATAGTCCGGGACCGGTATGAACTCCCAAAGCCGGACTAATATCTGAGCTAACCAATTCTCTAATATTAGGTATTTGGCGCATTCTCTCTACCAGTTTCTGGAACTCCTGCTGGGCGCCCCCGTGAACTACGGCTAGGTTGATCTCTTTTTCGGCCGCTGCAGTTTCTATGACCTGCACCAGTTTTTCAATAGATTTTTTTCTTCCCTTGGCTTTGCAGTAGGTGAAGTATTTACCGTCAGCTCCTACCGATATTACCGGTTTGAGATGCAAAAACTCTCCCAAGACCGCTGCCACCCTGCCGATACGCCCTCCCCGGCGCAGATACTCCAGGGTTTCCAGGATGTAATAAACTCGAACGTTTTCTTGCAGCCTATGAACTCTTTCGATTATTTTATCAAAACTAAGGCCTTCTTTAATACTGCGGGCGGCATCCAACACAATCCAGCCGGTTCCCATGGACAGAGTTTTGGTGTCGATAACCCTAATGGTTAAATCTTTAACATCGCGGCAAATGAATTCAACTGCATTGACAGTCCCGGATAGGCCGCTGGAAATATGTAATGCCAGAACATGGGTAAAACCCTCGTTTCTAATTTCCTCCAGGGCCTGCTTAATCTCTTCCAGGGATGGCAACGAAGTAGTGGGTATCTCCTCTGGCATGCGGCTATAGACTTCATCGGGTTGGATATCGATTCGATCTGAATACTCACCATCCGGATATACTACCTTGGCCGGGAGAACCTTAACTTTGAATTGCTGTATTATATCTACCGGTAGATCGCACCTGCTGTCGGTCAATAGGGCAATTTTTTCTTGCATAAGCTGGCTCCTTTTTCATTTTTTAAAAAAATTGATATTACTTCCTCTTATTCTATAAATTATTTACCTTAAGGTAAAGGATAATTCATGGAATTCTTGACATATATAAATAATATGGCTAAAATTGATTGGTAAAGTAATTTTACTTTACACAGGGAGATAATGATAGTGATTGAAAAAACCGAAAAGATAATTATGCTCAAAGATTTCTATGGTCCTCTGCTCACGGAAAAACAGCAAGATGTTTTGAATCTTTACTATGAAAATGACTGGTCTTTGTCTGAAATTGCAGATAGCATGAATATCTCCAGGCAAGGAGTACATGACCTGATCAAGAGAGCAGAACTATCATTGTTGGAATATGAACAGCGTTTAGGTCTGCTTCAACGCTTTTCCCTGACCCGACAATATTTAGAACAAGTATTTGCAGTGTTGAAAGATAGGAATTGGGTTGAGCAAGTCCAGATAGATAGAGTTTTAAAGCTGTTGCAGGAAATAGATAATCTGATTTGACATAAAAAGGAGAATAATGGTGGCTTTTGAAGGGCTTACACAAAGATTGCAGGATGTTTTTAAAAAGCTGCGCGGAAAAGGTAAAATCAGTGAGGAAGATGTGAACCTGGCTATGCGAGAAGTTAGGTTGGCTTTGTTGGAAGCTGACGTAAACTTTAAGGTAGTTAAGGATTTTATTAGCCGGGTCAAAGAAAGGGCAGTGGGACAGGAAGTGCTGCAGAGCCTTACCCCCGGACAGCAAATAATAAAAATAGTTCATGATGAAATGACTGCCTTGATGGGTGGATTAGAGAGCAAGCTGAACTTTGCCCCCCGGTTTCCCTCGGTTTTTATGGCAGTGGGGCTGCAAGGAGCTGGAAAAACCACTACTGTGGCCAAATTGGGCAAGGTTTTGCTCAAGCAGGGAAGAAAACCCCTTTTGGTAGCCTGTGATATTTATCGACCGGCGGCTATTAAACAGCTGCAGGTATTGGGAGAACAAACCAGCTTACCGGTTTTTGCCATGGGTCAAAATGATCCTCTGGATATTGCCAAAGCCTCCCTGGAAGCGGCCAAGAATAAAGGCTGTGATACCATAATACTTGATACGGCTGGAAGGCTGCATGTTGACCAGGAAATGATGGATGAGCTGGTGCAGATTAAACAGGCCATGCAGCCGGACGAAATACTATTAGTGGTGGATGCTATGACCGGACAGGATGCAGTTAAAGTATCGGATCATTTTAATTCCCAACTGGGTTTGTCCGGAATTATATTGACTAAACTGGACGGCGATAGCCGGGGCGGAGCAGCCCTTTCAGTAAAGGCAGTCACCGGTTGCGCCATCAAGTATGTGGGCATGGGAGAGAAGCTGGATGCCCTGGAACCATTCTATCCTGATCGCATGGCCTCTCGAATACTGGGAATGGGCGATGTATTGAGTCTAGTAGAAAAAGCCCAGGCTAATATCGACCAGGATAAAGCCCGGGAAATGGAACGCAAAATCAGGGAACAGGAATTCACCCTGGAAGATTTCATGGATCAAATGCAGCAGGTTAAATCCATGGGACCCCTGGATGAACTACTGGGCATGATTCCCGGGATGGATAAAAAGCTTAAAGGAATGCCGACTAGCTTTGATGACAAGGAGATAGCCCATATAGAAGCTATTATACAATCCATGACCAAAGAAGAAAGAAGAAATCCTGTAATTATAAATGGCAGCCGAAAGAAGCGTATTGCCCGGGGTAGCGGAACCCGAGTGCAAGATGTGAACCGTTTGTTAAAGCAATTTGAAGAATCCCGCAAGATGATGAAACAGCTGGCTGACATGAGCAAGAAAGGCAAGAAAGGGAAAATAGGAGGATTTCCTTTGAACTTCCCTTTTAATTAATAAAGGTTATTTCATAGGGGGTAAGTTAAATTACTTCCATAAAATAATTATATAAACTATGTGTAAGGAGGTGAATTTAAGTGGCAACAAAAATTAGATTAAAAAGAATGGGAGCCAAAAAAAGACCCTTTTATAGAGTTGTAGTAGCTGACACCAGGTCTCCTCGGGATGGAAAATTTATTGAGGAATTAGGTTATTACGATCCTACTACCAATCCTGCCACGGTTAAAATTGACGAAGAAAAGACCTTGAAATGGCTGTCAACCGGGGCCCAAGCATCGGAAACGGTTAAATCGCTGCTGAAGAAACAGGGTATTATGGCTAAATTTGCGGAAGGACGCAAATAATTAAACTCGGGCAGGGGGTGGAACATAAGTGAAAGAGCTTGTGGAATATATAGCCAGATTTCTGGTGGATAATCCGGAGGCGGTGCAGGTCACGGAGGTTGAAGGAGAAAGGTCGATTATCATTGAACTCCGAGTTGCACCCGATGATATGGGAAAGGTAATTGGTAAACAGGGCAAAATAGCCAAATCAATTCGCACCCTTACCAAGGCAACAGCAGCAAAAGAAGGAAAAAGGGTAGTAGTAGAGATCTTAAGGTAAGAGGGCTAAATTTAGCCCTTGACTTTTTAGTCCCCCCTAAGGGGTCATTCTTCAGGGCTAGAGCGGTATACAAGAAGAGGGGTAGCAGATGGAAGATATGGAACTGGTCAGTGTAGGAAAAATAATCGGCACCCATGGTTATCGAGGCCTGCTTAAGCTAAGGCCTCTTACTGATTTTCCGGAGCGCTTTAATGAGCTGGAAAGGGTTATTCTTGATACCAGTAAAATTCAAAGAGAAGTCCACATCCAATTCTGCCAGCATCATAAACGGGATTTATTGATTAAACTGGCTGAGATAGACAACCTGGATTTAGCACGTGAAGTGCAGGGAGCTTTGATTAAAATCACCCCGGACCAATTGTATCCACTGCCGGAAGGATATTATTACCATTTTCAATTGCTGGGTTTACAGGTAGAGGATGTGGAACTGGGTAACTTGGGAAAGATCAAGGATATACTGGAAACCGGGGCCAATGATGTATATGTAATTGACTCTCAAGAATACGGTGAAATACTGATCCCCGCTATTAAAGAAGTAATACTGGCGGTGGACCTGGAACAAAATAAGATGCAGGTAAGGCTATTACCGGGACTTATACCAAGCAAGTAGTAGGCTGGCAGGAGGAATAGATGAAAATAGATGTATTAACCCTATTTCCCCAGATCTTTGCTTCTACCTTTGAAGAGAGCATAATTAAAAGAGCCCGGGATAAATCTTTGGCAGAGATAAATATTTCCAATATTAGAGATTTCGCCAATAACAAGCACCAACAGGTGGATGATTATCCTTACGGAGGAGGTCCGGGAATGGTCATGAAAGCGGATGTACTGCAGTCCGCTCTTGATTATTACCAAACCTCAGCTTCCTGGCTGATTTATCTGTCTCCCCAGGGAAAGCGTTTAAACCAGAGTAAAGTGCGGGAATTGGCCCAGAAAGAGCATTTGATTCTGCTATGTGGACACTATGAAGGAATCGATGAGAGAGTGGGCCTTCGTTTCCATGAAGAAATATCTATTGGTGATTATATACTAACCGGAGGTGAAATTCCGGCTATGGTCCTAATAGATGCTACCGTGCGCTTGATTCCCGGAGTGCTGGGGGATGCAGAATCATTGTCCGAGGAGTCTTTCTCCTCCTGGCTGCTGGAATACCCTCATTATACCAGGCCCAGTGTTTATGGCGGGCAGGAGGTTCCTCCAGTACTGCTTTCCGGTCATCATGAAAACATCCGGCGTTGGCGTAAAAAGCAGAGCCTGTTGCGCACCCTGTTAAAGCGTCCGGAACTTTTGCTCGAACAAGACTTTGATGCCGAGGAAAGAGAATTATTATTAGAAATACTGTTTGACAGGGAGAGTTAATAAGTGAGGAAATCCAGAGTTTACCTAGCACTGCTTCATTATCCCATGTATAACAAGAGGAGAGAGATCATAACTACCTCCATTACCAATCTGGATTTACATGATATATCCCGATCCGCCAGGACTTACGGAGCGGAAGGCTTTTTTGTGGTTCACCCTTCGGAAAACCAGCAAGGGCTTTTGCAGGAGATAATGGGGTATTGGCAGCAGGGATATGGAGCACAGTATAATCCGGATCGGGAACAGGCTTTCAGTATAATAAAGCCGGCACAAAGCCTGGCGCAGGTGATGGCTGGTATTGAAAAGGAAAGCGGACACCGGCCTTTAACCGTAGCTACCCATGCCAGGGTCTATCCCAGGACTACTTCATATTATAAAATGAAAAAAAAGATGCAAGAGGAGGAGCAGGTTTTTCTACTGCTCTTTGGCACCGGTTGGGGCATGAGCCAGGAGTTGATGGAGGAATGTGATTATATACTGGAGCCGATTCAGGCCGGCAGTGATTATAATCACCTGTCAGTGAGAAGCGCAGTATCCATAATACTGGACCGTTTGCTGGGTGAATGCTGGTTTGGGCAGTAGTTCTGCTTGAGAATGTAAATCTACTATGATATAATACCCTTGTTCTTTGTAAAAAAAGGTGGTCCGCTGCATTAGGATTTGGATGTATGAACACCTGTTGGAAGGAGGTTGAAGGAATGCAAGATATTATTAGATCAATCGAAGAAGAACACTATAAGCAGGATATTCCCCGCTTTGGCCCTGGAGATACGGTGAAGGTACATGTTAAAGTAGTTGAGGGGGCCCGGGAGAGAATACAGATATTCGAAGGAACGGTGATTAAAATCAGAGGTGGAGGATTATCTCGAACCTTTACCGTACGCCGTATATCTTATGGGGTAGCTGTGGAAAGAACATTTCCCATACATTCACCGAGAGTTGATAAAATTGAAGTTACCAGAAGAGGTAAAGTGCGTAGAGCCAGGTTGTATTACCTAAGGAAGCTCATGGGCAAAAAAGCTCGGGTTAAGGAAAAAGGTAGATATTAAAAGCCTGTATAAGAAGAATACCGAAGAGGTATTCTTTTTTTATATGAATGTAACCGGGGACGGTTCTCCTGTTACATAAAAGCCTGATCCCTTGTCCTTATTAGCTGACATGATGTGAGTGCCGTTACTATTCGGGCATGGGCCATATAATCGGAAAGCGGCATAAGTGGCGATGGTATTGGCGCTGATTTCGGCCTGCTTTTTTCAACCAAGGAGGTTAAATGGTGAGTATTAACTGGTATCCCGGGCATATGGTTAAGGCCAGACGGGAAATTGAAAAAAACTTGAAAATGGTGGATATAGTATTGCTCTTACTGGATGCCAGAGCCCCCTTGTCCTGCCGCAACATAGATTTGGAAAGACTGGGGGGCAGAAAACGGATAATTATGGTATTCAATAAGATGGATTTGGCCCAGCCGGGCTCTAGTAAGAAATATGCCAGGCAGTTGGAACAGGAAGGTTTTGCGGTAGCCAGTATAAACTCCTTGAATGGTCAGGGGCGTAAAAAAGTACTGCAATTGATTATCGACGCCTTTGGCGAGCAGGCCGATAAGATGCGGGCCAGGGGACGCCGGCTTAGGGCGGTTCGGGTTATGGTGGCTGGGGTTCCCAATGTGGGGAAATCAACTTTTCTCAACTGCATGGTGGGCAAAAAAGTAGCCCAGACCGGAGCTAAACCAGGAGTAACCAGGGGGCAGCAGTGGATCAGAGTGAGAGATGATATTGAGTTTATGGATACTCCCGGATTAATGTGGCCCAAGATTGAAAACCATACACAGGGCAAGAAATTAGCCCTGTTAAATATCGTAGGTGAAAATGCCTACAACGAATATGAAATCGCCATTTTTTTGCTGGAAGTTTTAAAAGATAAGAAGCCTGATATACTGCTGGAAAAGTTTAAAATAGAAGACGTTAATATACATAATGAAGAATTACTGGAGCAGATATCTATTCGACGGGGGCACTTATTAAAGGAAGGACGTCCAGACACCGCCAAGACCTGTAAACTATTGCTGCAGGATTTTCGCCAAGGTAAACTGGGCGCCTTAAGCCTGGACTAAAGGCGGCGTAATTTATACATAAATGAGAAAATATGTTTGTGCTGGGCTTAGCTCTGATATATAATTATATTATGCGTACATAAAATATATTTATATGGTTTTGATAGTTATTAAGCGGCCTAGTTACCGTAACATAATATGAACTATGTTCCTGCCTGATGAGAAATATTAAAGAGGTGAATGATATGACATTACCCTTAACGGGAATACGGGTATTGGATCTATCCCGCTATCTGCCGGGGCCTTTTTGTACTCAATTGTTGGCTGACTTTGGAGCAGAAGTAGTAAAAATAGAACAGCCTGAGGTAGGAGATCCGGGACGACAGCTGGCTCCAGTGGTAAATGGAATCAGTACTCGTTTCTACACCGTTAACCGGAACAAGAAAAGCATTACACTGGATATCAGGAAAGAAGAGGGTAGAGAGGTATTCAAGAGGTTAATACCTCACTTCGATATAGTAGTAGACCAGTTTAGAGCTGGATTTATGGATGATCTGGGAATTGGTTACCAAGTCTTAAGTAAGATTAATGAGCGGATTATATTTTGCGCTATAAGCGGTTATGGACAGGACGGGCCCATGTACAAAGCAGCCGGGCATGATTTGAATTATCTCAATCTTGCCGGGGTAACTGGGACCACCGGAAGCCGTCAGGGTGTACCAGCTATGTCCGGAGTGCAGATTGCTGATATAGCTGGAGGAACCCTCTATGCTGTAATAGCTATCTTGCTAGCTTTAGCTAGCCGGGAAAAAACAGGAAAAGGCCAGATGTGTGATGTTTCCATGCTGGATGGAGCTATTAGTCTATTGGCATATACTATGGGTGAATGGTCAGGGGATGGAGTAGTTCCCAAGATTGCCGATGGTGTGTTAACTGGAGGGTATGCCTGTTATAACATTTATGAGACTGGGGATAAGAAATACGTAAGTCTGGGAGCAGTAGAAAAGAAATTCTGGGCTGAATTTTGTGATAAATTGGGCCTTTCTCATTATATTAATTTACAATGGAAAAAGTCAGAGCAGAAAAAAATTATTGATGAAATTTCTGATGTGATGAAGACAAAAAGCAGGGACGGGTGGATAGAGTTTTTTAAGGATAATGACATATGTTTCACCCCGGTGCTGGACCTGGAGGAAACTAGTGAACATCCCCAGGTAAAGGCCCGCCAGATGGTGGAAAAAATTCCTGACCCCAGTGGATCAGGAAAGATGATTGCCCTAACCGGTATACCCATCAAATTGTCAGATACCCCAGGGCAAATGGTACTGGATTTTCCAGGTCTGGGAGAGCAAAATGAGGAGATTCTGCAGGCGGCAGGCTATAGTTCAGAAGAGATAGAACAGCTGCGAAGCCAGAAGGTTATTTAACAAGCTGAGCCCGGTTTTTACAACCGGGCTTTTTGATTTGCGAGGCATATTGCCGGGGTTTATATGTTTTATTCTGCTTGAATTACAGGGGTCATTAGTCTGCACTTAGATCAATGCAGATTTTTTAGCCTGCACTAGTCACGAATATTCATCTAAATACTTTTTTAACTGACTCCCTTGGCAGCAGGGGCACAGCTTTTTAGACCGGATAGAATTCGCTGCTATGGTATAATTAAGGCAATATGGGGTTTTGTGGGGGGAATAAATTGAAAATCAAAGAATTTATTAAAGGGAAACTTATATGGCTAACAGAGGAGGTTCCTATTAGGGAAGCGGTTAAAATCTTTATCGAAAATAAAATCGATGGGGCACCGGTAGTGGATGCAGATTTCAAAATGAAGGGGCTATTCACCAAAAGCCATGTGTACAGAGCCATAGAGCAAGAACTGGATTTGCAGACTCCAGTGGGTCGGGTTATGACCCGGGATGGTTTTATTATTGGTCACCCGGAGGAGGATATCGATGATGTAATATTTCCGGGATTGGGACGTTTGCCGGTAGTAGATGATGAGGGGCGGGTAATAGCCTTGATTACCCGCACCGATCTGGCCGGAGTGTTCTATAATTCATACCAGATCCTGGCCAGCCAATTGGATACTATCATAGATTCTACCCATAATATGATCATAGCTACTGATTGTGAGGGCAGGATAAAAGTATTTAATAAAGCCTCCGAAAGGATGCTGGATGTAAAGAGTGAAGAGGTAAGAGGGAGGCCCATTGTAGAGATTTTCCCCAATAGCGGTTTGCCGGCTACCATTAGAACCGGTGCTGAAAAACCACTGCAAAAAATCACTTTAAATGGTCGGAATTTTATTTCCAACCGCTCTCCGATAAAAAAAGATGGTGAAATTATTGGAGCAGTAGCAGTTTTGCAGGATATTTCAGAGTTGGAAAACATTTCTCAAGAGCTTAAATATGTTAAAGAATTAAATGAAGAATTGGATGCTATCATTGAATCTTCATTTGATGGTCTGTATATATCAGATGGAGAAGGCAAAACCCTGCGGGTAAATAAAGCCTTCGAGATGATTATGGGTATAAGTAGAGATGAGTTTTTAGATAAAAATGTAGAAGATATAGAGAAAGAAGGTCTGGTTTCGGAATCGGTAACCTTTTTAACTCTTAAGAAACGCAAACCGGTTACTATTATTCAGGAAGCCAAAACCGGCAAAATTACACTGGCTACTGGCAGTCCGGTGTATGATAAAAAGGGCAATATTTTTCGAGTGGTTTGTAATGTAAGGGATATAACTGAGCTGAACTTATTAAGGCAAAGACTGGAGCAGGCGGAAGGATTATCCCAGCACTATGAGAGCCAGCTTAGAACCTTGAAACTGCAGTTTATCGGTTCCAGCAATATGATTATCAATTCCAGCTCCATGCGGGATATACTGGAAGTGGTAAACCGTTTGGCCCAGGTAGATTCAACTACTTTAATAACGGGAGAGTCGGGCACCGGTAAGGAGCTGATAGCAGAAACTATTCATAGGTATAGCTCTAGGAAAGACGAACCCTTTATCAGGGTCAATTGTGGTGCCATTCCGGACAACCTCTTGGAATCGGAATTATTTGGCTATGAATATGGAGCTTTTTCCGGGGCCAGGCAGGAGGGCAAGCCTGGATTCTTTGAACTAGCCAACGGAGGAACTTTATTCCTGGATGAAATTGGGGAGCTACCTATCAACCTGCAGGTAAAATTGCTACGGGCCATTCAGAGTAAAGAAATTATGAGGGTAGGAGGAGAAGCGGTCAAAAAAATAGATGTAAGAATTATTGCCGCTACCAACCGTAACCTGACTGAAATGGTTAAAACAAGAGCATTCCGTGAGGACTTATACTATAGGTTAAATGTAGTGCCCCTGCATGTACCGCCGTTAAGAGATCGCCGGGAAGATATTCCACCCTTAATAAGCCACTTTGTACAAATATTTAATCGCAAATACAACATGAATAAGAGAGTTGCAGCCGAAGTGATCGACCTGTTGATGGGATATAACTGGCCTGGCAATGTCAGAGAATTGGAGAATCTTATTGAGAGAATGGTGGTAGTTACTCCCCACGATGCAATAAACAAAGAAGATTTACCCTTTCAGTTTGACCAAAATGCTTTGGATCAATCAACTCAGGTCCTGGTACGAAGCGTTATTCCTCTGCGGGAGGCCATTGAAAGTACTGAGAAACAACTATTGGAACAAGCCTATAAGAATTATCGAACCACCAGGCAGATGGCAGGAGCTTTAAAGGTTAATGCCTCAACTATTGTGAGAAAAGCGGCTAAATATGGGTTGAATGTTAGAGAATGAAAATGGGTTTTTCTGTTGCTCACATGCAACAGATGATGCTGCGATGCAACAAAAGCAGCTATCAAATTGCAGCCCCAATTCTAGAAGGGTCCATTTGTAGTAAAGAACAATTATCTATCAATAAAACTATAATATGACAATAAAAAATAAAAAAGAATAAATATTTCAGTTCCCTTGTTGCTTTATTGCAACGATTGTCAGGGATGGTACAAGCAAGGGGAACTCCTGTAAACCCCAAGCCTGCCAAGCTGCTGGATTTATCCAGCAGCTTGGCAGGCTTTTTGCATCTATTAATATACAGACATATCCTGGACGATCCTATCATAATATATTAGAACCAACATAGAGAGAAAAAGCAATCAATTACAATTTTTCATATTTGTCTTAATTAGGGATGACGTTGATACTATCACCCCTGACCGTTATCCCGGTATCCTAATTCTTCACTGGAAGGGGTGCATAGTATTGATTGACTTCCGATGCAAAAACTGCAACCGCTTGCTGGGAAAATACAAAGATTGCAAGCAGCTGGAGATAAAGTGTCCTCGTTGTGGATACAACAATCAGGTTTACTGGCCCAATGACAGTATGGCAAAGATAGGAGAGGAAAAAGCAAGATTTGAGAAAAATAAATTTAATAAGTAGAAAATCGGTATTAGAGAGCCTTTGAGCCCCATCCATTAATAGCTATTGGATGGGGTGTTGTTTTTGGTGTTATAGAGAAGGAAGGGAGTGAGGGGGATATGAAAGAATTTCGCTGCCGAAAATGCCATAAGCTGTTGGGAAAATACCGGGGAAATTTGGAACTGGAAATAAAGTGTCCGCGTTGCGGATTAAACAACCATTTGTTGCAGACTGAGAGCACATTCATTGCCTCCAGAAGATTAGCTTTGACCGTCAAGCCAGTTTTAGAGAGATAAGAGAGCAAGTCAATTACATATAATTCTGAGAGCCTTAGAGCCCCACAAGATTATGCCAAGTAATCTGTGGGGCTTTTTTATTGGGAGGAGGTGGACTGCCAGTAGATATTCAGGTACCTGAGTCCGGGTGGGCTAACACTTAAGTAAAAGAAGTTGATTTTTAGAAAAGGGGAGGATTAGAAATGTCAGATTATGTTCAGAAACTAGATATGAAAAGAGCCGATTATCCCAAAAAAATACCGGTAAGCGGTTTCGGGGAAAGAAAGTGCAATTATGAAGGTATGGGCAGAAATATTGGCAACGTATACAAGAATTTTAGAGAAGTGGTATGCGTTGAAGCATGTCGTACTCCTTACGGAGTGGTGGGTGGAAAGCTAAAAGAATACGATGCTCCGCAATTGGGAGCACTGGCCATAAAAGAAGTCTTAAGAAGAACTAATGGCAAGGTCAAACCAGAGGATGTCGATTATGTATACATGGGTCAAGTAGTACCGGCCGGAAATGGACAAATTCCCGGACGTCAGGCAACCATACTGGCTGGTTTGCCAGAATCAGTTCCGGCTATTTCAGTGAACAAAGTCTGTTCTTCTGGTATAAAAACCGTTGATTTGGGTGTGCAGGCCATTATGCTGGGTAAGGCCGACATTGTAATAGCTGGAGGACAGGAAAGCATGAGCAACTGTCCCTACTCCTTGCCCAATCTCAGAAACGGGCAGCGCATGGGTCTGCTCAACAGCCCCTGTGTGGACCTGATGGTTTACGATGGACTCTGGGATGCATTCTATAACCGCCATATGGCTATTCATGGCTCCGAAACCTCAGATGAGTTCGGTTTTACCCGTCAAGATAATGATGATTGGGGCTTCCTATCCCAAAAAAGAGCAGTTGCTGCCATGGAAGCCGGAAGACTTGATGATGAGATATTCCCGGTAGAGATTAATAGGGGCAAAGAAATTTTTGATAAAGACCAAGGACCCAGGCCTCAAACTACCCTGGAAGGCTTGGCCAAGCTTCCTCCAGTCTTCAATCACAAGAGCACGGTTACCGGAGAACCAGGCAGTGTAACGGCTGGGAATGCTCCCGGGGTTAATGACGGCGGCGATGTTTGTCTGTTAATGAGCCGGGAAAAAGCTGATGAACTGGGATTGAAACCTCTGTTCACAGTTGTTGACTATGCTGAAGTATCCCAGCCCACTAAGGATATCGCTACTGTACCGGGTCTTTCCATCAAGAAGGTATTGGATCAAAACGGAATGACCTACAAGGATGTTGATCTGATAGAAATCAACGAAGCCTTTGCCGCGGTGGTTTTGGTTAGTGCCGGTAGTGTACTGGGAATGAGCAAAGAAGAGATGATTGAAAAGGTTAATGTCAACGGCAGCGCCATAGCTTATGGGCATCCTATCGGAGCCACCGGGGCTAGAATAGTTATGACCTTGGCTTATGAACTGCGTCGCCGGGGTGGCGGATACGGAGTTTGTGGAATATGCTCCGGACATGCCCAGGGTGATGCCATGCTGATAAAGGTAGAGGCCTAATTATCTCTCGAAGACTATTTGATTAGGAGGCGAATCAGGGTGGAAATTAAAAAAGTCATGGTTATAGGAGCAGGTCAAATGGGTGGTGGCATAGCCCAGGTAGCTGCTCAAACCGGTTGGGAAACTGTTCAATATGATATAACAATGGATCTGGTCAATAAAGGAATTGCGGTAATGGACAAGAATCTGTCCCGCAATGTATCCAAGGGGAAGATGAGTGAAGATGAAAAGGCAGCAATATTAGGACGCATCAAACCCTCCATAAGTCTGGAGGATGCAGCTGATTGTGATCTTGTCATCGAAGCCATTGTGGAAAATTTTGCCATCAAAGAAAAAGTTTTTAAGGAACTGGATAGAATTGCTCCCCCCCATGCTATTTTGGCCAGTAATACCTCATCCCTGCCTATTACTCAGATCGCAGCAGTAACCAAGCGTCCGGACAAGGTTATCGGCATGCACTTCATGAACCCGGTACCGGTTATGAAGCTGGTGGAAGTAATAAGGGGACTGGCTACTACCGATGAAGTGTATAAGATCGTTGAAGATGCTTCAATAAAAATGGGCAAAGTGCCGGTATGGTGCAAAGACGTGCCGGGATTTGTGTCCAACCGGGTACTGCAGGTTATGATCAATGAAGCTTTATGGGAACTGTATGAAGGGGTAGCTCCGGCCGAAAATATTGATAATATCATGAAGCTGGGCATGAATCATCCCATGGGACCATGCGAACTGGCGGATTTGATAGGATTGGATACCATTTTGTCCATTCTCAACGTAATGTACGAAGGCTATGGAGATCCCAAATATCGTCCTTCTCCTCTGTTAAAACAGTATGTAAATGCCGGCTGGTTAGGCAGAAAAACCGGTAAGGGAATCTTTGAATACTAAGGGAAAAAAGGCTATATCTGTAAGAAGGAGGAGTTAAGGTGGAATTTGCTAACATTTTACTGGAAAAGGAAAACCGGATAGCTGTTTTGAGCGTTAATCGGCCTAAAGCCTTAAATGCTCTGAACAAGGACACCTTGCTCGAGATTAAGGCTGCGATAGAAGAGGTCAGAGATGATGATTCTATTGATGTGTTAATTATAACCGGTTCTGGAGATAAGTCCTTTGTGGCCGGAGCTGATATAAGCTTCATGGTCAATATTAATGCTCTAGAAGGTCGGGCATTTGGTTTATTGGGGCAAGCCGTGTTCAGACTCATAGAGTCCATGGACAAACCAGTTATTGCGGCTGTAAATGGATTCTGTCTGGGTGGAGGATGCGAATTAGCCATGGCCTGTGATATTCGGATAAGTTCTGAAAAAGGCAAATTTGGGCAGCCCGAGGTTGGCCTGGGGGTTACCCCTGGATTTGGTGGGACCCAGCGTTTGCCCAGGATAGTTGGACCCGGCATGGCTAAACTGTTGCTTTATACCGGAGATACAATCGATGCCATGGAGGCACTTAGAATAGGTCTGGTTGACCAGGTGGTGGCCAAAGAAGACTTGATGGATTATGTCAAGGGGATAGCTAAACGTATCACTGCTAAAGGGCAGCTTTCGGTAAGGTTCTGTAAAGTGTCGGTTAACGAAGGAATGCAGACTGATATAGATAGGGCCATGAGCATTGAAGCTGACTTATTTGGCTTGTGTTTTGCCACCCAGGATCAAAAAGAAGGTATGACGGCTTTTGTTGAGAAGAGAAAAGCCAACTTTATGGGGAAATAGAAATTAGGGAGATGAGATTTTATGGATTTTAGTTTAAGCGAAGAGTCATTAATGATGCGGGATATGTTTAGGAAATTCGCAAAGAATGAAGTTGAACCCTTAGCAGCAGAGCTGGATAAAACCCATGAATTTCCTATGGTCACTTTCAAGAAAATGGCTGATCTGGGCTTGTGCGGACTGCCGATCCCGGAAGAATGGGGCGGTGTAGGAGCATCCTACCTGGACTTTGCAATATTCGTAGAGGAACTGGCTAAATGCTGCGCTTCTACTGCGGTTATCATGAGTGTACATACCGGCTTGGGATGTATGAGTACCTATCTATATGGTAGCCAACGGCTAAAAGAAAAATATCTGAGAGCTCTGTCTACTGGAGAAATTGTGGGGGCTTATGCCCTTACCGAACCTAATGCTGGTTCTGATGCAGCTTCTCTAAAGTGCAAGGCAGAAGACAAGGGTGATCACTTCCTGATCAATGGCAGCAAAATATTTATCACTAATGGGGGAGTAGCCACTACCTATTGTACCTTCGTAAAAACCGATCCCACCCAGCCCTCAGGCCGTGGGATAACCTGTCTGATCATTGAAAAGGATACCCCGGGATTTACCATGAGCAAACCAGTGGAGAAAATGGGTATGAGTGGATCCCCCACCGTGGAGCTCTATTTTGAAGATGTTAAGGTTCCTAAAGAAAACGTACTGGGTGAAATCAATGATGGCTTTAAGGTAGCTATGGGATTACTGGCTGGCGGCCGTATAACTATAGGTGCTCAGGGCTTGGGTATAGGCGAAGGAGCCCTGGATTTCACCATCAATTATATCAAGGAAAGACAGCAGTTTGGCAAACCCCTGGCCGCCAATCAGGGAGTACAGTTTATGGTAGCCGATATGGCAACAGCTTTGGATGCTGCTCAGTTGCTGATCTATCGGGCAGCTTGGCTCAAGGATAATGGACTGCCTCATAATGCCCAGGCTTCCATGGGCAAGAAGTTTGCTACTGATACCGCCATGGAAGTATGTACCAACTGTGTGCAGCTAATGGGTGGATATGGCTACTGCAAAGAGTTCCCCATTGAGCGCATGATGAGAGACGTTAAGATAACCCAGATCTATGAAGGCTCCAATCAGATTCAGAGAATGATCATAGGCCGTGAAGTTATCGGCAAGTGGTAGAAAAAAAGGGATTTCCGGGGAACCTGCAAGGGTTCTCCCGGATAAACCCCATAACACATATCTTTTATTTTAGAGGTGCTTGTAAATATTTGCAACTGCAGGTGAGCTAGGTGACTAAATGGAGGAGGAGGTTCGAGAATGGGAAAACCACAGAAAATCAGTTTGAAAGAAGCTGCCAATTTGATTCAGGATGGTGATTTTATATCCTTTAGCGGATTCACCATCTGGCGCCGGCCCATGGCCCTCATTTACGAGATGGTCCGGCAGGGTAAAAAGGATCTGCATCTATTCGAGGTTAACGGAGGAACTCACACCGAAGTTCTGGCAGGAGCCGGAGCCATTAAAATGTGGGAGTCCTGCTGGGTTGGACACGAGCTTTATGGCAAACTGGGTGAAGGTGTAGCTCGTGGCCAGGTAGAAGGAACTATATTGGTAGAAGACTACAGCCACGGTCAGATGGTGGCCCGTTTGCTGGCAGGAGCCTTTGGCCTGCCCTTTTTCCCCACCGCTCTGTCAATGGGGACCGACATACTAAATCCTAAGTTTGATATGCTGGGTAAGGCGGGCCTAAGAGATGGATCCAATCCCAAGATACCGCTTAAGAAGTATGATGCCATTAAAGACCCTATGTATGATATGGGCGAGATACTGTTAATGCCGGCAGCCAATCCTGACTGGGCACTGATTTATGCCTCCCAGGTAGGAGATGAGGGAACGGTAAGAGTTTTCTCCCAGACTTACGTGGATCCCGAAGTTATCAAGGCTGCTGATAAAGTCATCGTGCTGGCGGAAGAAATAGTACCGGATAGCTACCTCAGGCAGGAACCGGAGAAGAACATCGCCACCGGCTATGCTATTGATTATGTGGTAGAATGCCCGTACGGAGCACATCCCACTGGCTCCCAATTCTTCTATGATGTTGATGCTGATTTTATCCGGCAGTTCTATACCGCCTCCAAGAGCAAGGAAGCCTATGATAAATGGGCTGAGGAGTGGATATTTGGAGTATCCTCACATGAAGAATACCTGGAAAAACTGGGCGTTGACCGGCTGACCAAGCTGAAAGCCAATTCGGTGGTAGGCTACTCCACTACTGTGAAAAGGGGGACGAGATAATGACTGCTCAAAAAGAATACGCCAAAGAATACAAAGGAATTGACCTCTTGGCTGTTGCTGCAGCCCGGGAGGTAATTGATGGTGATATCGTTTTTGCAGGTACTGGTCTTCCTATGCTGGCAATAATGCTGGCCCAGTTAAGTGATGCTCCTAATGCAGTATGTATTTACGAAGCTGGTAGTATTGACGGAAGGCCTATTGACCTGCCTACTTCGGTGGGAGATTCCCGCTGTGCTTACCAGGCCAGCATGGCGGCTGGCTTAACTGAAACCTTCTATGGCCAGTTGCACTGTGGATACGTGGATCTGGCTTTCCTGGGCGGTGCTGAAATTGACCAATACGGCAATGTAAATACCACTGTAGTTGGAGACTATGCCGCACCACAAAAGAGATTTACCGGTAGCGGCGGAAATCCGGATATAAATTCACTGGCCAAGAGGACCGTTTTTATTATGGTTCAGGAGAAACGGCGTTTCAAAGAAAACGTTGATTATATAACTTCACCGGGATGGCGCTTGCCCAAATGGCCTTCTGGCGAAATAGTACCTAAAAAAGAATTATATGGAAAGTATTACAAGGGCGGCCCTTCGGCGGTAATAACCAACATGGGCGTTTTCCGCTTTGATGAAGATGGCTTGATGTACCTGGATACGGTACATCCCGGCTTTACTCCGGAACAGGTCAAGGAAAATTGCTCATTTGATCTTAATATATCCCGGTGCAAAGGTGAGACAGAGCCCCCCAGTGTACACGAAATTGAACTCTTGTACACCAAAGTGGATCCGGAGGGTATCTTCTTACCATAAATTATGTCCCCCTTTAATATAACCCTCATAATATTTGTGCACGACTTCAAGGATTTATCTAGGTAAAGTTGGAGTCGTGCCTTTTTCTTTATTTGCGGGATGAACATATAGAACTACTTTGTACCTGCTTTTCACGTGATTACAATTTTTTAGCTCTTGTTTCTTAGCTTCGGTCTTCAAGGCCTAATTTTATTGCCATAAGCTATTTATCAGTCCGTGGAATGAGGTGGTATTATTCTTAACTGGGCGATGCTGGAGTTACTATTTGAGCAAAACCGCTATATGGCGGTAGTCTTTTTAGATCAGGATGGGATTATTCAATATCTGAATGAAACTTATCTTAAAATTCTGGATCTACCCCGGCACGAGGTGGTGGGAAAGCATGTTCTGGATATAACCCCTCACAGCCGAGCTTATATCACTTTGCAGACCGGCAAGGCCAAGGTGGGTTATGAATGGGTGGTTAATGGCCATTATACTTTAGGTACCGCCCTGCCCATTTTTCAAGATGATAAAGTTATCGGGGTATTTGGTTATA
>JAAYJK010000097.1 GCA_012522955.1 Syntrophomonadaceae bacterium
GTAAATATGCCCCCAGCGATACGCAGAGCACTGGCTCCCAGAGATTCACCTACGGCAAAACCAATGAAGCTGGCACCGGCCAGATCCCGGGGAACAAAGAGCAAAATAATCAGCATCATAATCAGCTCTACACAAACCAGCAGAACCCCGATGCTCATACCGGCATCTAAAGCAATATTCAAGAGTTTAAGGGGTTTCCTCTCCAAAGCGCTAAAGGCGGTGCGGCTGTTGGCCAGGGTATTCATACGAATGCCATACCAGGCTACACTGTAGGAGCCCAAGATGCCTATAACCGTCCACATCAGAATGAACAAGACTCCGGAGACCGGCGTTTTCTGTAGGTATCCAAAATAGAAGGCTATACAAATCCCGATAAAAGCGAAGAGTATGGCAATAAATTTGCCCTGTTGAATCAGGTAGGTCTGGCAAGTTTCATAGATAGTTTGAGCCACATCCAGCATGGAGGGATGGGCCTGTAATTTTTTAACCCGGGTAAATTGATAATACCCAAACATCATACCCAAGAGGCAAATTACTATTCCTCCTAACAACAGGGTATTCTGTCCCTGGCTTAATTCGGGAATAACCAAGTTGGCTTCACTGGCCAGACTAAAGGCCGGCGTCATCAGAACCAATATTAACCCCCATAAAGCACCCCAAAAAACTCGGAACTTTAGATCAAGTAAAGCTTTCATTAATAACATCACTTCTTCCCTTTCTAATTACTCCAGATAATCTGCCAACAGATAAAACAAGGTTCTCGGCCCTCCTTTGACTGGGTTTCAGCAGCAAATTACCGCAGCAGTTTCCCCGTTTTAAGCGGGGAAGCAAACACTACAGGTGAAATAAATCATCCTTAAATTGGATAGAGCAATTTTAACCCTTTCCCCTGCTAATGCAAAACCCCATATTTGAGCATTTTTGCCTGCATTTTGCAATCTGCTAAAATGGCCGTTATCCCCGGCTGTTTCTTGGATTGGAGCGATAGTTTTCAGCAGGATACTTGACTTGACGCTAAAAGGGTGTAAACTTAAACTTGCCGGAGGATTTTTTAGGGATCTTCTTTAATCTGCTGGAGGCTAGTAAAAAACTTCGGTTTTGGGGAAAAAGCCTTTTTTAAGACCTTCAAAAAAGCTTCCTTTTCTCAAGCCAGGGCGACCACTCTGCTGAGTTTCTTTCTTGTTGGCCTTGGAACTATAGGGATCAAGGAGAGTTATAGTCTCCATATGCTTTCTCAGTTCGGTTGGGATTTTCGCGGGGAAGAATCAAGCTTTAATCACTTCAGATTGAATTTGCTTGCTGTTGTCTGCTCTCATGACTATTACCTCCTGGTAGTAGATAAAGGGTGACCCACCTGCCATCAACTGCTTTAGGACTTCTTATTTATACCAATTCTTGCTTTGCCTCAAAAACATTTTTCTTAATACATCAATGCTTAATTTTGCTTGCTGTTGTACCAACTTGACATTATACCTTGCATAGCCTATAGTATGGAAAAGTTGCATGAAATGGGGTATAGCTACAGATGGATAATGAAAAAAGAATTATGGATGCCTTTATTAAAGCCGGCAAACCTTTGAGTGCCAAGGAAGCATCTGAACTCTCCGGCTTGGAGAAAAAGGAAGTAGATAAGCTAATTAAGAAATTAAAGGACGGGGGAAAATTGGAATCTCCCAAAAGGTGTTATTACCAGCCAAAATAGGTTCACACCAAAATGCTCTATCCCAATTTGCCAAGTGTTTCTAATCGCCATATAATTGTAGGGGCGGTCTTTGACCGCCCGCTGCGACATATTTGGCCAATAATTCGTAACCTGTGTATTAATGGATCACGGCGGCAACCACAGGTCGCCCCTAATGCCGTTACCCAAATGTGGATCATATGCAGTGGTACCCAATTGTGGGGACGGCCTTTGACCGCCCGCCCGGCGTAGCCAGAAATTCTTATGCTAGTTGTGTTCCCGGAAAATGGGGGTTGTTAGTTGGAAGAAGCAAGGAAAGCAGGAAATGAAAGATAATATACTAAGCTATACAGTTAACCCCGAAGACAATTATGTATACCTGCGAGATGTAATGAAAATTCATCTTAAACTGTCTCATTCCCTGTTGACCAAATTAAAACAGCAGAATAAGATTAGGGTCAATGATCAGATAACCTTGACCAACTACCGTCTGCAAGCAGGGGACCGGGTAAC
>JAAYJK010000001.1 GCA_012522955.1 Syntrophomonadaceae bacterium
ACTCAGCCTGGCTCCAGTTTATTCCCGCATTACTTAGTAAAGTCCTGAGCAGAACACCTTCAACTGCCATAGGCAAGTCGTGGGGCCGATCACTGGTTACAGACAATACGGTTCTGGTCAGATTCATATCCTGCAGTTCCTCCAAGGAATAAGAAACAGTCCTAGAAACGCCGTCACCAGTGATGGTAAGTATATCCTCACTGCCGGGATCGTCACCGCCACCGCCGCCACCGCTGTTGGAAGAGGATTTTACAGTAAAACTACTGGTTTGGGGTGCAGGCATTCCATAGGCAGTAATGTAGATGGTATATTCCCCGGCTAATGCTTCTTCGGGTAAAGTAAATCCACAGCTAAAGTTATTGTTATTTACTGCCGGTTGAGCCACATACACTCGCCCACCGCTGCTATTACGCACAGTAAGTGCAAGATAATCTACGTTTTCAGCGGTACCTGTTATTTCTACTTTATCTCCAACTTCAAATTCAGCCCCTGCTGCTGGACTGGCTATATGTAACTCAACATTGAGATCACTTACTAAAATTTTGCATTGTTTAATCTCATTAAGTCCTAAACCACTGAGGGAAATGGTATATTCACCCTCAGCTGCATTTGCATTCAAAGTAAAGCTGGTGGTAAAAATCCCGTTGATTACTTGGGGCTGGGCTGCAAATACCAGACTATCCTGTTCACTTCTTACCGTTATCGATACTTCAGAAAGCCCCTGAGCGGTGCCGCTTATTTCAACCACACCTCCCAAGCCAAATACCTGACGAGGGGTGGGGGTAGTAAAGTCGGCTTGGATACCAGTGGCACCAAGCACCGGGAAACTAATTCCTAACATGGTTAATGACATGGCCAGAACCACAAAGATGCTCAGCCATTTCTTCTTATTTTTATGTATCTTCATTTATATTCTCCTTTCTTCACCATGGAGCAGATCGATCACAACTATTGGATATTAAAGTTCAAAGTATGGTCGCCGCTCCCTAATGGGTGATTATTTTTGAAGTTATCCCAGACGAGAACATCAACATATGCTGTTCCGTTTATATCCTCGGGCAGGCTAAATTCGGCTCTTAATTTTCCACCGTTTACATCTACTACCGTTTGGGCAGCGGTGCATGCTATTACCTGGCCGCCGCCCATCATGCCAGCATCAGTTCCACAGCGCACCTGGATTATCAATAAAGCATTTTTGGCTGCATTTACTGCATTTACGGTATCCACTTCAATACAATATCCTCCCCCAGGAGCCACCGAAGTTATTGATGAACCATTATAATCCAGCAGCTGCACATCACTGATGGTAATCTCATCATCCACATTAACCAGTTCAATGGCATTCACATACTTTAAGCAATTGAGATTGCTATTTCCAGATAGGTTGCGCAGGATTCGAATGCTTGCAGTCTCATCTCCCCATACATCCGATACTTCAGCACCGTTAACATCATAAGTCAGCATACACTGCTGATCTCTTGCATCCTGTACTGTTCCCCCAGCAACTTTATCTCCGTTGACAGCAATGAAATTAACTTCCCAGTTGCTGGCGGCGCCAAGATCATCGAGCAGGGTGCTAAGCAGCACTCCGGTAGCGTTAACAGACACCGACTGTCCATTATCCATGCATTGATAAGTCCCCTGGGCCGGGGCCATCCCTTTCAAAGTTTCCACAGTATATTCAGTATCAATACCAGCGCCTTGCACTGTGCAGGCTAATGACCCCAGGTCATAGTTGAAAGTAATGACATCACTGTCTAGTTTTCCCAGGCCGACAGCCCGGGCCTTAATTGTGACCGGTCCATCGATAGGTATAGGTTTATTAAACCAAGGCCGAAAAGTTGGGTAACTGATATTGTATATATTGCTATGTACAGTGGGTTCGCTCCCATCCAGGGTGTAATATATCTTGGTATGCCATAGGGAACCGTCCCCGTACTGCAGTTCTACTTCAGTACCCGGGATTACTGAACCGGAGTCAGGATAAGCAACAGGAGTATCCCACTGGGTCGGTTCTTCACAAGTTACTTCAATCGTACCCCCAGTAAGAATCGGCGAAAACTGCTCCCCGTTGCAGGCAGTCGGTTCCAACGGATCCCACTGACCATAAATTAGTTTCCCATTTTTCATATCAGCAATCATAGTAGGAACTTCTACTGCTCCTTCCCATCCCCGGCCTTCCGGGGGCCAAACCGAACAGTCACTGCCATCTTCTCCCTGGGGAAAATAATATCGCGGCTCGTCCAATAGGTCTCTTCGGGTATGGTAGCTGTACGACATATCAGCCCCTTTGATCTTGATCATGGTGGCTTCATCTTTGATCCCCCCGGCCAGATCAAGAAGGGTTTGCAACGTAACTCCGGTGGTATCCTTAAAAATCTGTAGAGACGGATAGAAATTATATCCCGAATAATCATGGTTTTCATGCGGCAGGGCTTCATATTGTGCCGCGGTAAGCTGTACCGTTTTTTCTACTCCGTCACCTTTTATGGTTAATATTATCTCATCTTCGGCTAACACTGCTGGTGCTGCGATGGCCAGAAAGCTGAAAATTATACTCAAGGCCACTAAACCAGCCAGCAGTTTGTTAAAACTGAAATTACTGAATTTTATCATTACTGTCCACCTTCCTAATAAAATTTCAAGTTCTACCTGGAGTTAAGCGTGTTCATGATGAGTGTACCCGCTTCACCCCGGGTTGCATATTTCTGCGGCAGAATAGTGTTATCAGAATATCCCTGCATGAGCCCTTCCCGGGTCATGGTTGCGATTGCTTCCCGGGCCCAAACGGATATATCAGCACTGTCCTTAAAGTTAACCTCTCCCACAGCTCCTTCTAAGCCAGCTGCTCTGACTATCATCACCGCCATCTGTTCTCGGGTAACAGGATCATTCGGTCCAAAAGTACCAGCATTATATCCATTGGCCACTCCACTGGCTACCGCTGCGGCAATGTGATTCCGGGCCCAGTGTTTTACTGTATCCTGGAAAGTAATATTACCCTGTTGATTTAGGCTAAAAGCCTTCACCACTACGGCAGCAAATTCAGCTCTGCTGATAGTATTATCGGGCTTGAAACTGCCGTCGGGATAACCATTTATTGCTCCCAGAGCCACCAGTTGGTTGATGCTGCTGATAGCCCAGTGACCGTTGGTATCATTAAATTTCTGCGACCCGGTAGAGGTTGTGGTACCCGGTTCACTGGTTCCGGTAACCGCTTCGGGGTTGGGGCTTACTCCCCCTCCACCACCGCTGCCGGTGGTCGGACTTGATCCCCCGGGTACATTTCCGCCGCCAGGTTGAACTGATGAGCTGTCCTTGCTCACTTCGAAAGTAAATTCCAGAGGGGTACTTAAACCTTCTGCTCCGATTTTTATGATGTAGGTTCCTTCCAACGCATCATTGTTCAATTGAAATCCAGTCTTAAAAGTCCCGTTTAACACCGACGGCTGTGCTACAAAGGCTATATTGCCAGCGGGGTTAAACACTACCAAAGATATCTGCTGCACCTGTTCTGCTTTCCCGCTGATTTCCACATCTGCACCCGGACTCAAGGCCTGCCCAGAAACTGGTGAATCAAGGATTATCAATATTTCATTGTCTTCAGCCGAACAAATGCCGATCATAAAAAACAGACAAATAGCTGGGATTAACAATATATATCCCCATGTTTTCCTCATTTCTTATCCATCCTTTCCCCATTATTTACAAAGATCCAATTCTCCTATGCTATTTCCTACCCCCTCCTATTCGCTTTTCTGACCAAGCTCCTATTATTGATGATCGGCGGTACTTGTGACTTTCCGTCTATGCTCTTTCGAATAGCAAAAAACTTCTGCCCAAAAAGGTAAGCAGAAGTTTATATAAACTGTCCTGATCCTCCTTTCCAAACGTGGGAGGCGATGAAATTTCTCTCATCACCCTCGGGTTTTCACCCTGGCTGTTAAACCATAGATTGATCCTTAGGGGCAACAGCTCGGAGTAATATTCTTTTTTAGCATTCAAACAATACTAGTGAATAATGATTTAGTAATGGTAGGCATGGTAAATTAATCACTGCTCTATGGGTGCAGTACAGCGGTTAATATTGATTTTCCCGGTATGATTTTCATTTACCCTACTTCCCAACCACAAACAAAAAAAAATCTGCCCTAAAAAGGTAGGCAGAAGTTCACATACTATCCTGATCCTCCTTTCCAAACGTGGGAGGCGATGAAATTTCTCTCATCACCCTCGGGTTTTTGCCCTGGTTGCTAAACCATAGTTTCGTCCTTAGGTTTAACAACTCGGAGTTATATGTAACTCTATATTCAATATTATTTGAAAAAATCCGATTATTTTGCCACTGTTATTATCTGGTTACTCCAATCTACGTATTCTACAGCGATTTCCATAATTCCTCCAAATTTCTGTATTTTTCCTTTCTTTTTCTGCACATCTGGGCTAAGCACCCTAGCGAAGTCCGGCATATACTAATCTCAGGCTAGATTTCATTATCCTTTTCCCTTAACCTTCTCTGGTAATATACAAAAACCGGCAAGGGTACGATAATCCAGCCTAAGCTTTTTATCAGGGTATTCTGGGCTCTGCTCTTTTGGCGATTTAATTCGGCTGCCACCATGGC
>JAAYJK010000098.1 GCA_012522955.1 Syntrophomonadaceae bacterium
GCTTTAAGCCAGCTGCTATCACGAATTTTTTGTTATCCTATGTACCAAGCGATATGTGCACCCCTAGAATATTGTGTAAAAACTTCCGTATACGCGGGAGCGTGGTAAACGTGTAAGCGGTATCATACCGCTGCACCTTCTTAGTCTTTAACGCTTCTGGCGGAGATCAGCCAGGGGGCTGGAAACGGCTCCACCATTTTTTTGCTGTTGACCCGGGATACTTCAATATGGATGGCTTCAGTACGCACCAGGTCGTTTTCCTTTAATAATTTAGGAAGCGAGGTTAAAATTTCGAAGTCCAGGGTGTAAATCACAAAATCCATGTGGGGATTAACTGCCAGTAGACTCTTGATCTCACTGTCGATCCTTGGAGAAGCCACGATAAACGCAATGTCCGGCACTGGCAGCCCACTTAAGACACCATTTTCCAGGGAATCAACGATGATCACATTGTTCAGGCCAAATTTGTCCACATTGCATTTCATGGTGACCTGATCCCTGCGGTCGTATTCCACTGCAATAACACTGCCCTCCGCAGCGATCATGGCAGACTCCACTGCGATGCTCTCACCGGAGATTATACATATATTATCCTGGTCCCTTAAATTGAGTTTGCTCATTATAATGGCCCGAACTTCCCTGCACACATACTGAGCAGACCCACAGGAGAAACGGCTGTTCTCCATACCTATCTGATAATTGGTGGCCGCGTTGGGATTCATGATCAACATGGCTGCAGAGGCATTGATCCCGCGGTCAATCATGTCTGAAACCTTGTCATGCTTAATCTCTCCGGTTGGGTCTGAGCCCTCATTGTACCAGATATCACAGTCTCCCAGTTCGGCATTCCACATGTCGTAGAAGATATCCGGATGTCCGGCGTCTGTAAAGACCAGGACTGCCCGGTTGCTCATCACTGTCGGGATCAGGTTCTTGTTCTTGCCTGTAATATCCAGCATCTTCAGTTTTGCCAGGTTGATCGGGGCGTTCCGGGAAAAATACTGGAGCCAGGATAAAATGACCTCATTGGTAAACATTGTCTGTTCCATAGGCAAAACCGCCTCCTTTAAAGTTATCATACCATATTATTTGGATTTTTTCCCCAGCCAAGTCAAGCACCTGTAAGCTCCAGCAGGCGTTCCCATTTTTGATCTACATAGGCTTGGGCTTCTTCGATCATCCACTCATTGCCTTTGGCAAACATATGCTTAAATCTGCCCTGGGAGCGGAGGAATTCTTCCACAGGCAGCTTTTTCTTCGGTGTATAAGTCAGACGCCATGCTCCTTCCTCTACTTCGTAAAGAGGCCAGACACAGGTATCCACCGCCAGTTTGGTGACTTCAGCAAGCCTGGCCATAGGATAATCCCATCCCCGAGGACAGGGGGACAATATATTTAAAAAACAGGGACCTTTAGTATAAATGGCTTTATAGGACTTGGTATGCAGGTCTTTAAAATTGCCTATAGGGGCAGTCTGGGCCACATAAGGAATATGGTGCGCAACCAAAATCTCCGTCAAATCCTTTTTATTCTGTTTCTTCCCCTGCCTGGCAGAACCAACCGGTGTAGTGGTAGTACGTGCAAAGCTGGGCGTTGAAGATGAGCGCTGGATTCCGGTATTCATATAAGCCTCGTTGTCATAGCAGACATAGACCATGTCATGACCGCGTTCCATTGCCCCTGACAAGGATTGAAATCCGATATCATAAGTCCCGCCATCACCGGCAAAAGTAATGAACTTAACCGTTCCTTCCACTTTCCCCCGGCGTTTCAATGCATTATAGGCTGCTTCTACTCCGGAACAGGTAGCTGCTGAGTTTTCAAAAGCAGAATGTATATAGCTGTCCATATAAGCAGTATAAGGATACATAAAAGTGGAGACCTCCAGACAGCTGGTGGCATTAGTCA
>JAAYJK010000099.1 GCA_012522955.1 Syntrophomonadaceae bacterium
AAGAATGCCTAGAAATTAATATAAGGCAGGAGGGAGCAAAGCCTATGAAAAAGTTGATTCTGATCTTGATGGTACTTCTACTGTCCTTATCTGTAAGCGCCTGCCATAAAGCAGATAATGAACAGTTACCGTTTTATCCGTTTTATCAACTTATGGCGTCAGGCACCGTTTTGGGTATGTAAGATATTTTGTGTTTTTTTCATAAATATAATAACATTTCAAATTATTTATAACACTTTAGCCATGACGATACTAAAAAGTTTGCACCAGCATTAAAATAGCAGTTACCATAAAAGAGGTGATATTGATGAACCCATCCACCGTTTCGGAATATTTGCCTGAACCCACAGCCGAACCCGCGGCCAAACCGACTCCATCCCGAGCGGCTCGAATAATACTGATATTACTGGGCATTGTGCTCTGGATAGGGTTGGTGGCAGGGGGCTTTTATGCGGGAAAACTTTACATTGACCGGTCCATAGAAGCAGTTCAGCAAAACAATGCGATACATATGATTACTATTGAACAACGCATTGATTCCCTGGATACTCAGTTAAGCGAAATTAAACAGGCCATCAACGATGCTGACCAGGCCTGGGCTAATTCCGGCTCGACCCAAAAAAACCTAAATCAGAAAATTGAGGATCTTGATAAGCAACTCAAAGCTCTGGAACACAGCCTAAGCATTCTAAAAGAAGCGCCCTAAGCTGGAAATCACATCAGAACCTGGATGCTTATTTTACATCCGCCAGTACAACCCCAGAAAGAGGCAGCTTTATGAAATGGAAACCTTATTTGATCATTATCATCCCCATATTCCTGCTGGGACCATTTATTGGTTCCGGTTTGGCCATTATCGGCTTTGATAATTATACCCATCAGATGTATTTACCGGCTCAGGAAATAAGCCAAAATATAGAACACTTAGAAAAGAGTATCTCAAGCCTTCATCGGAATGCCGTTACGGTAAGTGAATCGGCAGCGGAGCTGGAAAGGGAGTATCTACAACAGGAACAGACTCTGGAACAGTTGACCAGTATCAGTCAGAGCCAGAAGGACCTGTCAGATCAGATTTATGAAGACCGAATCATGACTATGCTGGGATCACCTATCGATTCCTATTCTTCAGATAAGGTGGATATCAAGGTGTTTAAGCTGGACGAATTGGGCTATCGTGGATACATTGCTAAGGTTAAGTTGTTTGATCCTAGTGCAGTCAAAGTAGTCCTTGGTCAAGACAAGTTAGGCAGCCTGGAAACAACCAGCAGTGTGGTCACCAGGACCGGAGCTATATTGGGCATAAATGGAGGAGGGTTTTTTTATTCAAACAATCAGGTTCTACCCCTTGGTAATACCGTGGTTGACGGAGAGTTTGTAACCGGCTTTCATCCTTCCAACGGGGAGGTCTTTTTTACCGGAATCAGCTCAGACGGAAATCTAATCGGGGGAATATTTCAAGATAAAGAGAGCTTAACCAGGCTTAATCCTCAACAAGGGGTAAGTTTCCTCCCCATTCTAATCAAAGCCGGTAAGCCCCAGGAGGTGCCCAAGGAATGGCAAATCACCAAACAACCTCGGACTATTATCGGCGAGTATGCCAACGGTGATCTTATTTTGATTGTGGTGGACGGTCGCCAGTCAGATTGGAGTTCAGGCGTAACCCTGGAAAGACTGCAAAACAAGCTGGCCGAGCTGGGAGTTAAGGAAGGATACAACCTGGATGGTGGTGGTTCCAGCACCATGGTTTTTAAGGGCCAAGTGTTAAATCGTCCTTCAAATGGCAAGGAGCGTGAAGTCTCAAATAGTATTGTAATAACCGGGTGACGCGGGGACGGTCC
>JAAYJK010000100.1 GCA_012522955.1 Syntrophomonadaceae bacterium
ACGGTGTAATAACGGGAATGATATACGGTGTGGTTGCCCTGGGCTTTGCGCTTGTTTATAATACTACCCGCATTTTCCATATCGCCTATGCTGCCATATATATGGTTGCTCCTTATTTACTGATGTTCCTGTTTAAAAGCGTTGGAATTCCGTTACTGTTCAGTGTAATCCTGGCAATGGCTGGAACTGTCGTTATTGGTATGGCAGTAGAATTACTGGTTTATTCTCCCTTGTTAAGGCGCAATAGTTCATCCAGCGTCATCATGGTGAGTTCCATAGGTGCAATGATCATCATTATCAACATGGTTGCTCTGCTGGCCGGAAATGAAACTAAGGTTATAAATACAGATATCTCAAAAAGCTTCAACATTGGACAGGTACTTATTACCTATACGCAACTTATACAGTTTGTATCTTCACTATTGTTATTCATTGCTTTCTTTGCTTTCTTAAAATTTTCCAGGTTTGGTATACAAACCCGTGCGTACCGTGACGACGCCACTCTATCGGCTGTTTTGGGATTGAATACGCTTCGTTTGAGAAGAATTCTATTTATACTGAGTTCACTATTCGCCGGAATCGGAAGTTGCCTGATTGCCTGGGATGTGGGAATGGATCCTTATGTTGGCATGCCGATGCTTCTCAATGGAATGGTTGCCCTGATCATTGGTGGTATAGGGAGGTTTGAAGCGCCAGTCCTCGGAGGTGTTCTAATCGGCGTTTTACAGGCATTGGTCGTATATTTCACTTCAGCCCGCTGGCAAGATGCGGTTACCTTTACGTTGTTGATTATTTTTTTGCTGTTCAGGCCCCAGGGGATCCTGGGTGAAAAAATGAGGAGGGTTTAATATGGAATATGTAATTCATCTGATCATTCTCATTAATATTTATATAATCCTGACCACCAGTACCAACCTCCTGGTGGGAGTTACCAACCTGCTTTCTCTGGGTCAGGCTGCTTTGTATGGTATAGGAGCTTATCTTTCCGTTTTAGCTTTAATGGTGTTTCACTGGCCACTGATCCCTACCCTTCTGTTTTCAATGATCATAACGGGCCTGCTAAGTCTTCTCCTTGCTTGGCCGTCATTGCGACTCAAAGGTGATTATTTTGTATTGGCAACGTTGGGTTTTCAATTGATTGTTTTTAACATTCTTTACAATTGGGTTTCTGTTACACGCGGGCCTTATGGTATCCCGGGGATCCCCAACCCAAAATTGTTCGGCGATGTTGAAATCTCGGGTTTATGGGCTTTTTTGGCACTAAGTTTAGTACTCGCAGTCATTGTCATATTTCTTTTCCACAACCTCATCCATTCTCCTTTTGGAAGAGCGCTAAGGGGAGTGCGTGACGATGAACTTTCCATGCAGGCGTTGGGCAAAAATGTAACTGCATTTAAAATTCAGGCATTTGTCATTTCAAGTGCTTTTATTGCCATTTCAGGGTTTCTGTATGCAACCTATGTATCCTATATTGACCCGACAAGCTTTAATCTTGACGAATCCATTTTTATTCTTTCTGCACTAATAGTGGGAGGATTGGGCAACATCCGTGGACCGATAATCGGTGCATTAGTAGTAATTTTACTACCAGAAGCTTTACGTTTCATAGGGCTACCCGATAGTGTTGCTGCAAATATACGCCAGATTATCTACGGGCTAGCACTTATTGTTTTAATGCGATTCCGTCCCCAGGGAATTGCAGGTAATTATGCAATCAAGTAAAATGGGTGATATATTAACCATACAATCCCTCTCCAAAGGTTTCAGCCGACAGGTAAAAAATTCCGCCGGCGAAGATATTGATGAACAATATTGGGTTATTCACCAGCTATTTCTAAATGTTCCCCGGGGCAAGGTGATCGCCCTGATTGGTGGAAACGGAGCAGGCAAAACTACCCTTTTCAATATTATTTCAGGATTTATTATGCCGGATTCAGGTAGCATTTTGTATAAGCCTGACGGAAAAAATCTTGAACTATCGGGAATGTCTCCCCACCTTATCACTAGGGCAGGCATAGGGCGCATGTTCCAGGACAATCATATTTTTAGAGAGATGAGTGTGCTGGACAATATGCTGGTTGCAGATTCGGCATATCTAGCAGAAAGACCTTTCAGATCACTTCTGTTCCGAAATAAAGCCCGGAAAGAAGAAAACTGCAGGTTGGCTAAAGCCATGGATATCTTTGAAAACCTCTTTG
>JAAYJK010000101.1 GCA_012522955.1 Syntrophomonadaceae bacterium
ATAGGAACCTACCATAGGATTCTGCCGGTACTCTTCCGCATGCTGTACATGGTGAAAATAAGTGGCCGGAGCAATTATTACACTGGGGGAAGTATCCACCATCACCAGCACATGACCTTCGAATAGGTGTGCTGCGGCCACATCAGGGCGTTCAGTATACCTTACCCGAGGAAAAGGATTCCACCAGTTTCCCGGCACAATCAATTCCTCTACTGCTTTCTCCGCCATGGGAACTGCATCTATCTCAATACCTTCTATTGCGGAACTAATGGTGGATACCAAGTCCGGATCCGCTATATCCTCTATATAGCACAGACAAACATCGGTTTTAGATCTTTTGCCTACCCCCATCATCTTGATCCGCAGCTTGGGATCTCTCACCCGCCTCCTGACCAGAGCGGTATTAAAGACAATAGTCTCGGTAAAACCATCCCGGGAACCCCGCACCACCCGCTCAATTTCCGCTTCCTCCGGATTGCGGGCCGGATAGGTTCTGGCGTCGATAACAAAAACCTCTTTAATACCATCAGTTAGTAGTAAAATGGAGCCGGATAATACAAAGCTTAACAGTTTATCGATATTGGATTCGCTGTTTAGTTCCATATAAGGAATAGCTGTTTGCAAGGTGGATTTAATACTATCTTGCTGGCTATCCGGCAAGAGAAACAAAGACTGCATAATCCAGGTCAATACATCATCTTTAATAAGTCCATCTATGCCAATCAGTGCACTTTTTCTGCCTGCCACCTGGAATTCCCGAACTATTACATCAAAACTCTCCCCTTCACCCAATTCCTTCTTAATTAAACCCAAGTTTTGATCATAATCTGAGTTAAGTTGTATATGTTGCTTTTTGGACAAATTACATTCACCTCTAGCGACTATGAAGGCCCATGTCTAATCCTTGGGATTAAATAGCACCGCAGCTACATAGCCAAATACTATAGCACAGGTAATGCCGGCGGCCGCTGCTTCAACCCCTCCGCTGAAAGCTCCTAAGAGGCCATCACTCTCCACCGCCCTTAAAGTCCCTTGTACCAGCAAATGTCCAAAGCCGGAAAGGGGAATGGTAGCCCCAGCTCCCACTGCGTCCACCAGGGGCTGGTACAGTCCCAAGCCGCTTAATACCGCTCCGGTTGAAATATAACCCACCAGAATGTGACCCGGGGTAATATTGGCCTTGGTCAAATCCATAATCAGCTGACCAATCAGACATAATACTCCTCCGCCTAAAAAGGCCATATACAATGGTGTCATAATTCAGGGACCTCCCAATCACTTTTTATCTGCACTCTATCCATCCATAAAAAACTGCCCCTGGACTCTAGTTCTCAATGGCCACCGCATGAGCAATTCCTGGTATACTCTCACCTTGAAAGGACATGGTAGGACTCATAAGAGCCCCAGTGGCTACCAGGAGCAGCTTGTTAATCTCCCCGGCCAGCATTTTCTTCAACAGCGGACCACAGAGCATAGCTGCAGCACAACCGCATCCACAGCCTCCGGCGTCTACATCCTGCTTTTCATCGTAAAGTAAAACTCCGCAATCACTATAGTTGGGCCGGGGTACCAGGCCATCCCGGATGAAAAGCTGTTCGGCTATAGCCATACCTACCCGGGCCAGATCTCCGGTAACAATCAGATCATAATAGTCGGGTAAGCGCTGCAGATCCTCGAAATGGGTTTTGAGGGTATGGGCTGCTGCAGGGGCCATAGCACTTCCCATATCAGCTACATCGGTCTGACCTAGATCCACTACTTGGCCAATAGTCGCTGAAGTAACCCGAGGGCCTACTCCTGCCCACTCTAAGACCACCGCCCCAGCAGCAGTAGCAGTCCACTGCGTGCTGGGAGTAGGCTGGGTTCCCTGCTCAGTAGGAAAGCGATACTGCCTGGAAGCTGCATAATGGTGGCTGCAAGTAGCCGATATCAAACGGTTGAAGAATTTTCCATCCACCAGCATGGCTCCTACCAGTAAAGTCTCGGCCATAGTTGAACAAGCTCCATACAGGCCCAGAAAAGGCCGAGCCAGTTCCCGGGCCGCATAATTGGCCGAAACCGTTTGGTTTAATAAATCTCCAGCCAGAATTAATTCCGCATCATCAACCTGCAGGTCTCGTTTATTAAGAGCCAGGTTTATCGCTTCCTGCAGCATTTTTTTCTCGGCTTTTTCCCAAGTCTTTTCGCCAAACATATAGTCAGCCAGGACCTGATCAAAATCTCCTCCCCAGGGTCCCTGTCCTTCTTTAGGACCTACTATGGAAGCCCAGGAAGTAATAACTGGAGTATCCTCAAAAACCACCGTTTGGCTTCCTCTCTTTTTATAAGCCGGCATTCATCCATTCCACCTTTTACATGCTCTAATTAAGAACTCAAAAAGACTTTAATTAAACCTACCAAGACCGCCACTGCAAAACCGAATACCAGAGTAGGTCCGGCTACACTGAATATTCTGGCTCCTACTCCGAATATATATCCCTCTCGCTTATATTCCATGGCTGAGGCCACAATAGCATTGGCAAAGCCAGTAATGGGCACTATGGATCCAGCCCCAGCCCTTTTCCCCAATTCATCATAAATTCCTATGCCAGTGAAAAAAGCGGCCAGAAATATCATTATGCAAGAAACCGCTGAGCCGGCGTCAATTCTGCTCATTCCCAAGGCCAGGAGATAATTTACCATTAGCTGGGCCAAACCACAAATCATTCCACCGACCAGGAAAGCCCATATACAGTTTTTAAGTATATCCGGTTTGGGCTTTATCCCATCCACCAAATTTTGATACTCCTGTATTTCTATTTGGTGCATCTTCTTGGCATCAACATTCAAAATAAATCGCCTCCCGATAAGATATTATTGACTTTTGAGCCTGCGCTTATTCATCTGTACCCCTTTAAACCTCAGATAGCCTATATCAGCCTTTTCGCAGGGGCATCAATTTTCTAATATTACTCTTCAAGTATTTTAACTAAGCCATCCTGAAACTTAATAGTGCTAGTGCACATTGTAGTCCCCGTAGGGGGGATCAAAATAATCCTTCGCTGCGCTCAGAATGACAAGCTGGATTTGGAATCACCCTAATAAACAAAAAAAGAGCCTTATCGGCTCTAGCTGTCAAATTTATGTCCATCATTCCAGCAGGTTTTTGAGTTTTTTAATGGCATTCTTTTCTATTCGCGACACCTGTACCTGAGATACTCCCAAATCTGCTGCTATCAAAGACTGGGTCTCATCCTTGAAATACCTCCTAATTATCACCTCCCGTTCTCGATCATCCAGAGCACTCAGGGCTTCCCGCAAGGCTATTTTTTCCAGCATCATTGCGCTTCCTTCATTCGCAGTTAACCTGTCCAGCATGGATAAATTGTCATTTTCCTCCCGGGGCAAAATATCATTAATATAAGCTGGTACCTGACAAGCTTCAATGGAAATTACAATATCTTCTTTATCCATATCCAGCAATTGAGCGATTTCATCCACCCCTGGTTCCCGCCCCAGTTCACCTCTTAATTGGTCTTGGGCCCAGCGAATTTTACTATAAGTTTCCTTTAAGCCCCTTTGAACTTTTACAATACCATCATCCCGCAAAAATTTTTTAATTTCCCCGATTATCATTGGTACCGCATAGGTGGAGAATCTAACCCCATAGCTAAAATCAAATTTGTCTATTGCTTTTAATAGACCAATAGATCCTACTTGAAACAGGTCTTCATATTCATAGGACTTGTTTTTAAACTTTTCCAAAACCATATATACCAGACCGATATTGGATTCATGAACTTGGGCTCGAGCCTTCTCGTCCCCAGCCTGGGCTTTGACTATCAGCTTCTCATTATCATGGTAGGAGTTCAAGGAGGACATTTCATCTCCCCCTTAAGCATAAGCTTCTTTGTCTTTGCTCACAAAACTTCTTCTCATCTGTACACTGGTGCCTTCACCCGGTTGGCTGATTACTTCCAGCTCGTCCATGAAAGATTTCATGAAAGAAAAACCCAGGCCCATTCGGCTTGGCTCACTGGAATACGAGGGCTGCAGTACCCGGGCCACATCCTCAATGCCCTTGCCATAATCCTCTACTATGATTTCCAGGGTTTGCCCATCCAGCAAGGTGATAACAATCGTTATCAACTCAGTGCCCCGATTTTGATAGGCATGGATGATGCTGTTGGACACGGCTTCAGAGACTACCAGCTTTATCTCATCAATTTCATCCAGAGTACATCCGAGCTGAGAAGCGAAGGCGCCTACACAGGCCCGGGCAAAAGAGATATTTTCCGGCAGACTCATTATTTCTAATTTACAATAATTTCTTACATTCATAATAGATTCCAGTCTGTACTGGAATTCACCTCCCCTGAAGATTAATTACGTCTTGTTCATTCCGGTACATGGTAATTAGCTTGTTTATCCCAGAAAAATACAAAATTTTTTCTACCTGGGGCCTGGCTCCCGCAATATACATCCGGCCATTTTTGCTATTGAGCTTTTTATAACGGCCCAGTATCATGCCTAAGCCTGAGCTATCTATAAAAGTCACCTTTTCCAAGTTTAATATTAAATTTCTTATTTCACTATTGTCTAGCTTTTTGTCAATATCTTCCCGTATTTGATCTGCCCTCAGCATGTCCATTTCCCCTTCAATTCTAACTATCAGTATATTTCTTACCTGCCTCATTTCCAGCTCCATTTATTATCCCCTCCCGCTTTTACCCTGACATAATACCCATTCTAGCTGGGAGGGGAAATCTCCTTCCACTAAATTCCAATTATAAAAGATAGGTTTCGGCAAGCATTTTCAAAAATTCCCTTAATAAGCCCCCCCGCTGCACATCTTGGGCCGCATTCAAATTGACTTTTTTAAGCAGCTCCTGGTCCTGGTATATCATAAGTTCACCCAGTTTTTGTCCTGCTTTCACCGGAGCATCAATATAAGCAGAAAGGCTCTTCTTATGGCTTATCTTCTTTTCTTCTCCTTTAGCGCAAATTACTCCCGCATTCTCTCCTGCTACTACCGCCACTTGCTCTTGTTCCCCTTTTCCCACCTGAACCGTGCCGCAAGTGCTGCCCGGAGCAAAAAAGGACTTGAAACTATATCTAGCAAAACCATAATTGAATAGTTGCATAGAATCCCGAAAATGGCTTTGGGGAACGGGTGAGGCCATAACCACCGCAATTAAGCGCAAATCATCCCGTTTTACGGTAGAGGTTAAACAGTACTTAGCTTCATCAGTCCATCCGGTCTTAAAACCATCGGTTCCTTCGTACCACCATAACAATTTGTTAGTATTAAACAGTTTGAATTCTCCCTGTCTCAAATTGTATTCCTTGATGGAGGTATATTCCAACATTTTTGGTACCTCTAAAGCGTAGCGGGCTATGGTAGCCATATCCCGAGCGCTGCTATAGTGTCCTTCTGCAGTAAGACCATAGGCATTAATAAAAGTGGTATTCTTTAAGCCTATGCTCCTGGCTTTTTCGTTCATACGCTGAACAAAGTTCTGGTGGGTACCGTCCAGATGCTCAGCTACTGCCACACAGGCATCATTAGCTGACCCTACCGCGATGGCAATGAGCATATCTTCGAAGGTCATTTCTTCCCCCGGTTCCAGATAGACCTGAGATCCCCCCATTTTCCATGCATTTTCACTAGCCACCACCTTGTCTTTTAGTCCAACTTTTCCTTCTTGCAGGTCCTCCAATGCTAGCATCAGGGTCATAATTTTGGTCATGCTGGCCGGCGTCAGTTTTTTATCCTCGTTTTCAGCTAACAGTATCTTACCTGAATCAGCATCCATTAAAACATAACTTTCAGCCGATACTTCAACGACATCTGCTTTAACTGTTATAGGCAGCAGGAAACACCAACAAAATGCAAGAACCAGCACCAAAGCAGTTCGTCTTTTATCCGGCATACAGGTTTGCACCTCCTGAAAAAATAGTTTATTAATTATATTGGAGGCAGTATGCTATTATTCCATCTGGCTTGGCAGCCTGAAGAAATGGACTTGCTGTTCTACAGCAATCCCTAATCTTAGGTACAAACAGTCCCTTAACATATTAAAAGAAGCTGGCAGATAAGATCTTCCAGCTCCTTTGATTATCTTATGGTGGGCTACCGGTCCCAGTTCATCAAAACCTCTTATATCCAACTATTCGATTATATCTAATATAAGCCTTTTCTTTTGAGGTGGGTCAGGGGAAATTATATAAGCCCGGGAAACCTCCAGGCTGGCTGGCTCAATCCTCTTCTCATCATTTAAATGTAGCAGTGCCAGAGTATCCCCAGCTTGTACGGGATCTCCTGTTTTTTTCAATAACTCTACCCCCACTGCATAATCAATATCATCCTCCAGCCTTGCTCGGCCTGCCCCCAACATCATTGCGGTATGGCCTATTAAAAAGGCATTAACAGCACTTACATACCCACTCTTTGCTGCTTTTACCTCTTGCTTGGATAGGGCTTGAGGGAGGCCATAGTTTTCCATCTCCTGCTTCAACTCTCCTCCCTGGGCAGCGATCATCTCCTGGAATTTCTCCCATCCTCTACCTGAGACTAGAATCTCTCTCACCGATTCCCGTGCTTCTTCAAGGCTGGATGTTTTCCCACCCAATATCAGCATATATGAGGCCAGAACCAGAGACAGTTCCAGCAGGTCTTGGGAACCCCGGCCTTTTAGTGTATCGATGGCTTCCTTTACTTCCAGAGCATTGCCCACCATTCGTCCCAGGGGCTGCTCCATATCGCTTAATACTGAAATTACCCGACGGCCAGCTCTTTTGCCAATCTCAACCATAGTACGGGCCAGCTCTTCAGCTTTCTCCTGCTCTTTCATAAAAGCACCTGAGCCTACTTTAACATCCAAAATAATACTATTGGCTCCGGAAGCAATCTTCTTGCTCATAATACTGGAAGCAATCAAGGGAATGCTTTCCACTGTTGCTGTTACATCCCTGATAGCATATAGCCTCTTATCGGCTGGAACCAGATTTCCGCTCTGAGAAACAACTGCCGCTCCTACCTGCTGCACCTGCTTTATAAAGTCAGGAAATTTCCGTTCCACTTGAAAGCCAGGAATGGAAGCATACTTATCTACGGTTCCTCCAGTGTGGCCCAGGCCCCGCCCTGACATCTTGGCCACTGGAATTCCGGCTGCAGCAACCAGGGGAGTAACTATGAGAGTAGTCTTATCTCCCACCCCTCCGGTGCTATGCTTATCTACCTTTATACCGGGAATAAACGATAAATCCACTACTTCTCCGGAGTAAGCCATGGCCATGGCTAGATCCCGGGTCTCTCTGTCATCCATGCCCTGAAAGTATACGGCCATAGCCCAGGCTGCAATTTGATAATCAGGCAGGGAGCCGTCACTGATTCCCTTGACTAAATAGCCAATCTCTTTTTCGCTTAAGGTCTGACCATCTCTTTTTTCCCTGATAATATCCTGAAAATCCATCTTTAACTCCTTATTAACTGCAATTTCCATGGCTCATTGGCCACCAGCACCTTTGAAAATTGGTTTAAGGGTTCCAATCATGGAATATGTTTTTCTTGCACCCATTACCCGGCCAATCCCACATTCACCTAGGCTCTGATCAAATGCCAAAAACTCTCACCGGCTAAACCAGAGGCGTCAACTTCTAGATAATTGGCGATAGTACGGCCCAGGTCAGCAAAACATCCTCTGACTCCCAGATCTATCCCCCCAGGACTTCGCTTACCATAGACCAGCAGGGGTACATATTCACGGGAATGGTCAGTACTGGGAGTTGTAGGATCATTGCCATGATCAGCTGTGATAAAAAGCAAGTCTCCTGGCCTTATGGCATCCAGCAGAATCCCCAAGCCCTGGTCAAATTCCTCCAGGGCACCAGCATAGCCTGATGCATCATTGCGATGGCCAAAGGTTTGATCAAAATCCAGCAGATTGACGAAAATCAGATCTCCTTTACCCTCTTGCACCAATTTTATCAACCTTTGAATCCCTTCCTGATTGCTGGTAGTAGGATATGATTCACTTAATCCCCGACCGGCAAATAGGTCCTTTATTTTACCTACCCCGATAACGGTCAGCCCCTTTTCCAGCAGGATATCCAGTACATTTCTTCCTGGTTCCAAAGAGAAATCATGGCGATTGCTAGTCCTAGTACAACTGCCGGGTTGACCTATAAAGGGCCTGGCTATAACTCTGCCTACCCCATGGTCGCCCAGCAATATCCCCCGGGCAATCTGGCACCACTGGTATAACTGTTCCACCGGCACCACCTCTTCATGGGCAGCAATTTGAAACACACTGTCGGCTGAAGTATAGACGATGGGATAACCCGTCTTTATGTGCTCTTCTCCCAATTCATTTATGATCCGGGTGCCGGAAGCCACCTTGTTGCCAATGGTTTTTCTTCCTATAGCCCTTTCGAATTCATCAATAATTTGCTCGGGAAAGCCCTGAGGATAAGTAGGAAAAGGTTTTTCCTTAATTAAACCCATCATTTCCCAATGGCCTACAGTACTATCTTTACCGCAGGATCTTTCTTCCATTTTCCCATAGGCTCCAGCAGGGTCAGCAACAGGCTCCACCCCGGGAATAGCTTCAATATTACCCAAGCCCAGCCTTTGCAGATTGGGGGTCTTCAATCCCCCTACAGCCAAGGCGGTATTCTTAAGAGTGTGGCTGCCCTGGTCCCCATATTGGTAGCTATCCCTCATCTCACCTATCCCTACTCCATCCAATACTATTAAAATAACTCTTTTCCTCAACTTCATTCCTCCCATAAAAACACGGGGGTGATCTGGCCCCGGATATTTATGCATCCAAACCCGCGATATATAACTTTTCGCAGGGGTCAAATTTTCATTTCATAAATATTATCTGCAATACTTGTGGCCTGTCCCATATCAGGCCCGGGGATGATACCTTTGATATACCTCCCTCAAGTGGGAGCGGGTTAAATGAGTATATATCTGGGTAGTAGATATATCTGAGTGGCCCAGCATTTCTTGCACTGCCCGCAGGTCAGCTCCATTTTCCAGCAGATGGGTGGCAAAAGAGTGTCTTAAAGTGTGGGGCGTAACTTCCTTATCGATTTCAGCCGCCTTGGCATAAGCATGAAGGATCTTAAAAAACCCCTGCCGACTCAAACTCCTTCCCCGGGCATTTAAAAAAAGGGTCCTTTCCTTGGCACTTTTACTGAGCAGATTACGAGATCGAGACAAATACCTTTGTACCCAATCACTGGCAGTCTGATTGACCGGTATGATCCTTTCTTTTCTTCCTTTGCCCAAACAGCGAAGGAATCCCGCAGTAAAATTAATATCATCCAACTGCAGCGAGAGCAGTTCTGATACCCTCACTCCTGTTCCATACATTAATTCCAGCATAGCCCGGTCTCTAATTCCTAAAGGCAAAGCCACCTTGGGTGCTTCCATCAGCCTGTCCACCTCATCTATGGAAAGCACCCGGGGCAGTTTTCTCTTTATTTTAGGGGTTTCTAAATCCCCAGCCGGGTTTGCCACCACTAATCCATCCAAGACCAGATATTTATAGAAAGTCTTGATGCTGGACAAAGTACGGGCAATAGTAGAGTGTTCTGCCCCGGAATCCATCTGCCGGGCCAAAAAAGCAATAATATCTTGCTTGGTGATTTTATCCAGGCGCTTATACTCCTTGGTGTCCTGGATAAAGGCCATAAACTTCCCCAGATCCCGCCGATATGCATCCCTGGTGTTTAAGGATAGTCCCTTTTCAAATTCCAAATATTCCATAAACGCTTGTATATGGCCGTCCATTAGCATACTCCTGTTTTTTCTTACTTAGTTTGACATATTATAACCCTTTTCCTTCTTCAAGCTATTGTTCATAATAAAAATCCTGCAGTTTGATAACAAATTGATCCAGAATTTGGTTGAAGCTACCGGTAGTCTCATCCGCTTCTACTCGCATGGGATTCCCTGTGGGATGTTCGTCTTGCAGCCATCCGCTTAGAGCCGGCACCTGCTTTACCAGCATTCCGGTAATAGCTGGCACGGCTACTACAAATGCCGCAATCAGCATCAATATACCTAGAAACTTAATTACTTTTTGTTTCCATCTGCCCATAACTACGATCATATTTACCACCCCTTAAATTAATTTATCCTAAGCAACCCAAGAGCCAGGGTGAAAAGAATGCCTCAATCAAAGCCCCTAGCCCGAAAACCAGCAACAACAGCAACATTACTGTACTATAAGCCAGTAAGGCAATCCCCAGTTTGTTGGTGCCGTTATTTCTGCTCTTAACGATAAAGAGAGAAAAATTAATGGCCACAACTGCAGCTATAATAAGACCGGGAATGTATAACAGGTTTTGCGGTAATACTGATACCAAGCAGAGCAAGACTCCAGTTCCAGCTTTTTGTTGAAAGAGAAAGCCCAGGGTAAACCCCAGGGAAAAAGCCCGCAAAAAGATCACTACCAATATTAATGGAAGTCCAATAACAGTCAGTCCAAGCAGCCAGATACTCAAAAGGGTTTCTGCCTGCTTGATAAAAGCAGCAGTCAGGATATTCTTTCCAAATAATTCCCCTTCCAATCCTCCCCGCAGGTAATCATCCAACAGTTTAAGCAGACTCTGTTCAACCTCATTATCTAAACCCTTAACATTGAGAAAACCCAGCATCAGGCCGAATATAAAGATTCCCATAACTAACATATATTGTAAGGAATTGTCTTTCAAATGCTGCCTGATCCTGTGTTTTAACTCCATAGCCCGCTACCTGCTTTCCTGGAAAATAGATATCTATCTTGCACTTTGTACCATTAATATTTTTCTTGGGCTAAGTTTATGCAAAAAGAATTGAGCCAAGATATGCTGTTCAGCAAAAAGTTAGTGAAATGATTCTAATGATGATGTGATTTAATTCGCTCTAAGACTATGAGCAAAGAAGATAAAATCATGATCTTAAACTCTGACAAAGGTAGCGTTGGTGTGAGAGTGGGGACGGTTATCCCCACTCTCACATGGTGCTGATCAGGTTGGCGATGAACTGAGCTGCCAGCATATCCTCCATGGAATTGCGGCTGGCCGCAATGATAGCTATTCCAGTGTGGTCTTCCCGCATCTGTTCTTGGGCTCTTTTTACCGCGCTAAGAGCGGGCTCAATACCTTTCTGGGCTAGGGTGCGGGCAATAGTTCCGGTTATGACTCTATGGCTAACAGTATAGGCAGCATCAAATGCCACTCCACCGGTATCAGTCACTGCTACTACCACCCGGTTCTTCATATCGGCCATACGTGGAGTTTCGGCACCGATATTGGGCAATATGGCTTCTACCATGCCCTTTTCTTTTTCAATGCCTTTTAAAACTTTTTGGCAACGGGACATTCTTTCCGCCTCGGTACCGGCTCTGGGTTCTGCCACCAGTATAATTCCGGTTTCCCTGGCCCGGGATAGTTGGGCTGCCTTTTGCCCAATGTGCTCCGGGTTAACCTGCACCGGAGCCCGAGTAAAATCAGGACTACACCCCATGACCGCTAGTGCTCCCGCATCTAGTGCGCTTTCCAGAGTGGTAGACATGTCGATAACATCCACAATCATTACCAGCATTCCCTCCCGGGCCGCCTGATAAGCTCCGCTGGCATCAGAACTAATCACTATTCTTTTGAACTTTTCCATAATGACCTCCACCTCCTGGAATAATAGGCAGTCTTCCCTTCCTCATCTTTATTATCAGGGCTGCGATCTTTTCTCCAGCTATACGGGCAATGTCTGCTTGGTCTGCCCCTTCCATTAAAGTGATCTCATTTTCAAAATAATTTAGCATTTTTTCGTACAGTTTAGGTCCAACTCCGGGAAGCTGTTTTATCGGAACCCGATAATAGTAAGGGGGTCTGCCGGCTGGATGACTTGGCTCTTCCTGGTCTTGAATGGCAGCAATCCTATCATATACTCCCATCACCAACCTATTACTGCCGCATCGATGACATTGGCTTACCGGTGGGGCTTCAGTACTAATGGTAGAGCAAGCTAAACAATAGCTCCGGTGGTACTTGCCTAAACGAGGATCTAAACCGAAGTTGGCAGTTATCCGCCGCCCCTGGATGTTTTCCAGACTGTATTTGAATTCCTGAAAATTTTTGTTATTCAGGCGAAAGCGGTTATATTCCCGTCCTATATTATCTGCTGAATGAGCATCCGAGTTGGATAAAAAGGCAAAGGCTCGGGTTTCTTTAATAGTAGCAGCCATATCGCTGTCAGCACTTAAGCCTAGCTCAATAACCCGTAGCTGTCTATAATCACTGCCCATAGCGGTTTTAAGACTATCTGTCCAGGAACCGTAAATCCCTTTATGAGGGGTAAATGCATGGGCTGGACATAGAATACCCTCCAGGATATAGCTTAGGTTTACCAGCTCTTTAGAACTAATACGAATTCTTTGGGTAGATAGCTGCATATTGTGTACCCGGCTGCGGATAAAGCGCTGATATTCCCTTAAATTTTCCAAGCCGGGCAGATAAATGATCCAGTGCACTCCTTCTATACTTTCCAGTTCACATGCCGCTATCAACAATACTCCATTGCGGGCTAAAAAGCCTCCTGCCCTCAGTTCCTGCAGTTCCCCGGTCTCTAGCATCACTTCCAGCTCCTGAGATACAGGCAGCGTGCCTGCATCCACAACGCCAACCATTTCCAATCCTTTGCGCGGGGCATCCCGGTACAATATGCTTTTTAATTCCAGCTGGCGGGAAGCGGTAATCTTAACTGCCTGCCCCGCTGCCCGACCAATATGGATATGCAGATCACCATATATACTCAACATTTTATCCACCCCCATGATTAGGGAATATGAAAATTTTAAGCTATTCCGGACGGGGGTCTGGCGAGCTGTGCTCGCCAGACCGGTATTGATATTTTGGCATAGCAAGTGCTCACTGATACAGGAATAGCGTTCTAAATCGAGATTACTCTTTATCGTGTGAACTCAAGTATTTATGAACTGCATATTGAATGGCTATTATACTCTTGCCATCTACAATACGCCCATCAATTACCCGCCGATAAGCTTCTTCCAGGGGTATCTGCACCAGCTCTAAAAACTCATCCCCATCCGGACTCAAACTAGTTTCCGGCTCTAGATTCCGGGCTAAGTAAATGACGGTTTTTTCGTCACAAAATCCTGGAGCACAATAATACTGTATTATCTCTTGCCATTCCTCGGCCTTCAGTCCGGTTTCCTCGGCTAGTTCTCTTTGGGCACAATGGAGAGGTTCTTCATTCTCTTCCAGGGTACCGGCTGGTATTTCCAGCAGTACCTGTTCTACCGCTTTGCGATATTGACTTACCATCCAGATCATATTATCCACATCCAAAGGCAAAATAGCTACTGCACCAGGGTGCTCCACAATTTCTCTTTTACTTTGGCTACCGTCAGGCAGGCTAACCTGGTCTACCCTAAGGCGAACAATACGTCCGCTAAATATGGGAGTGGATGATATAGTTTTTTCTTCCCAGTCCATACTCAAAACCTCCTGCATATTTTTACCGTTATACGCATAAACTACCATCGAGGTGATGAAAATGGTAGTATTGTTAAAAGCTAATGGATTAACTGCTCTGGGCCAGGTCAAGGATTTGCCCGTCATATTCCATAAACTGCCCTTGCACCTTTCCTTACAGGAATATCTGCGATTGCATTTGCACTGACAACCGGCTTTAGGCTAAACGGATCTGGTTTAGCCTCTCTCCTCTTAAAACTCGCTCTGCCACTCGGGCTGCTGCCAATAGAGCCTGAAAAAATTCGGGCTCTTCCTGCAGACCGCGTCCCATGGTGCTAAGTTTTACCGGGCTATTATTCAGTATATATTGGAAGCTTTCTACTCTTTCCAGGCAGCAAATATAGCTTTCCCATAGCTCTTCTTTGCTCATCTGCTCCAGTATATAGCTCATTTTTCCGACTTCCAGCTCCGGCAAAGGCAGTATCGCTTCTACTCTGCATATCCTTTTCAACACGGTCAGGGTATGGTGGCTTATGCCCCGATGCCGTTCCCGGGCATCGGCGAAACTGATACGTGGTACAGCAATGGGTATACCCTGCAGAGATTCCACCGCATTCAAAATATCCCCCTGCTCAACACCAGTAAATCCCCACTTGCTGCCAGTCCCTACTATGCCTGGCCCCATAGCAGATACTATCACATCGGCTTGAAGGACCTTTTTAGCCGCTAGCAGTCCAGAATATACATTTACTGCCTCCAAATCGCCTCCAAAAGCATGTCCGACGGTAACACTGCCGCAAATAATATTTCTTTCTTTTAAAATATTTACAGTATTACTAAAAGCCATAGGCAGAGCAGCTCCATCAGTCATTAAATAAGCTGTTCGGTAACCCTGTCCATGCAAATACAGAGCCAAAGGGGCCAGCATAGAATGCAGAGTAGCTACCAATACCGGAGTATTATCGAGGGACTCCGCCTCCAACATAGCTTGGCGATGAGGGCTATCCTCCTCTTCCACGCTCAGTACTTTAAGCTGCATGGGAGTATAGCGCATTTTCATTATATGCCCCCCTGAGATGGGATGTTTGTCGGGTTGCCTTAAATTGGCTATTACATAGTGATAACCCCCGCTGCCCAGCCCCAGCCTTACCGCAGTGGTATTCAGTATTACTTCATCACCGCTCCTGGCCTCTCCACTCAGGGGCGGATAGACTATGCACTTTTCCTTCCGCTCTTCTATCCTAACCTCAAATCCTTGTATCCCCGGACGGGAGAACAATTCCTGCCCCAGTATCCCACGTTTAAATTCTAACATCCCTACCTCCCTTATTTGGCCTTTATGACTTCATTTATTATGGCCAGTACTATTTCGGTATCCTTTATCAGATGGGAGATTTTGATATATTCATCACAGCTATGTACATTGCTCATTCCGATCCCTAAATTGACACAGGGTATGCCCTGCCCTTGTATAATACTGGCATCACTGCCCCCGCCGGTGCTTTCCAGCCGGGGCTGAAGGCCAATGTCTTTTATAGCCTGCGTGGCAGTTTTTACCACCCTATCTTCCGGATTAAGTCTTATTTCCGGATAAAGGAATTTAACCTCTACTTCGGCCCTAGCTCCCTGTTTCTGCACTTCTTCAATAAAGGTGTTTTTAAGGGTTTGGGTAATTTGATCCAGCCGGGAGCGGCTTAAGCTTCTGGCTTCTCCTTTAATATGGCAATAGTCCGCTACAATATTGCGAGCCGTGCCTCCCTGAATAATTCCCAGGTTACATGTAGTCTCCTTATCAATACGTCCACATGGCATTTTGGACAAAGCCCGGGCTGCTGCCTGAATGGCATTTATACCCTTTTCCGGGTTAATTCCAGCATGGGCAGGTTTTCCATAAACCTTGTATTCTATCTCATTTTGACAGGGTGATTGTATTACAATAACCCCTGGATCCCCTCCAGCGTCCAGCACATAGGCCATAGTGGCGTTCAAGGAAGTGAAATCAAATTGCTTGGCCCCCTGTAAACCCTGCTCTTCACCGACGGTAAAAAGCAGTTCCAAAGGACCGTGGGGCAGCCGATTTTCCCGTATTACATCCAGGGCTTCCAGTATAGCGGCAATGGCTGCCTTGTCATCGGAACCCAGTATGGTATTACCTTGGCTCTTGATAATTTCATCCTCTATTATCGCTTTGATTCCCTCACCTGGTTCTACCGTATCCATGTGGGCTGCAAATAATATGGTTTCAGCTTCCATCGAAGCCGGTATTCTAACCCATAAGTTGCCGGCTTCTCCCTGCAGTTTAACTCCGGCTTCATCCTCTTGTACCTGCAGTCCTCGTTCCTGGAGACTATCTCGCAGATAATCTCTCATTTTGCCTTCCCGGCCAGAAATTGATGGGATCTGGACCATAGCCATAAAATTGTTTATTAACCTGGATTCATTTATCATCGTTTAACCCCTTCCTAGCTCATCCAATACCTTTAACACCCTAACTTTTTCAATGGTCTGGGATAGTGAATATTTTTCTGTATACCAATGTATAGCCAAGAGGCCCAATAATATAAATAGCCGGGGCAGTAAACCCAGGCTAATTACACATAGATACCCCAGCGTGAGGCCCAGTACATTAGAGCCGGCATCTCCCATCATGGCTCCAGCCCTAAGATCGATGACAAAATAATATAGTACCGCTCCTAATAATGGTGCTATTAACATCCATTCTATATTTCCCAGCCCCATTATGACTATGGGAATCAGAAAAAACAAAAAGCCTTTAATAGCCCGTCCTGGTCTTAAATCCAGCAAATTCAACATATTCGTAAATAACGCTATGAGCAATGTATCCAGGATTACTTCCCCAACACTGATGTTATTAATAACAGTTGGATTGGTAAGGGCAAGGTAGAAGGCTATTCCTCCTCCTGCCAAAGCCTTTAATCCCCCGGTGGTCAAACGGCCCTTAAAAAGAGCTTTAAAATGCCCCTTAAATCCCGTAACATCACGTTTACCCAGCATATCGTCGATCAATCCCAATAAAGAAATCGTCATTATGCCCAGCAGAAATATATGGAAATGCCAATCAAACCTGCCTGCTATGCCATACAGGAGATAGATGCCCATAGTCACCAGTGGAAAGCTGATGCCAGCACTAACGGGAATTTCCTGGCCCAAATAGTTCTCCTTCACAGCTCCGGACTCTTGCAGCAAGTTCAGCAAATAATACAAGGCTATAGCCTCTAGTCCCAAGCCGGCCAAAAGGGCCAGAATAACAAGGAGCATGGTATCAAACACCTTTCTTTTTCATCATTTCAATCACTTTGATTAGATCTAGAAACTGCTTGCCTCGGTGTATAAAACCCTTAAGATCCCTTCCGGTCTCATTATGTTTCATTGTAGTCATAACTTCTTGTACTCGAAACCCCAGGGCCAGGGCCTTAAGTGTCATACCCAGTTCAACTCCGTAAGCCTCATGAAAAGGAGTTAAGTCCAACAATACCTCTTTGCTCATAGCTCGCTGTCCGCTTAAGGGGGAGTTTACTTCCATATCCGATAGTTCTCTTATGGCTCGACGGGCAGTTCCTTTGACCAGACCAAAGCCCCCTTTTTTACTGGGAGCTGGAAAAGCAGCAATGCATAGATCGGCCTTACCCTCCAGTATTGGAGTAATAATTAAACCCGCCTGGGACGCAGTTTCTCCCAAATCCGCATCCAAAAAAACCACCACATCACAATCCACAAATTCCACCGACCGATTCATGGCCCCGCCTTTGCCACCATTGGCTGGCAGTCTCAGCACTTCAGCTCCTGCCTGTTCAGATTGTTCAGTGGTTTTGTCCGTGGACCCGTCATCTACCACCAGTATTCTGCTAATCTGGCTTACCCTTTGCACTGCAGCGATGGTTCTAGCTATATTCTCTTCCTCATTAAAAGCAGGTATAACTGCCATGACTGACTTCATCCTAATTACCTCTTATAGTTTGTAATCAACTGGTATGGTAGGCATAAATTTCTGAGCTGTGTCCTTAATCCCATAATTTCCGGCTTCTCCTTCCATAGCCAATATTAATGATACCTGCCCCGGGCTTTTATCTATGTCGTCTACCGTACTTATGTTATACTGCTGAAATATGCCGATATAAGAATAGTTTACCTGTACTGCTTCTACTCCAAACGCCTTCACATTGGATTGAATAACATTTTCTATCAGTCTACTGTCAAAATCGTCCACAAAACAATTGCTGAAGTTATTGGCCCCTCCCACTATTATGATTTCGTCCACAGGAATGTCATTGGCCCCGTTGAATTTCACCAGATTGTATTGCTGCAGGAAGGCTACCGCCCCGGCATCAGCCTGGTTCATAATAATCCGGGCCACACTATCAGCAATATATCGTCTGATGGTGGCTTTACTTTCATCTTCTGCCAGTCCGTAATAGGCTCTAATCCCACGGAGGCTTTCTTCATCTTCCAGCTTCATGTTGGAAAGCAGTACCGTTTTAGAAACCACCTGGGCTCCGGCCATGGAGATAGCATTAATCATACCAGCTGGTATTTCACCATCGCCGGTTACAATTACCGCCACCTTATCATCCTGCAGCCTTCCATTTACCACTGCTGGCAATAGGGCCTGGCTATAATTTTCATAATTGCTTATCAGCTGTTCTTTATTATAGATATCCGCCAGCAGTTCACTTTCCCGGTCTTTCAAACCATAAAACTGCTCTTCCAATCGCTCGATCAATTTTTGTTGTTGCTCTACCAGCAGATCATCTCCTACAATAGTGCTACCAATAATAACTCCTAAACCTAAGGCCAGGAAAACCGCCACAATGGAAGCAATATGATACTTAAGATCGATCATCTTTAACCCACCTCAATTTATTATGTTGATTCTCCTACCAAACCCTAGTACAACTGGTTTGGATGCATAAATATGTATAAGCCATTTGATGCAGTATGGTAGCACCCTTCAAGTATTATGGCTGGGTACCTCTTTCATCGTGAGGCCTGTCCTGGATAGGAATCCGGGACAGGCAGACGGGTTGCCCATGCAAGATCTGGCAACGGATATTTATTAATCCAACCCCGCGCAGGGGAATCTTCTGTTAAATATTAAACAACAATTTGAACTGTAACAGAAGTATCTGAAAAAGAGGCTTGGTGGCCGGGGATACCCATAAAATAATTAGTATAGGCACCAAGGCTCCGGCAAATAGCTGCAGCAAATATCTTCTATGCAGGCTATGCTGGTAAAGCTGGCTTACTCCCCGGGCATCCACCAATATTGAACCCACTTTTAAGCGAATCAAAAAGGTGCTGCCCATACCTTTGCGTCCCTTTTCCAAAAAATCAACCATATTGGAATGAGTTCCCACTGCCACAATCAAACTGGCTCCCTCTTCCCAGGCTATAATCATAGCCACATCTTCACTGGTACCAGGCATGGGAAAGATCTTGGCTTTTATTCCCATAGATTCAACTCGCTCCAAACCTGGAGCTGAACCATCGGCATAGGCATGAACAATTATTTCCGCCCCACATGCCAAAGCTTCATCGGAAACACTATCCATATCTCCTACGATAATATCCGGGGTCAGTCCAAATTCAAGTAAAGCATCGGCTCCTCCATCCACCCCGATCAAAACCGGCTGTTCTTCTTGAATATAAGAACTTATGGTCTTTAAATCTTCTTTGTAGCTGCTACCTCTAACCACAATTAACACATGGTGGTTCAACATAGGTGTATCGATGATCGGTATTTCTATGGTGCCCAATAATATGTCTTTTTCCTTTTTGGCATACTCCAGGGTGTTTTCTACAAAACGATCAAGTTCCTGTTGTATATTCTGGCTGGCCTGGTTTAGCTTGATTTCCACATCTTCCATGGTGATAAGCTGTCCCTCAGCAATAAGACCTTCACCCCAATAGACAGCATTACCCTTGATTTCTAGATACATGCCTTCCCGCACCCGCCGAAATATGTCTTCACCCACTTCATCCAGAACCGGTATCCCAGCTTTTAATATTTTATAAACTCCCCGGGCCGGATAACGTCCCGTTATGGAAACTGCTGCATTAATAATGGCCTGCGGTCTTATATCAATCAACGAGTTAGCTGCCACTTCGTCAATATCATCGTGATCGATTATGGCAATGTCACTTCTTTTTAATCTTTTGACCAGGTTTTTAGTTCTGCGGTCCATCCTGGCCCTGCCCTTTAATACCATTCTCCACCTCAGCTATAATCTTTTCCTAAAATAGCATAGTATTCAACTATCAATTAATATTAACACATAGTATTAATAAAATAAAAACCAGCTAAAGCTGGAATTGAATTAATTCCAGCCTAAATTTGATCTTAATATATTTACCTTATCCGGGCCCCTAATCTTTCACTCTGGAGTCATTAATAGGGAAAATCTCAAAAAATCTAGCCGATAAAAGGAGCTAAAGCTGTGCTTGGTTAAAAAAACCCGCTCAATCAACGTACCAAGGTACGTATGAATCACGGGTTTTTTGGCTGCCTCAATCGTTCCTGCATCGGCCTAAATTCTATGGGATAGGTCAATTTGAATCCTAACTCACTTTATTTTCCAGCCTCAAACGATCCGCTATAATAGCTATAAATTCCGAGTTGGTTGGTTTGCCCTTCTCGCCGCTGATAGTATAGCCAAAAACTTTGTTAATCTTATCTACATCGCCTCGATCCCAAGCCAGTTCTATAGCATGACGGATAGCCCGTTCCACCCGACTGGGGGTAGTGTCATATTTTTGAGCAATGGTAGGATATAGTTCTTTGGTTACTGCGCCCAGATAATTAATTTCGTCAACCACCAGCATAATGGCATCCCGCAAATATTGATAGCCTTTAACATGAGCTGGTACTCCGATCTCATGAATCACCCGGGTAACCTCAACCTCCAGGTTACGAGAATTACGAATGGGCGTAGCCGTAGAAGCCATGGCAACTGGACTATCTTCCCCTTTAATATCGCTTACCACCTGTCTTACCCGATCCCCTAACACATCCAGGTCAAAAGGCTTGAGAATATAGTAGTCTACTCCCAATTGAACCGCTTTCTGAGTAATGTTTTCCTGTCCAAAAGCGGTTAGAATAATAATTCGCGGGCGTTTTTCCAGATTCATGCTGTTAATCTTCTCAAGTACGCCTATTCCATCCATATAAGGCATGATTAAATCCAAGATCAATACCTGTACTTCTTCTTTTTGCAATACTTTGATTACTTCCATTCCATTAGTACATACATCTATTAATTGAAAATCCGGATCATTAGAAAAATAGCTCTTTAAGATTCCACAAAATTCTCTGTTGTCATCAGCCACTAAAACTTTGATTTGATTTGATTCACTAAACATACAAATGAATCCTCCTCATCCCTATAGAAATCTCATTATTATTAATTAATTATCCTTTTTCTATTATACACTAAGTATTTCCTCTTTTTTTTTTCTACCAAATTACCCTATATTATAGCAACCGCCCCCATAATGATACATAATCTAGCCCTTATAATAGGAATCAATTGCGTCAAATCTAGGCCTGGCTGGGATTGGGATAGTTCTGGCCTAGATTCTTCAGCTTTGTCGAAAATTTTGCTGGGTGGCCCAAGATAAGTTTGGATTTGGCCTAAACTGGCCTGATCTACTGGATCAGCCTGAGGAATATCGGATAGAATCTGATCCATAAATATCCCATACCCATGCTGAGGATCATTTAGAAAAACATGAGTTACTGCCCCTACTATTTTCGATTCTTGAATAATAGGACTTCCGCTCATACCTTGAATAATTCCTCCGGTAAGGCTTAAAAGGCGGGGATCGATAACCTTGATAACCATTCCCTTTCCGTTTTTGCGTTCCGGATATACTTTTTCGATTTCTATGGTGAACTTCTCTATATCAGTACCATTAACTACTGTATAAATTTCCGCTGGACCCGTTCTAACCTGATGAGCATAGCCCACTTCCAGAGGGTAATCGCTCAGTTGGTTACTCACTTGGGTCTGTGTTTTTCCGTATATGCCAAACGCACCGTTTTTATTTATACTTCCTTCAATTTTTCCAGAATTATCGAACACTCCTATCTTTTCTCCGGGCTTACCAGGTTTACCGGCCTTAATAGTCTGAATAGAAGCACTTATAATTTTCCCCTTCAATACATCTATACCTTGGCGGGTATCCGCATCTAAAATGATATGCCCCAGGGCTGCATAATTCCAGGTATCGGGATCCCAAAAGGTAAGGGTGCCCACTCCTACCACACCATCCCTTACGTACAGCCCAATTCGATATCTCTGGGTTTCTGGGCATAGTTGGGCATTAACCGGCACGGTCAAATACTTGTCCTTTCTTTTGATTCTTAATTCCAGGCCACTATTCTGACTGGAATCTACTATTTGGGCTAAGTCGGTTTCATCCTTCACTCCCTGCCCATTGACAGCCAGAATCAAATCCCCGATCTGCACTCCGTTATCCCGGGCTGGATATATCTTATCCCCATTTTCCCTTACTACTGGAGCAAAACCCACTACCATTATGCCCTTGGATTGCAGAAGAACCCCTATAGAATGACCTCCTGGAATTACCCTTTTGGGAGCCATGGTTTCGATAGCTATTGATTTAAGGGGAATATAACCCAGCAGCTTTAGCTGTAGCTGCACCTTGCCCGGCTTAAGGGCGGCAATTTCATAACCGGAATCATTTTTGGTAATACTAACCGGTGAATTCTGGGGAGAAGCCAGGACACTCTGGGAAGTACCGGGAATTTCGATTTCAAATTGAGTTTCTAGTTGCCTGGGTAGATTGATATCTATAGTGTTGCGCTCTCCCACCACCATCCGGTGATTATCAGGCAAACTCAGAATCAACCTCCCCTGGGAAGAAAAACATAATAATAAAAATAATAGCGAAATAATAATTCCAGTATACATTCTATACCTGTTCAAGCCATTCACTCCCCTGTAGATTGCTAGAATATATTTTTACCTTGATGAGGCAAAACTATACTGAAAGGGTAGTAGTGACCTATATATAGGTATTTTTATTAATCAAATTATGATCCCCTGGCTTGCCATGCAAAATCCGGCGCCTCATATTTAGCATCCAAATCCACGGAATACAACTTTTCGCAGGGGAACCAATTATTAATGCTTGAAAAATTGTGCTATTCTCAGTTTCCAAGCCAGGTTAGCTCTCCCGAAGGGGTTGATTTGACTGGAACAGACTATATAGCTCTTGATCCAAAATCTAGGGAAGTAAGGTGAGACTAGAATGGAATTTATATGTTATATGGAGCTCTGGGCCTGGGTATACATTTCCCGAGCGTGTTCCAGGGTCAGTTGGGAGTAATTATCTCCCCCTAACATTCTGGCTATTTCAGCTATTTTTTCTTCCCCATTTAAGGTCTTTACCAGAGTGGAGGTTTTTCCGTTAATAATTTTTTTTTCTATCAGGCAATGTTGGCGGGCATAGCTAGCCACCTGGGGGGAATGGGTAACCAGAATAAGCTGGTGGCTGGCAGCCAACTGGCTAAGCTTTAAAGCCATAGAGGTCAGAGAGCTGCCACCGACTCCAATATCGATTTCATCGAAAATCAGGGTGGGCACCTGATATACTTGGGCCAGGGCCTTTTTCAAGGCCAAAACAAAACGTGATCTTTCTCCTCCGGAAGCAGTGCGGGATAATGGCCTTAATTCTTCGCCCGGATTAGCGGAAAAAAGGAACTCGGCTTTATCCAAACCAGCGTAAGCTGGCTCTTCCAACTCTTGCAGGCTGACCTGAAAGCGTATATGGGGGAGGTTCAATTCTATTAGTTCGTTTTTAACCATTTCCTGCAGGGTTTCAGCCCCTTGCCTGCGCTTGGCACTTAATCTGGCTGCTAGGGCATAATACTGTTGCTGCCAACTATCTAATTCCTTCTGCAGGGATTCCTGATGGACCTGGCGGTTATCCAGGACTGCTTTCTGCTCTCTGGCCTGTTCCAGGTGATCCAAAGTTGCCTCTATACTTCCGCCATACTTATTTTTCAGCTTATTGATAAGAAATAGTCTTTCTTCTATCTCTTCCTGCCGCCCAGGATCAAAATCCAAGCTATCACGATAGGATGCTATTTGGGATGACTGATCTTGAAGAAAATAGTATACTTCTTTCAGTTTTCCATGTAAATCTTCAAAAAAAGGATCTCCCCTTAGTTCAGAACAGAGGGCTATGGACATGGCTATCAAATCATAGGCATTATGCCCTTGGCCATTATATAGAAGATCAAGTACACCCTGGGATCCTTCCAATAGTTTACGGGCATTTCTAATCCGGTGGGCCAGACCAAGCAGTTCTTCTTCTTCTCCCTTAAGCAAGCCTGCTTTTTCAATTTCCTCTATTTGATAGCTCAAGAAATCCAGCTTCTCAGCGTTGTTCATTTCCTCGATCTGGAGCTCCTCCAGTTCCTTTTTCAATCTCCTTATTTCTTTAAAGCAATTCTGCACCTGTATCAACAATTCTTCACTGCCGACGGCAAAGCAATCCACATAACCCAGATACATATCCGGCCTCAGAATACTAAGCTGTTCATCTTGCACATGCATGTCCAGGATATTTACGGCCAGGTTTTTTAATAGGGATATATTCACACTGCGCCCATTAATCCTGGCCAGGTTTCTGCTGCCTGGACTTATTTCCCGGCTCACTATCAAGAGTCCATCTTCCTCTAACAGACCGTTCTTTTCAAGAAAATGGCGGGCTTCCTTATTATTGCTGACATCAAACACGGCCTCTACTAAGGCCTTTTGTTCTTTGTTTTTTATATAATCGCTACTTATCCGGTCGCCTATAAGCAGACCCAGAGCATCAATAATAATTGATTTGCCGGCTCCAGTTTCCCCGGTAAGAACGTTTAGACCGGGCTGTAGCTCCAAGCGCAATTCATCTATAAGCACAAAATTATTAATATATATTTCCTGCAGCATAAAAATCCCTTCCCCACTGTCTGCCTGTTGCAATCTTATCGGGGACAGTAAAACATATTTTCCTACCTGATCAGGCGAAGGAATTCCGCCATTACTTCCTGAACCGCCTGTACTGGCTTTACCACTACCAATATGGTGTCATCTCCGGCTACGGTTCCTATTATACGATTTAGCCCAGAAGTATCTATCATGGAAGCTACCGACTGAGCAGCTCCAGGCAAAGTCTTTATTACCACAATATTTTCACTATGGTCGATATTTACCACTGAATCCTGAAAAATACGTTTCATTCTTTCATATGAATTTTTTAATGCAGTATTATCGGGCAAGGAATATCGATAGCCCTCCAGGTCTGGAATCTTAATCAACTGCAGCTCCTTGATATCCCGGGAAACGGTAGCCTGGGTTACATCAAAGTTCCGAGTCTTTAAAGCTTCACAAAGCTCTTCCTGGGTAGCTATGCGCTCTTTGGATATAATATCCATAATGGTAAAATGTCGCTGTGATTTCATATTCTAAATCTCACCTACTTTATGTATAAGTAGTATTCCTGGCGGATGATTAAGCTGATTGGTGTATTTCCACTCCATTACCGTTACCAGGGATTGAGGCAACCCAGCCAAATACCGGCTGACTGCTTCATATTCTTCCCGGCCTCCTTCATGGCCGGTATAAAACACCACCGTTACCCATCCCCCAGCAGCTAAAACCATGATGCTTTGATTTAGAGCCGCTATGGTTGTGTCCGGCTGGGTAATAATCTTTTTATTGCCACCCGGCAGGTAGCCCAAATTGAATACCGCTGCCTGTGGGCTAATGCCATTTAGATGATCTCCCAGATTAACATGGTTGTCCTTAATCAGGATAACATTATCCATTAACCCCTGATTCTTTAAGAGACTATAGGTACTGTCAATAGCTGCAGCCTGCGTATCCATGGCATATACTCGTCCGTTTATTCCCACCTGCCCAGCCAAAAACAGGGTGTCCTGCCCCCGACCACAAGTAGCATCAACTACTGTGTCTCCCGCCTTAATATTCTTATGCAGAATGTGTTTAACCATTGCTAGTGAGTTTTTAGTTATATCCAGCATAACTACTTGCCTGCACTCCGCTTTAATCGTTTGTTAATGGTAGAAAAAAAAGGAACTTTCTTTACATTGGCCAACTGCAGCCCTCGATGGGCTTTTTTTATTTCTATGGAATTATTATACCTGAAGTCCATCATTACGTGGCCATCCAGGCTGATAAGGACATCTCGAAACTGGGGAGGTGTTACTCTAATCACCTTGTTGGCAGCTATTACTGCTGGCTTTTGCCCGAAGGGCGAAAAAGTATAAGGCGCCACCGGAGTAATAAGTATAGCTTCCAGCTCTGGGTCAACGATAGGGCCTCCTGCCGACAAGGAGTAGGCAGTTGATCCGGCTGGGGTAGCAAAAATCAGACCATCACCTTTATAAGGCACACAAGGCTGTTCATTAATGCGATAGTTGAGGGTCACCATGTTAGGTATTTTGGCCTTAATAACCACTTCATTAAGGCAATAGGATGTGCTGGCTAGAACACCTTGATCGTAGATATTCACTTCCAGCATCATCATGGTATCTATGGTATAATCGCCCTGCAGAAATTGGTCCAGATACTCATCCACTTCATTAATTTCAATATTGCTGAGAAATCCTACCGTACCCATATTAATGCCCAGAATAGGCAGATCACCCTGTCCATACGTACGGGCAGCTCTTAACATGGTGCCGTCTCCGCCCAGTACAATGATATTATCCAGATCTTGATCCAAAACAGCTTGGCTTCCATCGTCCACTAAGACTTCTATGCCTCGATACTGTAGTTTTTTGGTGATTTCCTCGGTCATATATTGGGTACTTTGGCGATATTTCTTGTTGTTAACCAGCAATGTTTTCAAATCTTACCCTCCCAGCTGCTTGTGAGCTTCATTGACCACCCTATCTATAAGCTTCTCTATCTCTAGTTCCTGCTTATTATTATGTTTTTCCAGTTTAATGAAATATTCAATATTACCACGAGGTCCGGTTATAGGTGAAAAGGTAATATCGGTACATGATAAAGCAGCATCTTCAGCGTACTTTATACAAGCCTTGAGCACCTCCCTATGTATGGTAGCATCTCGAACTACTCCCTTTTTTCCCACCTGTTTTTTCCCGGCTTCAAACTGAGGTTTTATCAAGGATATGATCATCCCCTGCTCCTTCAGCAGTGGGCTAAGAACCGGAAATACCAAACGGGTGGAAATAAAAGAAACATCTACTGTAATAATATCTAACCTTTCCCCTAGGGCATCTAGGTTCAGGTACCTAATATTTGTTTTCTCCAGGTTAATAACCCTTTTATCATTGCGCAGCTTCCAGTCCAGCTGTCCATAACCCACGTCGACTGCAAACACCTTTTGGGCTCCATTTTGCAGAGCACAGTCGGTATAACCACCAGTTGAAGCTCCTACATCCAGAACCACGGCAGAGCTAAAATCAATGCCAAAGACCTGAATAGCCTTTGCCAGTTTCAGCCCTCCCCGGCTCACATAAGGGGGAGTGGAATTGCTAATCTCTATATCAACATCATTATTAACATTGGTACCGGGCTTATCAACCAACTGCCCATCAACCTTTACTTCCCCGGCCATGATAATGGCTCTGGCCCGCTCTCGGCTACTGGTCAGTCCTTGTTGGTATATAAGGGTATCCAGTCTAATTTTGCCCAAAATTCAACAACCCCAATTCCCTGCTATAACCTAATAGTTCAGGCCATTTATTTATAATTGTTTCAACTATGGATACTGCATCCATATTCAAATAATTAAACAAGAGGTCCACTTTTCCCTGTTCCACAAATTCGTCTGGTATCCCCATACACAACACATCAAGCTGCTGGTTATTGGCAGCCAAAACTTCCAATATGGCACTACCAAAGCCTCCCTCAAGGCAATTGTCTTCAATAGTCACCAATCGCTTATAATTAGTTCCAATGCTGGTAGTTAAAGCAATATCCAAGGGCTTGACAAATCTGGCGTCCACCAGCAGAGTACCAATGCCCTTCTCTTCCAATAAACAGGCCACTTCACTGGCTATGCTTACCCCTCGGCCTATGGCCATGATAGCTAAATCGCCACCTTTTTTCATTAGCCGAGCTTCACCCACCGGCAATAGCTGCCGGACCTGGCTCAGCTCTACCCCTTCCCCGGCACCTCGAGGATAGCGTATGGCTACCGGTCCGTTTATAGTTAAAGCTGTATGGAGCATGTCCAGTAGCTCGTTTTCATTAGATGGAGCCATTAAGGTGAATTCCGGAATAGTTCTCAGGAAGGACAGATCGAAAACCCCATGGTGAGTAGGACCATCTTCCCCCACCAGGCCGGCCCGGTCAATAGCAAAAACTACTGGCAGTTTTTGCAGTGCTACGTCGTGGATTATTTGGTCATAAGCTCGCTGCAAAAAGGTAGAATACATGGCTACGACTGGCCTCAGACCAGCTTTAGCCATTCCTGCGGCCAGAGTAACCGCATGCTGTTCGCATATGCCGGTATCAAAAAAGCGCTCCGGGTAACGAAGGGCAAATTCGCTTAATCCGGTCCCATTAGCCATAGCGGCAGTGATGGCTACCAGCTGAGAATCAGTCTGGGCCCGCTCCACCATATATTCACCAAATATCTCGGTATAAGTTTTTATGGGTTTTTTAAAGGCCTTACCGGTATTTATATCAAAAGGCCCCACCCCATGGAAGGTTCCCGGGTCCTGGCGAGCTGGCTCATATCCTCGCCCTTTTTCCGTTATCACATGGATAAAAATTGGTCCCTTCATTTTCCTGGCATTCTTCAGTACCGGCAGAAGCTCATCCAAATCATGACCGTTTACCGGCCCAATATATGTAAAACCCAGTTCTTCAAACCAAATTCCGGGCACCATCAAGTACTTTAGTAAATCTTTAAATCTTCCCGCAGCCCGAGCGATATTGGGACCGATACCAGGTATCCGCATTAGATGGTGCTCGATCTCCTCTTTGGTGCGGGAATAGGATGGATCCGTGCGCAGTCGATTCAAGTAGCCCGACATAGCTCCCACATTCCTAGATATCGACATTTCATTGTCATTCAAGATTACTATTAAATCGCGCTCCTCAATACCAGCATGGTTTAAAGCCTCAAAAGCCATCCCGCCGGTTAGTGCTCCATCGCCTATTACAGCCACCACCGAGTAATCCTGTCGCTGTAAATCGCGAGCTATGGCCATGCCTAGAGCAGCAGAAATAGAGGTACTGCTGTGCCCGGTATTAAAGGCATCGTGTATAGATTCCTCGCTTTTGGGGAATCCGCTTAAGCCTCCATATTGCCTCAAAGTGGACATAGCATCTTTACGCCCGGTAAGAATTTTATGCACATAACTCTGGTGACCTACATCCCATATCACCCGATCCTGAGCAGTATTAAAAACATAGTGTAAGGCTATACTTAGTTCAACTACCCCTAAATTAGGAGCCAGGTGCCCTCCACAGCGAGATACACTGGTTATCAGTAACTCTCTTATTTCAGCCGCCAGGATATTCATTTCTTTAATATTCAGTTTACTTATGTCTTCCGATGATTTTACACCTTCAAGTATTCCTGGCATAATTAGGCTCACTTTCTACTCTTAAATAATTCCAGGCCGCAAAGATCTTCCCCCCAGGCTACTACTTTAGCGGCTTTAAAAATTATATTATCAGCGTTTTTCACGGCAATTTTTTTCCCCATGGCTTTTCCGCCCACGGTCAGGGCAGCAATCAAACTGGTCATAACAGCTCCGGCCAGAACCACATCGGCATTGGGAATTTCTTGGTTCAAAGTAATTACTATTCCAGCTCCAATGGCCCCGCTTAAGGTTCCAGCTATATCACCAATAACATCATTACAAATATTAGCCACTATATCTGCATTATGGATGAGTTTTACCCCTTGTTTGGCTCCAAATATTTTTTTAGCCGCCCTGGCATTAAAAGGCGGCAATTCAGCAGCGGTAACTGCAGTTCCCACTATATCAAAAAATATCCCCAGAAAAATAATAACCAGCAGCAAAGTAAATGCCACCAGCACACTATTTACGGCCCTTACCAGAGCCTCTGACCCCAGACTGACCAAAAGAGCCATAAAGAATGTGAGAAAAGCTACCAGTAATCCAGAAATCAATATGTTTTTTTTAGTCTGGCCACTCAAAGTTTAAATATCCCCCAATAAAACGGGCCTGGCAAAAGGTTGTTCATCGAGTAAACGCTGCGACATAGGTCCAGCAGGTTTTCCCAGCAGATCTCCCTTTTGTTGCCAAAAGGGCGGTTTCCCTTTACGTCCACCCTATTTCGTCACCAAAAATAGAGCTGGATTACCACTAAGTACGCACTTTAATCCTCAATAAACCATGCTCAAGTTGCATTCAGTCTAGGAGTTTTCCTCAACAGCCCACATCAGCTTCTAGCCTCTTTTGCAGTCGACGGTTTCAGAACAGACGATAGTTCCTTGGCCGAGGAAAAATCGCCCCTAAATGCTCATTCGCCGCCTCCACTCAAGGCAGGCTACACTGCACCCAGCTTCTACCGGAATGCAGGTTTTCCCATTCCTAAAGGAATGAGCCTCCACGGATTTGAGGGTCATCCCCGCATGCCTTTGCGGATAGCCCCCAGACCCTTAACTCCCAGCGATGACCCCCGACTGGGCGTCACAAGCCAACACCAGAAGCTTCATCGATGTGCCCTTAACGGATTTTTAGCCCCGTCTTCGAAACCAATAGGGCTGACTAGAATACTGCAACCTTTTGCCAGTTTCCTATTCATCCATGATTATAACATAGCAAAGGGCTTCCATGCCAGTCATTGAAAAAGGGATCCTTTTTTTTTCACCTTAAGGGCTCCAGGACATGGGCTCGGAGGGAAATACTCGTATTAGTTTTTTCTATTCAAGGTATGCAAAGCCAATTGTCTCAAAAAATCAGCCTCAGGGCCAAAATAGCCCAGGGCCTCCTGACAGGATTCCACCGCAACCCGGGCTAGCCTATAAGATTTTTCCATTCCCAACAGACTAACATAGGTGCTTTTGTGGTTTTTTGCGTCGCTTCCTATCGGTTTCCCAATCAAATCCTGATTGCCCGCTACATCAAGTATGTCGTCGGTAATCTGAAAGGCCAGACCAAAGCTGGCTGCATATTTATCTAAAGCTGCAATCCCGCTGTCCTTCATACCGCTCAATATAGCTCCAGTAGTCAAAGCGGCGCGAAATAGCTGCCCGGTCTTTAGGCTATGCAGTTTTCTCAGGGTGGAAAAATCCAAGGCTAGCCCTTCCGACTGGAGATCTAGTACCTGACCTCCAATCATACCCTGGCTGCCAGCTGCTGCGGCCACTACTCGAATAGCTCTTACCAGATTTTCTGCCTTAACCTTGGGGGCCTTTAAGTTCTCTGCCAGCAGGTAAAAAGCTGCCGTCAAAAGAGCATCCCCGGTCAATATGGCATTGGCCTCTCCGTATACTATGTGGCAGGTGGGTTTCCCCCGGCGCATTTCGTCATTATCCATAGCCGGCAGGTCATCGTGAACCAGGGAATAGGTATGAATCAACTCCAGGGCACAAGCTGCAGTAATTACCTCTTCCTTATCGGCCCCACCCAGCACAGCTCCCTCAAAAACCATAATCGGCCTAAGCCTTTTGCCGCCATTAAATACTGCATAATGCATGGCTTCATGGATTAAGGCCGGATAACTGTCAGCGGGAGGCAAAAATTCCAGCAAACACCGTTCCACATATTCTTTTCGCTGCTTAATTTCATCCCGGAATTTCTCAGTATTTATAATCATAATACATAACCCCATTAAACAAGCTATAATTTCCGTTCTTTATAAATCCTCCAGATCCAAGGTCTGCAGGTCACCATCCAGCTTTCTCATCAACCTTTGTATCTTGCCTTCCGCCTGAGCCAATTGTTTTTGACAATATACAGATAAATCAATACCTTCTTCATATAATTTTATGGATTCTTCCAGATCCAGTGCTCCCGATTCCAGTTTATCCACAATGGCCTCTAATGCCTTCAGGGCATCTTCAAATTTATTTTTTTTCATCTGCCACCATCTCCTTGCTCCCTACCCTAACCCCCAGTTTACCATCTTTAAATATCAGCTCCAGGTAGTCACCTATTTCGGCCTGACTCATTTGAGCCATTAATCTATGGTTTTTATAGGCTACGGCATATCCTCTCTGCAATACTTTCAAAGGGCTCAAATTGTCCAGGGCTTCTACTGCCATGGAATACCTATGGCAGCGAAGCTGCAGATAATCCCCCACCTGTCGATTAATGCGCTCCTGCTCTTCGGATACTTGTCTTTTCTTTTCCTTGATTATAATATCAGGTTCTTTCCATACCCTCCCTAGCATAATCCGATCCAGAGTTTCACTATATTGTCCCAGCTTTTGTTCCATCAGTCGGTTCATTCTTTGGGTATATTTCATCAGTTCATTATTCAGCTGCGGGATATCCGGCACCGCCAGGCTGGCTGCCTGAGTAGGGGTAGCAGCTCGCAGATCAGCGGCCAGATCGGCCAGACTAAAATCTATTTCATGCCCTACTGCTGATATCACGGGTATAGCGGACTCAAAAATTGCTTTCACCACAGTTTCGGTGTTAAAAGCCATCAAATCCTCCAGGGAACCTCCCCCCCGGCCAATGATTATAACCTGAGCCCGGCCATAAGTATTAATCAAGCGAATTCCTTCAGCCAGTTCCATGGGAGCATTTTCTCCCTGCACAGAACTGTGAACCAGTATCACTTCACAGCCCGGGTGCCTCTGCCTGATTACCCTTAAAATATCCTTTAAAGCGGCCCCATCCTGGGAGGTTACTATGCCCACGCAATCCACCCAGGGGGGTATGGCCTTTTTTTTGTCACTAAGGAAATAACCTGCTGCCTCCAGTTTTTTTCTCAATTGCTCCAGTTTTAAATACAGGCCGCCTTTGCCATAGGGCTGAATGTCCTGCACATAAACCTGATATTTTCCCTGCCGGGGATAAACCGAGACATATACCCGGGCCAGTACTTCCAGGCCATCCTCCAATTCGAATTTCAGCCCTTGATTGCGGTTCCTGAACATTACACAACTTACTGCGGCTTGCTCGTCCTTCAAATTGAAGTACATATGCCCGGACTGACGATAATATTTGAAGCCCGAAATTTCACCCTTTATCCAAAAGTCAGACAGAAACTCATCCGCGGCCAGCAGGTTGCTGATATACTCATTTAACTCACTGACACTGATAAATGCCTTCATTAGCTGCTCCTGTTCTTTATGGCGGCCTGAGATAAATTCTCCATCAGCTTGGCAATAAGCATGGGACCCAGACCTCCGGGTACCGGAAGCAAATAGCCGGGCTGGTCTAACAATGAATCCTTATCCACATTGCCCAGGGTCTTTCCTTTTTCCCAGTAGAATCCTGCATCTATGACCAGCATCCCATTCCTCAGGTCTGAGCCTTTAACTACACCGGCCCGTCCCTTTTCAACTACTAAGATATCAGCCTTTTGTACCCATTCGGGCTGGTACTCGTTTATTAGCGATACATTAAAATCCTGCTGGGCCAGCATAATGGCTAGAGGCAATATTAAATCAAAGGAATCCCCTACCAAAACCGCATTTTTCCCTTGGGGCCCATACCGGTGGATGACCTCCATGCAGGCCAGAGCGGCACAGCTAATAAATTCTGCCTGGCCGCCTATTAGTTTACCTCGATTAATAGGATTAAATCCGTCCACATCTTTTTCGGTTTTTATTGCCTCCAGCAACTGATCCTGATAGGGAATGAGTTGTTCGGGCAGGGGCAGTTGAATGATAATCCCATTAATAGCAGCATCATTATTGGCTTCATCAATTACTGCCAATAGCTCTTTTTTGCTTATGCTGGCCGGCAGCTGCTTAATACTGGTGCGAGCTGATATGCTCAGGGCTGCTTTTTCTTTTAAGCCCACATAGACCATGCTTTCTTCATTATCCCCCACTATAATTACCGCTAGCTGGGGCATAATTCCTGCCCCTTGATTTTTTAGTTTAAGGGCTGACTTTATCTCTTCAGCTATTTTGCTTCCGCTTATTAACTCCATTAAATCTAGCTCCTTTTGCCTTCGCCCGTCAGACGGTCCAAAATGGCATTAATATAGGCGGGCGAAGCTTCTCCCCCATACTTTTTAGCTATTTCAACTGCTTCATCAATAACCACAATCGCATCAACACTATCCAGAAACAACATCTCCCCTGCTGCCAGTCGCATAATACTTCTATCCACTGCCGGCATCCTATCCAGAGGCCAGTCACTGGCATAGGCAGCAATAATACGATCGATCTCCTCCAGGTTCTTTATCGCTGCTGCTATCAGTTCCCGGGAGAATATCACATCCTTTTCAGCCAGTTCAGATTCCTGCAACAGATAGTTAAAAGCCTCCACTGGCCTAGCGGTTACTTGATCCACCTGAAATAAGACTTTAAAAGCATATTCCCGTGCTTTTCTTCTACTCATATATTCTGTCTCTCCAAAAAACTATTTGTCCTTGAACAATTTCTTAAGCCATAGCTCGATATTTTTGTCGTCATCAATACTTTTACCCAGGAGGTAGCCCAGGCCAATACATAAAACTATTAATAGGGTTTTCCAAAATCCAAAGCTTACCAGAAGGATACTGGCAATCAGTCCCAATCCAACCCCAATAGTCTTGCCCCGGTGTTTTACCAGTAGTTCGGATAAAATGTTGTCCCACATAAAACTCTCCTCCTTACTTGGCAATAGCTGTCGCAGCTTTTCCGCTGACATTCAGGTCATCGATCAGAACCTTGACCGCCTCTACATTGAGACCTCCGATATTCAGCATATCCTCTTTTATTACTTCCTGTATCTGCTTGCTCAAGTCGGGTACGCTCAAATCAGGGTTTATCATCATATGTATATAGATAATAAGCCCCTCGGCCTGGTTTTCTATAGAAGTCCTGGTCTCTTTTACTCCTTCCACTTTCTGCACTGCTTTATGGATTATAACCTTGGCCGCAGCTACCGTCATGGAAATCTGTCCCGATAAAGCGTTTTCAATTACTATGGCGTCTTCTCGGGGGGCCCGTTTGAAAAGAGCAACAAATACTACCAGGGCCAGCACTATAATAATTATGCCAGCACTGCCCAATATCAAGCGGTTTTGAACGGTAGAAAACAATACTTCCAGGTAATTCATCGCTGGTAGTTGACCCAGAGCAGCTGCTGCAAGAATAGCTCCCACAGCCAATAGAATTACATTGTACAGAAACAGTATAGCCCGTAACAATCCAGACATTCATCTCACTCCTTTCAGAATACAGATAACCCCCTGCAGGAACAGGGGGTTATAAAAACTATGCATACTGCCACTATTCTAACTCAGTATCATTAGCTGCTTCTTCTACTGGTTCTTCTTTTTTAATGTCTACGGCTATTACATTTACATTAACTGCCTTAACATTCAGTCCAGTCATGGTTTCCACTGACTGCTTAACTTCCTGCTGCACTGTTCCAGCCACCTCAGGAATTGGATATCCAAATTTCACCACTATAGATATATCAATGCTGGTTGATGCATCAACGACTTCCACTTTAATACCTTTGCCCAGGTTTTTTTTGCCCAGTTTTTCTGCCAGGTCGGTTCCCCAACCACCGCTTAAAGAAGCTACACCCTCAACTTCCGCTGCAGCAATCCCCGCTACAGTTGAAACCACTTCATCGGCTATTCTAATAGTACCCATTTCTGTATTTATCTCTGGTTTCTGTGCATCCACTTCTAACACCTCCTATTTATCCTTATAGTAGCATTCTACCAGAAATTACTTACACTTATCAATTATAGCTTAATATTAATATATTTTACCGTCCATTACTCATTCTACGCTGGATAAAGTTGGTATATACTTCTCCCCGCTGAAAGAAAGCATTGTCCAAGACCATTAGATGAAAAGGTATGGTGGTAGGTACATTTTCAATCACAAATTCATTTAGAGCCCTCTTCATCCTTTGAATGGCTTCCGGCCGATCCTTCCCCCATACAATTACCTTAGCCATCATAGAATCATAATACGGAGTAATGGTGTAATTGGAATAAACAGAGGAATCCACCCTTACTCCTGGTCCGCCAGGGACTATATATTGCCCTATAGTTCCGGGGCTAGGCTGAAAATTACGCTGAGGATCTTCGGCATTCACCCGGCACTCTATGGCCCAACCATCCAGTTTTACATCCTCCTGAGCATAGCTCAAGGAATAACCGGCCGCAATCCGGATCTGTTCTTTGACTATATCAATGCCGGTAACCATCTCGCTTACCGGGTGCTCTACCTGAATACGGGTATTCATTTCAATAAAAAAGAACTGGCCGTATTTATCCACCAGGAATTCAACCGTTCCGGCGCTGTAATAATCAGCTGCCCGAGCCGTATTCAATGCTACTTCCCCCATTTTCTTCCGGGTGGCTGGGTCCAAGCAAGAAGAAGGCGATTCCTCCAGCAATTTCTGGTTACGGCGCTGAAGGGAACAGTCTCTCTCCCCCAGATGAATCAAATGGCCAGCTTCATCACCCAGCACCTGTATCTCAATATGCCGGGGTTCCTCGATATATTTTTCCATGTAAATCTGCTCATTTCCGAAAGCAGAACTTGCCTCCAATCTAGCGGTACTGAGGGCTTCCTTCAAACTCTCCCGGCTTTGGGCCAGGCGCATACCCTTGCCTCCCCCTCCGGCGGAAGCTTTTATCATTACCGGATAACCTATATTCTCTGCTATCTCCAGAGCCTCTTCATAAGAATTTACCGCTCCATCGCTGCCGGGTACCAGAGGTACTGCTGCAGCCCGGGCAATTTCCCGAGCCCTTACTTTATCGCCCAGGGCTTCTATCACATCAGCCCGGGGTCCGATAAATTTAATACCATGGGTTTGGCACAAATTAGCAAAATACGGGTTTTCGGCCAAAAAACCATATCCGGGGTGAATTGCATCGGCACCCAGATTCTTGGCTGCTGCAATCAGGTTGGATATATTTAGATAGCTATCCCGGGCAGCAGCACCGCCAATGCATACAGCCTGATCAGCCATTTTAACATGTAAGCTATCCCGATCAGCTGTGGAGTATACGGCAATGGTTTCAATCCCTAATTCTCTGCAGGCTCTTATTATCCGGACTGCAATTTCTCCCCGGTTGGCAATCAGAATTTTGGAAAACAATCTATCACCCCCTGGCGATTATGAACAGGGTTTGTCCATATTCTACCGGTTCAGCGTTCTCTACCAGTATATCCACTACAGTTCCAGCAAAATCAGATTTAATTTCATTAAATAGCTTCATGGCTTCGATTATGCACAAGGTCTGCCCTGCCTCGATTCCATCGCCTACTTTAACATAGGTTTCTGCATCCGGAGAAGGTGCTGAATAAAAGGTGCCCACCATAGGCGACAAGACTTCTATCGCGTTATCAAGGCCAAGTTCAGCTTCTTGCTCTACCGTAGCTGAATTCTCCCGGCTGCTTTTAATTCCAGCCTGGTTAAGATCTGGAGTAGCAGCATAAGCCCCTTTCCGCAGACAAAGCCGGAAGTCTTTCTGCTGTATCTCTAAATCCGAAATGCTGCTCTTTTCCAGCAACAAAATAAGTTCCTTTATTTCATCAATATTCATCGATTCATCACCCCTACTAGTTTTTTCCCCAACTGGCTCATCTTAGTTTCAAGCCACCTCTCCCACTTGGATGAGGATTATCAGCAGCAGTTCAGCCCTCAAGGTATTCTACTGTCCATATAAATAGGCCCAGGTCCTGGACCTGAGCATGCTGTCATTTTAGCTTTTACCATTATATGAATAAAACCAGCAGATTGCAATCCAATAGCTGTTAACGCCCAAACAAGCACATTAAAAAGGCAAAAGCCAATGCCTGGCCATATGGCGTTTCGGGCCAAATAAGCTTAACCTAACCTTTGGATCCATCCTAAACACTCAGCAAATACAGCAAATCCTAATATTAGATCGAAGGGTCTGCAAATATCCAGTGTTAAGTTCGCTTAAGGAATCAACTGTATCCCTAATCTCATCTACTCTTAGGGGCTGGAAAATAAATGTAGACTTGGTTTAAGATCTTCATTCTGCTCGGGATATGACGCAGATACTATCTTGGGAACAAGGTATGGACCGGCTTACTAAGTTCTTTATCTCCTCTTCCTCATCCATCCTTAAGGTGGAAGCCAGCACCACTACAGTGGTGGTTTCGGCTTGAATAATAACTGCACAGTCTTTATATCCCCGGGACTTGATCAAACTTTCGGTTTTTAATTCTTTTTCTACGTTTTCACTTATCTTGACTAGCCTCAAAGCTGCTGCATCTCTAGCTTCCTGACTACAGTTCTCTTTATTGATTACCTCTTTGAGGGTTTCCACCTCCTTACTCTTTACCTTCTCCCTTTCCATACGGTATTCGGCAAAGAAATCAAAGCCTTCCTGTTCGGATATTAATTTATCCGCTTCAATTTCCTCCTGCATGGGCATAGTAACACTGTTGCTAGGGTTGGGGCTTGGCTCCTTTCCAGCATATCCTGCTAAGATGCATAGAATAAGCACCGCAGTCAGACACAGGAAGACCTTTCCCTTGCCCTTCCAGCTAATTATCATCATATCCCTCCTTCTCTAGGCATTACTTGCACCTTATAAACCGGAATATCTAGCAAAGTAGCGGTAGCATTGGTAATCTTTTCCCGCAATTCAGGCCAGCGAGCACCATCTGCTACTACCAAAACACCCAGTATTTCCGGGGTTTTTTCCTCTACTAAGAGAGGATTGCCTGAGGATACTGCAATATCTTCCGTGTTGCTCTGTTCCAGACTAGTTTTACTTCCTTGACCATTGCTTTCCTGACTTTCCCGGTTGTCATGGCGAATATTAATAGCATAGGTTTTTTCTCCACTGGAGGCCAGGGTTATACTTACGTCAACCTTGCCCGCACCTTCAATTTTAGCTAGTATGGAAGCTACTTCCTTGCTCATCTGGCTGCGGCCCTGACTGGGATCCATGGACTCCAGTCCGGTTCCCGGTCCCTCAAAGCTGTTCGATCCTGAGCTAGTCGGCCAGATTAAGGCCAAAAGACCCAAGCAGACCAGGATGATTAATAGGTACTGTAGCGTCTTACTGCGTAGCCATGAACTTGCTCCCCCTCCCTTGGTTTTTTCCCGAATCCATTCTTCCAGCATCTTACTTTCCTCCTTCAAAGCTTATCTCTATTTGCTCCTCACCCAAACCATACATATTACTTACCACCGCTCTAACTTTCTTCTCTATCTGACCCTGTATTTCATCATCTTCAGATTCATTAAGCCAAACCCCTACCCCATCTTCATTCATTTCAGCCTGCTCCTGACCGATGCTAAAACTCAATTTCTCAATGCCTTCCTGGCTTATAAGAGCTTCCGTTTGCACCGCTTCCACTCCCGGTACTAAGAGCACAACTGCATTTATCTGTCCTTCCAGTTTTTCTTTTAACAAATACTGGTTTTGATTCAGTATATTCTGATTTATTTCTTGTCCTTGCCTGGCAATCTTATCTGCTCCATCTGTTTCCATCTGGTAGTCCCACCATTCAATTTGAAAATTACTCTCATCAAAAAAATAACCAAGTAATGGAGTTAAAACTGCAATCAAGACAAAAAGACCGATGGCAAAGCGAACGAAAGGACGTATGGCCCCAGCCGGCAACAATAATTCCAGAAAACTGGCTATTATTATAATGACCAGGACATTTCTTACCATTTCAGCTAAAACGCTCATAGACCAACCCTCTTAGTTTTACTTCAGCATAGCCCAGCCGTTATACATACCGGCTACAATGGCAATCATGATAAAGAACATTAAGGCTACTGCTATTACTGCCGCCAACATAAAGAAGAGATGGGCACTCATACTCTCCAGTATGGATGCGGTACGAGAATCACCCAGGGGTTCAGCAATGGCTGAAGCTGCCTTATATATAAGGGCAATGGCAGCTATTTTGATTAAAGGCATCAGAATTAAGCCCAGAATGATCAAGACCCCAAATATACTCAAGGCTTGTTTCAGCATCACTACATATCCAGCTGCTACTTCGATAGTATCGGAAAACATTTTTCCAATAACCGGAATGGCATTATCGCTTACATACCGAGTAGTTCTTAGGGCTACTTTATCTAAAACCGATGCATACAAGGCTCTCAAGGTCATAAGTCCCACAAACAGAGTTAAGAAGAATCCTAAACTTATCCGAGCCATTTCATAAAAAAACTTGGCCATTTTATCTATTTTGATGGTTTCCGACATATGATTAACAATAGAAAGAATAGCGGACATAAGAATTAGAGGAAACACTATTATATTAATAGCATTGGCAAAGGCGGTGGAGGCGGTCATTAATAAAGGAAACAGCATAACCGAAGCATTGATATTGCCTAGGCCGGCAGTCAAAACCAACATTTGCGGAAGCATACCTATCATAAAGGTAAGCATATTCTCTATGGTTTCTTGTCCTACCCCCAGTACCAGTTTAAAAGAGCTTATGGCTATGGCACATAAAGCCAGGAAACAGGCCAGATAAGAAATGCGTGCTACATCCGAAGAAAAAGCACTTTGCAGATTGATCAATAGCGCTGATATAACAGTCAGTATAAGTAATTTGGCCAAGAGACTGGTATTGGCTACTACTTCTTTAAACAGCATACGCAGCAGATCGCCGCCCAGGTTCTTAAGGTCAAAATCCCATTCTCCCTTGATGAAATTGCTGATCCAATCCTGTACCGTATTACCCTCTAGATAACTAGCCATCTCGCTGTCCAACTGCTTTTTATAGCCGTCCAGAAATTCCATATCCAGGCTCCCTATAGTATCCTGCAGGGAAAAGACCTCTTCATCTTTTTCCTCGCTGGCAGCCTGGACTGGGCCAACGCCCAGCAAGCATATCAAACAGCTTATTATAATAATAAGGGCCGCTTTGGGATGCATGGCCATCTCTACCTCCCCGCAATCAAATAGACTGCCCTGAACTTAAACCGGCATAAGTTCCATTAGCGATTCCAATATTGCTACCATTATGGGCAGGGCTAGTACGGCTATGATGATCTTGGCCGCAAATTCAACTTTTTTAGCTACCGCCTGTTCACCAGCATCATGACAAATGGCTGCGGCGAATTCAGCCAGATAAGCAACTCCCAGAATCTTTAACAGGGTGCTCAGAAAGAAATAGTTGATCCCAGCTCGGCGGGTCAATTCGCTCATAACGTTTATAATGGAAGTCATTTTTCCCATTAAAAAGGTAAAAATTATAATACTAAATACTATACTCAAGATTACTGCCATAACCGGCTTTTCCTGCCTGAGGATGAGGAGCATGATAGTGGTTACCAGAGCCAATCCCACAATCTGAGCTATTTCCAATATAATCTCCCCTCTTAATTATTAAAAGGAATCAGAGTGGCTAAAGGTTAAACACCGACCTGACCACGGTAAATAGCTGATTCATTAGCTGTACCACCAGTATTAGCACCACCACCACTCCGGCTAAAGTCAACATTTCCGCTTGTTCCTCCTTTTTAGCCTGTTTGAGCACAATGGATAGGATGGCTATGAGTATCCCAATTCCAGCTATACGAAAAATTATATCGATATCCATGCAACAACCTCCTCTTCACTTGGCTTGCTTGATTAGCTCCTTGATCAAAATCAATTAGATTAAGAGCAGAACAATGACTATACCCATAATAAATCCACCGTAGGACCACAGTTTTTGATTAGCCCCTTGTTCCTGTCGGGCCTTTTCCTCCTGTACCTTGATTTCCTCCTGAATCATCAGAAGAAACTTGCGTTGATCTGAACTATCACTCATGCCCAATTGCTGGGCAGCAGTACTCAATACATCTAAATCAACGGCCTTCAGGTGGGACTGAGCCTTTAACCACTCTATCCCCTGTTTCCAGGCTTCACCAGCGGTTAATCCTTCCCGAGCCTTGAGCTTCCTGGCACTTTCCTGAAAGAATCCCGCAATGGGATTATGGCAAACTGCCGCAGTTCTTTCCAAGGCTAAAGTTAATGGAGTATGCATGTAGCTGATTTCCTTTTCCAGGAAGGCCAGAGCAAATCTTAATTCTTTGAGTTCTTCGCTTCGCCTTCCAATTCCATGGGCACCAGATAATCCCCATACTCCCATAGCAGAAATTAGCATTAGACTTCCCATGATTTTAACCCAGGCCATATTCAATCCCACCTGATCATCTTTTCTATACTGCCCGGACCTTTGCTCCGGGAAAGTAAAATTATATTCTTAAATATCCTGGCCTCTACCAATTCACTCATAATCGGACGACTTACCAGTTCATCCATACTGCCGGCATGTACACTGCTTATAATGCTCACCCCGGCATTTATGCACTCCCTGATGGCTACTGCGTCTTCCCGCCGGCCCAGTTCATCAGTGATGATAACCTCAGGGGACAGAGCCCTAATGGACATAATTATTCCAGCAGCTTTAGAGCAGGCATCCAGTACATCAGTACGGGGTCCCACCTCCATTTGGGGTTGGCCCAAATAACAGCCAGCCAGCTCCGATCTTTCATCCACAATGACTACATTACAAGCTTTACGCTGCCCACTGCCTGAAGACAGGGAACGGGCTATGTCTCGAAGCAGGGTAGTCTTGCCACAGCGGGGAGGTGATACCAAGAGAGTGTTCTTCACTTTATCTCCTGGAGCATAAATAGAACCCATAACCTGGGCTGCACAGCCTTTTATTTCCCGGGCTATGCGAAGGCAAATGCTGGAGAATTCTTTTATGGCTTTTACATTGGCTTCCTGCATCACCACCTGCCCGGCCAGTCCCACTCGGTGGCCTCCGGCTATGGTAATAAATCCTCTCTTTATGTCTTCTTCAAAGGCATACAATGAATTATCACTGATGGCAGCAATTGTCCTGATTATATCTTCCCGGCTTACCCGGTAAGAGCGATTGATATCAGCCGTAAATCCAGTATTGGCATCCAACCCATATTCTCCATCCCAGTCCCGAATAATCAGAGGCTGCCCGCTTCTCATTCTTATTTCTTCCACCTTGAGCAAGTGATGAGACTCCAGCCTGGAAAAGACTCTGCGGACAGCCGGGGCTAAAAGGGGCATGATTTCATGATTAAATACATTTCCGACTTCTCCCTTTGCCATATTGCTATCACCTCTGTTTTAAATAGATATTGGTATTGGCAGTAAAATATGTCATTAAATTTGCCGGCTTTGCCCAAGCCCAATAGAGTATTTGGGCTTATGGATTTGATAAAGGTTTATGCTTCTCATATGATGCTGGGTGAGAAAAATGGCCCGGTTGGTAATCATGGAAATGCGGCCGGACTGGAGCTCTATAGCAAAATGATTTTTGGCAGGAGGCTATTGCTGTCGGCCAAGACAATGTAGGGCAGCAGCAGAACTCACAAGCTCTATAAGTGCAACTGAGGGAGGTGGCAGCAAGCAAACAAACAGGCCAGTAGAAAAACATCTCTGGCCCTTCTAAAGGAGATTTGCTAAACTGTAGTTCCTATATAATATGCTTTTAGCAGCCCATGGATTAATAAGAAATGGTCTCTGGAAATATACTATGAGGGTTTGCTTGTTTCACTTCTGGCATTCTCCTCTTCAGAATCAGTCTCAAAATCAAAAAATCCATCATTTATATAGACTACTGTGTTGCAGTTAGGACAGGTTATTTCCAATACATCATCATCCAAAAAACCAGTATCCACAAAAAGCTGTTCCCCGCAATTATGGCATTTAATATCCAATATATCTTCATCCCAAGCGTGGGCTCCCCATATTTTTTCTTCCAGATCCATAATCTCTTCATCCAGGTCTTCTAAATATTCCTCCATATTATGCATTTCCTGCTGCATATTTTCCACTGTTTCAGCCATTTCTTCCATTACTTGCAGCAAACCGGATAAGATTTTACCATGGGAACCAGTTTCACTGACATTAAGTCCCTCATACAGGCCTTGCAGATAACTTACCTTTTCCGAAATCCCTTTCATTTTTATCCTCCTTTAGTTTTGCTAAAATAAAATGAAGACAAAATCCCCGTCATCCATTGTGTTGATGGTATGGCCCTGAACGAATGTCCTTATAAAAAGCAGAAATTCCCCATACCAATCCCATTCCAGCAGCTCTGATCTTATTATTAGGTGATTGGACTTATTATTAGCTAGAGCTGCTGCAAATAAACATGATAAGCAATCGAAATATGGTAGCCCTTAAAAATAAGAAAAACAAAAGAGCGGAATAATTTCCACTCTTTTGAACCAGGGTGTCAG
>JAAYJK010000102.1 GCA_012522955.1 Syntrophomonadaceae bacterium
CAGTTCTTCAATCACCTTGCCCATATCTACAACCACACCATTAGCTATTATACATAGAGTATTAGGATACAAAATTCCTGATGGTATTAAGTGGAGCTTAAATTGTTCATTGGCTACTTCAACTGTATGACCAGCATTGCTTCCTCCCTGGAATCTGACCACACAGTCGGCTTTTTCAGCCAGAAAATCTGTAATTTTCCCTTTTCCTTCATCTCCCCACTGACTACCGATCAATACTGTGGCTGACATCAGTCCACCCCCTGCTCCACGTCGCCCATGGTTTTCACTCCAGTAAATTTCCTATATATGCCTGTTACCGGCAAACTCATATTAGCAGAAGCCCCTGTCAGTGTCAATAAAGGTTATCATGTACACTGTATACCTGAAACCCGCCTTACTCCAGCTCTTATTCTATATGAACTTGTGTCTTAATTAGGTATTTAGTCCTTGATCCAGGATTGGTATACCACATGGTATCGTTTACTCCAGGCTAATTCCCATAATAAGGGGCAAGGCTCTTCTGGTGCCCCTGCCAGGAACGGGTCTTTCCTGCCATCCTATCCACTTCCTCTTTAATATTAGGCTTGCTCGGGGCTTGCGGCTGGTGTTTGCTCTAATACATGGGGATAGGCTTCTTGGATAGAGGCAATGGGTACTATTTCTATTCCCATATCCTTTGCTTTTATTTCTTCTCCATTATCATAAGGTATAAGTACTTTTTTGATACCCGCCTGACGGGCAGCATGAATCTTTTCATGCAGTCCTCCTACCGCTTTTACCCGACCCCGTATGGAAATTTCACCACTTACCGCAATATCCTGACGTATAGCTATTCCCTTGATGGCGCTTAATATGGCCAGGTATATGGCAGCTCCTGCCGATGGACCATCTACTTTGCCACCGCCAATAAAATTTATATGCAAATCATAATTATATATACTTTCCCCAAATTGGCCCCGGATTACCGAAGCTGCATTGAAAACCGAATCCCGAGCCATGGAACCTGCCGTATCATTAAAACGCACTCTACCTTCGCCCGGAGCATCGGAGGGAAAAGCTACCGCTTCAATTTCCAGCAGCCTTCCCCGGTATCCGTAGGCACCCAGACCAAAAATTTTACCTATTTCTGAATACTCAGATGCTCTATTATCTACACTCAGAGCTATCCTGCTATTTTGAATGGCTTCGTAAACCTCATCCCGACTTACCGTAAGTCTTGGTCCCTGCTGGGTCCCGTATTGGTTTAGGGCTATAGAATAAGCCTCAACCAGCAATTTGTTGGCAGTTCTTCCATCATCAGCATAATAGCTGATTAGTTCCTTTACTTCCTCTTGAATTTGGATACTCAGTTTTTCCGCGGCCAGACCAACGATCTTTTGTATGTCTTCTGCCTTCAAAGCTTCAAAGAAGACTTCCATACAGCGAGATCTTAAAGCAGGGTTTATAGCTTCGGGTCCCCGGGTAGTAGCTCCAATCAGCACAAAATCAGCTGGTACCCCTTGCTCGAACATCTGCTTGATATACCTGGGTATACGCTCATTATGGGGATCATAATAAGCTGATTCAAAGGCTATTCTTTTGTCTTCTAAAACCTTTAACAGCTTATTTTGCAGGGCTGGATCCATTTCCCCAATTTCATCTATGAATAGTATGCCTCCATGAGCATCACAGACCAGTCCGGGTTTAGGTTCAGGTATACCTTCTTCCGCTAGATCTTTGCGTGCGCCCTGATATATGGGATCATGGACCGAACCCAGCAACGGATTGGTGGATTCTCGAGGATCCCAACGCAGGGTGGTTCCATCCACTTCTATAAAGGGGGCTTCTTTGCTGAAGCAGCTTGATTCTGTTTCTTTGGCCAATTCCAGGGCTAATCTGGCACAACTGGTTTTCCCCACTCCCGGGGGGCCGTACAATATCATATGCTGGGGGTAGGGGGTATTCAGCTTGGCTACTAAAGCATTAATGGCTTTCTCCTGTCCAATAATCTCGCTAAAAGCAGTAGGTCGCAATCGGTCCAGCACCGATTTACTTAAGCTTATACTCTCCATCTTCTCCAAGCGCCCCAGTTTTTTAAGAGTCTGGGCATTTTCAGGAGAATTTTTCTGCTCTTTCAGTATTTGTAGTTTTATATCTTGAATATATTCATTATGCTTTTCATCCATTTTTTGCTGAATACTGTGGTGCAAGTCTTCTTCAATCAGCCGCCGAGTATACATTTCAGAAAAAAGGTCTTCCAGAGCAGTTGTTTCCGCAGCCAGATCCTCTGAATGGGGTAAAAGGCTGATAGTTGGATCTTCCGACAGTATTCTCCGTAAAGCCAGAATTCTCTCGGGCAGAGATGTAGAGTTCATCAATTCAATAGCATCCAGTTTATTAGCTTTTAGCACCAATTCCTGGGTTCCATAAAATTGCTGCAGTTTATCATAAAGACTGTCTACTCTCCAAGCGAATACGTTGTGGTTGACTTCCGTACTGTTGCTATCTTCAACCTGGTAATATTTCACCGTGACCCCCCTATTTTATTCTGCTGCTACAACTATTATTTGTATCTGGGCTTGAATGGCAGGGTATATTTTTACTTTGGCTTCGTAAGTACCCAGGTGTTTAATGGGTTCTTTCAATTCGATTTTCTTCCGGTCGATTTTAGCCCCATATTCTTTCTGCAGTGCTTCAGCAATTTCTTTGGCGGTTATAGCTCCAAACAATTTATCACTTCCCCCGGTACGAGCCATCAATTTGACGGTTTTACCCTCCAGCTTTTCCTGCAAAATCCTTGCAGCAGCTTCTTCTTTGCCCTTTTGTTTTTGCTTTTTAAGATCCTTTTCCTGAGTTTCCTTAAGCCTGGTTGCGGTAGCCTCTAAAGCCAGACCCTGGGGTATCAAATAGTTTCTGGCATAGCCATCGGACACTTCTTTTATTTCTCCTATTGTGCCCAATTTCTTTACATCTTTGATCAAAATTACTTTCATTATTCATTCCTCCTGCCCTGCACGCAGTTTCCGAAAATCAATCAGAGAATCAAATAGTCCAATAATGCTTAGAAATATAATAGCGGATAAGGGTAAGACAATAGTCAAGAAAATTATTCCCATTATAATAAAAACCCGCGGGAATCTTCTCCTTCGTCCTATTTGATAGGCAATGGAAGCCAGTCCATAATATACCGCTATAGGGGCCCCGGTCCATAAAATATTAGACCCCAGATAATATATGTAGTTTAACTCATCCCGGCCCCAGATCCAAAAGCCTAGCCCAGCTATTACTATCCAGACCAGCTGCCAGGGCATAATCTCTTCTTTAAAAGCTTTTTTCTTTAGACGCTCATTATTTGCCTTTTGGGCGGTATGCGCAGCTAAAAGCAACATGAAAAACACTGCTATGATTGCCTGAATGTAGTAAATGGCTGGCAAATGCCGGGCAAAAGCAGCTATAGTTCGCTTCAAGGAGCTCTCAAATTCCTCGGGACTTACCCCCATTTGCTCATAATTATCAAATATGCCTAATTGTTCATAAACGCGAATGCTTTCTGCCGCCGAATTCTCCAGCTGGGCTTGAAATTCGTTAACCCCTACTCCGCCTGAGTAAAGATAGGACCATAACAAAAAAATGCTTACTCCCAATACAGCAACACTCACTCCTGCGTTCTGTATCCGATAATAATCCCAGTTACGGCTGGTCAAAAGGGACATGGTAAGAGCCGCTATTCCAAAAAAAGCAAGATAAAACAACAGCTGGCCAGCTCCAGCCATAATGAACAATAAGACCAGGTTGAGAAAAAATATAGCCATGATTTTATTCTCATCCAAATACAGGGCCGCTGCAATTAAGAAAACTCCCCAGGCTGTAGCTGGTATCAGGGCTATTCCAGGCAGCAAAGCCATGGCCACACAGGCTAACGATGTAGCCAGAAGAAAGAATAGTATTATTGGCAATTTATCCCCTCTTTCTGTCGTCCAGGTAGAGCATTAAATACCTCATATCCTCATACCATTGATCTTTTTCATCAGATTCCATTATGCCAGCTTGCAGTTTTTGATTAGCCAAGTAATCCACCGTAGTAAAATCAATTCCCAGTTTCCGGCCCAAGATATAAGCAATGCTTATTATGGCAGCCAAAGAATCACAGGTTTTGGCATGGTCATTTTTAAGTGTAGCTTTAAACAGATCACTCAATGCCTCCACTAGTTGTGCTTTAAGAGATTCGCTGACTCTTAGATTACCGGCAAAGACCTCGCTGTTATTTTTCCTCAATCCTACCACCCCCCTATGTAATTCTATTTAGTTCCATAAATTTCCTGCCCAGAAAATAATAAGCTAAGCCCTCAGCTAGCTGAGGGCTCTATAAGCTTTATTCGGCTGTATATGGTAGTAAAGCCATGTTTCTGGCTCTTTTAATGGCTACTGTAATCTGTCGTTGATGCTGAGCACAGTTGCCAGTTATTCTTCGAGGCAGGATTTTTCCTCTTTCAGTAACATAGCGGCGTAATTTGGGAATATCCTTATAGTTTATATGCTCGATCTTGTCCGCGCAAAAATTGCACTGACGCCTTTTTTTTCTTTTATCCCTTTTCAATACTTTTTTCCCTCCTCATCAGAAAGGTATTTCATCTTCATCCTGATGATCTACTATGTCTATATCGCTTAGGTTTACTTCTCGACCAAATTTTCCCCAATCATCAGTGTCACGGGCTGAACTGGTTGGCGTTGAACTTGCACTGCTCGTCCCAGCCCGGTCCAGAAACTTAACCTCATCGGCTACTACTTCAGTTACTCTCCGGCGCTGTCCATCCTGGGCTTCATAACTGCGTATTTGCAGTCTACCCTCAACAGCAACCAATCTACCCTTACCCAGGTAATTTGCACAATTTTCAGCCGCCTTGTTCCAGACTACAACTGGAATAAAATCAGCTTCGTCCCTTTTAAATTTGCGATTTACAGCTACGGTAAAAGAAGCAACTGCTGTTCCGTTTTGAGTGTATCTTAATTCTGGATCCTGAGTGAGACGCCCGATTAAAATTACTCTGTTATACAAATCCAGCTTACCTCCCATCCAGTTTATTTCCACTATTCTTCCAATCGAATGATCATATGGCGCAAAAACTTATCTGATATTTTTATAACTCGGTCTAATTCATCAACAGTTCGAGTTTCTCCGTTAAAATGCCAGACAGCATATATTCCTTCGGAGTAATCCTGAATGCTGTATGCCAACCTCTTTTTTCCCCAACCGTCAAGTTCTTTAACGAATTCGCCGCCAAAATCAGCAATTATCTTCTGCAATCTCTCTCTGGCTTCAACGAGATCATCTTCTGATAAATCCGGCTTGAGAATGAACATCATCTCATACGTGCGCATAGTTACACCTCCTCCCTATGGACTAGCCCTTTAAAAAGCATAAGGCTCCAGTATAACTGGAGCAGGGACTTCAAAATATTATACCAATATAATTATAGTCTGGCAAGCCTTATCTAAAGTCTTCCTCTAATAAGCAAACTATCCAGTTCGGATATGGGTTTCTCAATAATAAAAGTATGGTTGAATAAAGCTTTTAGTACCGCTCTGGGTTCCTGCTTTTCTTGATCCTTAATGGCAATAATGCAGAATTTATGAGTACGAGGCATATTTTTGACCGTAACCAAGTCCCCGGTAGAAAATCCAGGTTTACCTGCTCTATTATTAATCATTTCTTTCTACCCCTTTCAGCTTAGAATCCCCCTGCTAGCATGCTATGCAAAAGAGGCAGAATTTGTTAATCCTACTTTCTTAGTTTTCAACTCTCTGCATGCGTTTTTCAAATTGCATCCGCGGTAGCATTACTATGCGTCCACAGCCCTGACACTTGATCTTTATATCCGCTCCCATACGAGTAATCTCCCAATGGTAACTGCCACAGGGATGCTTTTTTTTCATACGCACTATATCTCCTAATTGGAATTCTTTCCTCTGCATCTTACCCTCCCCAGCATATACCCAACTCTACCCATCTGCTAATTAATTAATATTTGATTCCCTGGGAAAACCCCAGCAAACCTGGTTTGGATGCATAAGGGGAATCATTATTTCTTAACACTGGATACCTAATAGTTTCTGATCCGTATGTCCTGAAAACCCGGGCTTAGAACCTTGCCCACCAGAAAATAGTTACACCGCAACTCTTCCATGGCCTGGCCAAGTTTATCGGCCTGATCGGCCCCAACTGCAATTAATAACCCTCCGGCAGTTTCAGGGGAAAACAAGATATCCAATATGGCCAGGTCTACATCTTCCGTACTATGGTATTTATCCTGTAAATAGCTGCGATTCTTATAGGCACCGCCTGGTATTAATCCCATTTGTGCGTATTCCATGGCACCTTCCATCAATGGTACCCGATCCGCATATAACTCCACTGTTACCTGGCTGGCTGCTGCCATTTCGTAGAGGTGACCCACCAGGCCAAATCCAGTCACATCAGTAAGGGCATGAACCTCTACCTTTTTCAGCCCTTGGGCCGCAACCTGGTTCAAGCTGCTCATCCATTTACTGGCTTCCTGATAGGAGGCTTCTGAAATCATCTCCGCTTTTATAGCGGTAGCCAAAATACCATTGCCAACAGGTTTGCTGAGATACAATAAGTCACCGGGCCGGGCACCGGCATTGTCCAATACCCGGTCCGGATGAACCAATCCAGTAACGGCCAGACCATACTTAGGCTCCAGGTCATCAATAGTATGGCCTCCTACCAATAGAGCGCCTGCTTCTACAACTTTAGATAATCCCCCTGCCAAGATGCTCTGCAGCACCTTAAGATCTTCACAGGCGGGAAAACATACTATATTCATAGCTAAGAGGGGGGTTCCACCCATGGCGTAAACATCATTCAGGGCATTGACTGCCGCAATCTGTCCAAACAAGTATGGATCATCCACCATGGGAGTAAAAAAATCCAGGGTCTGAATAATAGCCTGTTCGGAGTTTAATCTAAATACTCCGGCATCATCCCTTGTATCAATCCCCACTAATAAATCCGGGTGAGTTGGGGGCTTAAAGTCCCGCAATATTTGTTCCAGGGCCCCTGGATCGATTTTTGCAGCTCACCCAGCGGCCCTAACCATTTGAGTTAGTCTTTTGTTTTCCATAGGGTCTCCCCTCCTCCTACACCAGTGCTTTTTCATTGATGGATTAAACAAGTTCTGATCTCGTCTAGATCCACTAAAAATCTTGCATAAAGGCTCGATAAGCCTTAAAGGACATGTAAAGATCCGCTTTGCTAACTATTTCAAAAGGCGAATGCATTCCCATCACGGCTACTCCACAGTCCAGCACTTCCATACCATAGTAGGCCAGATACTGAGCTACCGTACCGCCTCCGCCGATATCTACTTTTCCTAATTCTCCCACCTGCCAACATACCCCGGCCTCTTCCAAGAGTTTCCTGATTCTGCCCAGAAACTCTGGATTGGCATCACTGGATTCTGCCTTACCCCGGGAACCTGTAAATTTGGTTAAGACTACTCCTCGGGATAAAAAGCTGCAATTTCTCTTTTCGAATACCTCGGGGTAATTTGGATCCACGGCGGCATTAACGTCGGCAGAGAGCGCAAAGGAGTTCGCCAGACAGCGCCTGAGACCCAGATAGCTGGTAATACCGGCTCGATGCAAGATTTCTGTAAGCAAATTTTCAATCAGCAGCGAATGTAGACCGGTATTACCCACACTTCCAATTTCTTCTTTGTCCGCAAAAAGACAAACTACGGTCCGATAAGGGTTAGCTACCTCCAATACTGCCTGCAGGGAAGCAAAGGCACTGACTCGATCATCCTGCCCATAGCCCCCGATCAGGCTACGATCCAATCCTACCTCCCGGGCTGGAAATGCTGGCACCAGCTCCAGTTCAGCGCTGGTAAAGTCCTCTTCTTCGATGTCATAGCGGTCCCTTAACAACTGCATGATGTAATTTTTAACCGGACTCTTGCTTTCCCCATCCATAGGGATACTTCCCACCAAGGCATTTAATCCTTCCCCGCTAATGGCTTCAGACATTTTTTTCTCCATCTGTTCCTTGGCCAGATGCGGAAGCAGGTCAGCAATGGTTAGTACCGGTTCTTCCTCTTTTTCTCCTATGACTATACTTACTTTTTCCCCATTTTTCTTAATTACCACCCCATGCAAGGCTAAGGGAATGGCTAACCATTGATATTTCTTTATACCTCCATAATAATGAGTTTTCAGCCAGGCTAGTCCCTCTTCTTCATAAAGAGGCCGGGCTTTTAAGTCCAAACGAGGCGAGTCAATGTGAGAAGCTACAATATTGATGCCCTCTTCCATGGAATCCTTTCCGATAATAATTAAGGTACAGACTTTCCCTTTATCCTGCATCACTACTTTCTGTCCCGGCTTCAGCTCGGTGCATTCTTGCAGAGGGATAAAACCCGCCTGGCAAGCTTGTTCATAAATATAGTCCACCGCTTCTCTTTCCGTTTTACTCGCATTCAGAAATTTTAGGTACTGCCCAGCAATTTTATGTACTGCTACCTTTTCCTCCGGGCTCAGCACCGTCCAACAGTTTTGTTCCAACTGTTCAACTTTATCCATAAAGTTTGAAACCCCCTTTTTCATAAATAATAAGAATCTTTCTATATCTTTCCCTGCTGCTTGCTTTTTAAATCTTCAGGCTATAATTGGCCTTACTCCTGGCAGGGTAATCTGGATCAGCTTATTCCGGCCCAATTTTTTAATATCTCATAAGTCTGCAACATATAGGAAGCACTTAATGATTTATCAATGGTCTCTACTAGCGCCAGCATTAGGTAAAATCCCATTTCTGAAGCTAATAACAGTGCCGGATATAATAAACCCAGAATTATACTTAGTATAATTAAATTTCTGCTTACCGCCAAGACTATTCCCAGCAAGCTATTAATTGATGACAAGAAACCCCAGGTCAATAAATTCTCTATTCCTAACCATAATAACTGGGTTAACTTGCTGGCTACCAGGAAAATAACTATGAAGGACAAGGCCATGATCAGCAGATAGGCCAGGTAGTTAGCTGCGTCACCTAAATTTAATCCATTGATGACCATCTCATTGTCAACCTTTAAGGCCGTCAGAGGTATGTTACTTCGTATGCTTTCTGCTAATGCTCCAGTAAGCCCGTAATATTCCTGTAGATAAGTAGCCAGATCCCGATAATATATTACAGACAGGAAAATACCTGTTGCCAGACTAACAATGCTGCCGACCGCATGCAAAAAACCCTTGTGAAAACCAGACCACCCGCTGAGGGCAGCAATCGCCAAGATCATATAATCAAAGGAATTTAAAGACATAAACTGATCCCCGTTTACTTAAAATTATCATAATTATAACACAGTCCTATGCTGTGGGATTTTAATTAGTATTCCAGCTATCATCTTTGCTGGATGCGGGCTCTGATGACATATTTATGATGCTGGTTTATTTAACGATATGTTTTAGCCCGGTGCTTCTGATTCCATATCTTACTGATTAATTCAAGAGCGGATTGGCACTTGCCCTGGCACCCATTTTCTACAATAAATAAAATTATCTTGCTTTATTCCCCCTGCTTAGAGAAACCACTGTAGATATTTCCCGGGAAATAAAATTTCTGGTCGTAAAAAACCACCGGCACCTATCGCCGATGGTTGATGATGGAAACAGTAAATATATTAGATTACTCCAGTGAAGTAAATAGGTCTGCAAAAACTAGGTTCCACAATCGCTTCTGACGGCTTTTTCTCAACTCATTTGATGGCCGGGATGGGTAAGTGTGCCAAATAGCTCCCCGGGCCACACAGGAGCTCTGAGGTTAAATTTTCATAATGGTGCGAACAAATGTTTTTATGAGAAAATCTGAGTCCTTTTTCTTAATTATTGTCATTTACAGAAAATATAAAACCTACTCTAATTATCTGAAATTATATAAAAAATCGGCTGACTCCAGTCGCTGGAGCGCCGATAATATATACTGGCGGAAGCGTGTGAGAATCGAACTCACCCGTGACGGGACCACCGCCACACGACTGGATTTGAAGTCCAGGCGGCCCACCAGGACCGATCCGCCTCCTTGTTATTGATACGCTTCTGCCAAGGCAGCAGGGCTTCTCGAAAAGCTCTTTCTTAGTAATTGTATATCTGCTTGAGGTTAAATCAACACCTGGACTCGAACATCCCATGGGTTACGGTTGGATTTTATTTAACCAAGCATGCCAACTAGGATTATAGATTCCCCCAAGCCATTTGTCAAATCATTATTGTGAGACCATTTTTGGCTTGCTTGATATTTTGAGCTTGGCGAAACCAAACTGTGATCCTTGTAGGGGCTTCCTTATTCTTCGGCTTCTACTACAATAACTGATTGAATTTCATAACCTTTTTTCTTAAGCTCTTCTGCTATTTCTATACCATTTAATTCTTCTATGCGAATAATGGTTTTATAGCGGAATTTTTTCTCATCATAGTATACTACTGTATTGATAATATTGATCCCATGGGCAGCAATGATGCCCGTAATTTCAGCCAAGCTACCGGGGCCACTGGGTACATAAAGGTCAATCCTGCTATGGGGCTGTTTCACCCCTAGAATATCAATTAAAGCGTCAAAGATATCGGTTTCAGTAACTATGCCAACCAATTGTCCCTGGTCAACTACCGGCAACCCACTGATTCTATGTTGGCGCATGATTTTGGCTGCGGTTTCAATATAGTTTTTGCTATTAATTGTAATCACCTGTTGGTGGCGGGGAATTATGTCTTTAATCTTGGTCTTGGCCAGCAGATAATTCAGTTCATGAATGCTTAGCGAAGTGGCGGCCGATGGCGAAGCCTGGTTCAAATCACTTAAAGTAACAATTCCGATCACGTCTTGTTCTTTGTTAATTACAGGCAACCTTCTTATATTGCTCTCTTTCATGATTCTGAAGGCTTCCGTTATGCTGGTGTCTAGACTTACAGTTTTCACATCCACCGTCATACGGTCTTTTACTTTCATTTTTTACCCTCCCAGGTAAGCCTTTTTTACTTCTTGGCTTGTCAATAATTCATCCGCACTTCCCTGCAGTACTATTTCGCCGGTTTCTATTACATAGGCCCAGTCTGCAATAGAAAGAGCCATATTGGCATTCTGTTCTATAAGCAGTATAGTCGTTCCCTTCCTGTTTATGTCTTTTATTATCTCAAAAATCTCCTTTACCAGCAATGGCGCCAAGCCCATAGAGGGCTCATCCATCAACATTAATTTGGGTCTGGCCATTAAGGCCCGCCCAATGGCCAGCATTTGCTGCTCTCCTCCGGACAGGGTACCTGCCAGCTGTTTTCTTCTTTCCTGTAAACGAGGGAAGCGATCGAAAATTTCACTCAAGTCCTTTTGTATTTCTTTTTTGTCTTTGCGCAAATAGGCCCCCATTTCAAGGTTTTCCAACACCGTCAGTCCTGGAAACACTCGCCTTCCCTCGGGCACTTGAGATATACCCAGTTCAACTATCTTATCCGGAGCCATTCGAGTGATTTCTCTATTTTGAAATTGGATCTCTCCCTGCTTGGGCTTTAATAATCCTGATATGCTCTTTAGCATGCTGGTTTTTCCAGCTCCATTGGCCCCTATTAGAGTAACTATACTCCCTTGCTCTACTTCTATACTTACGTTTTTTAAGGCCTGAATGGCTCCATAATATACATTGATTTCTTTTACCTGGAGCAAACTGTTTCCCCCTATCTCTGCTCTTGCTTGGTTTTTTTTCTGGCGTCTCCCACTCGATGAGTGAAGCGAATTTTGTCATAATACTCTATTAAAGGCAGGGCATATTTACGAGTAGTATCCAGCATATCCCTGAAGGTAGCTAGACTAAGCTCCTTCTCCTGTGCAAAATACTGGTTTAGCCGGTTTTTCCCTTCCTCCAGGGCTTCTTGCAAGAAATACATATCCGGGCTAATTTTTACCAAAACCTTTTCACTGGTTAAATAAGCCAGTATTTCCATAAAGGCACCTTCTTCTATTGCCGCTGCCTCTCTTAATGCTTCTGCTGATGGGGGGGCAAATAGATTGTCCCCCATCTGGCGCTTAATCAGATGGATAGCTTTCAGCTCTTGCTCCCCTGGGGCCGGCACATGCCCGGGCAGTCTTATTTGCTGGTCCTGAATCTCGACTTTTTTATCCATTTCGAGTTCTTTCAGGATTAGGTTGAATGTCTTGGTATTTACATTTTTCGAAAACCGGCTGCGTATATCTTCCCGGGAAGGTCCCTGCCGCAACGGGTATTTTGAGTGATATTCCTGCAAGGCGTTGATAATTTTGTCTGCTAATTGTTCCAGGCCAAAAGTACTCATGTATTCATCTTTCTTCAGTGCTACCACTTTATGATCTTGGGTCATTTGTTCCAATTCCTGCCTGATTCTATCTTCGTCATTGCCGGTCCTTTTTGACAGTTCGTTTACACTGATTACATCTTGGGGATTGGCTTCTAATTCATATAAGAGCATTTCAGACAGATTCCCCTCTTCTTTTACAATCAGTTCGTTTAAGGTTTCTTCTTTAAAGCGCTTTTGTTTGCTGGCATTAGCATCGATAATAGTCCCACCGCCAATGGTGCTTATTGGGGAGTAATAGCGGATAACAAAAGGATCTCCTTTGTGCCCTACTACTGGTTTCTCCATGACGATCTGTACATAACCCTCCTGTCCAGGATGTAATTCATCCCCATCCAGCAGTACTATGCGGGCCATGGTTTCATCAGTTCCCAAATGAAACCGGATCCGATTCCAGTTCTTTAATACCCTGGTGCTGGAGCTTAGTAGGTGCAGGCGAGCATCCATGCGGTAAGTGGAAGAAAGGTAATCTGGGGTTGATAGCCAGTTGCCTCTTTCAATATCAGCTACATCGACTCCCTGCAGATTTACTGCTACCCGCTGACCCGCATAAGCCCTATCAACTTTATCATTATGTACTTGCAGTGTTCTAATCTTGACTTTCTTTCCACTGGGTAGCAATTCCAGAGTTTCTCCAGTCTCTATCCCGCCTGACCAGAGGGTTCCGGTCACAACTGTTCCAAAACCGGCTTTGGTAAATACCCGATCTACTGGCAGCCGGGCTTTGCCAAAGGTCGGTTTTTCTTTTACGCCATCTGATACTCTCTGTATTTCCTGCAACAATTCGGCAATTCCTTCTCCAGTCACTGCTGATACTGCAATAATGGCGGCATCAGCCAGAATGGTTGCGGACAAATATTCCCGGACCTCTTCCTCTACCAGCATCAGCCATTCTTCATCTACCATATCCTTCTTGGTAAGTGCTATGATGCCATTTTTTACTCCCAGCAACTCTATAATATCCATATGCTCTCTGGTCTGGGGCATAACCCCTTCATCAGCAGCAATCACTAGTATAACCAGGTCTATGCCAAAGGCGCCGGCCAACATATGCTTAATAAATCTTTCGTGCCCAGGGACATCAACGATGGCGGCCTTCTGCCCATCCGGCAGTACAAAAGGGGCAAAACCTAATTCAATAGAAATGCCCCGCTGCTTTTCTTCTTTCAAACGGTCAGTTTCAATTCCGGTAAGAGCCTTTACCAGGGTGGTTTTACCATGATCAATATGTCCTGCTGTTCCTAGTATTAACCTTTTCATTGCCATCCTCCTCTTCTGCCCATTCCGGTCTCTAAGTCTATTTCCGGCTGGGGTTAAGCAACAACTCCCTTATCATGGCTGCTATTTCCAGTTCATCTCCCGCTAATAGGGTTCTTACGCTAATCAGCATTTTATTGTCCTGTCTTCTCGCTACCAGGGCCAGCTTGCCTTGTCGCAGCTTAGCCGCTGCCTGCTCCAGGCTAATATGCTTGAATTCCAATTCCACTCCTGCTCCGGGCAGTTTATGGTTGGGATATGCGCCACCTCCTACCATGTCTTCCAGGGCCACTTTTTGGAGCTCCAGCAGTAGTTCATTGGCGGAATAGGCCGGGCTTGTCTGATTATGCACCAATATGGGAATATCGCTTAATTGCTCTTTTAATATACTTAAGAAGGCTTCCGCTTTGGCTTCCATATCCTCCTGGGTAGCCGCGAGCATTTTATTAATAGGTAGGTTTTCTTCCGGATAAGCAGACAGGTACTCCAACAAAGTGCCTTCCAGGCCCGCCAAAATCAATTTATCTACCCTTAAGGCCCTCAGCAGTTGGTTCTTTTTCATTTGCTCAATATACTTTCGTTTTCCAACTATGATCCCAGCCTGGGGTCCGCCCAGCATCTTGTCTCCACTAAAACTTATTATATCGGCACCTGCTTGGACACATTCCTGTACCGTAGGCTCTTTCTTTAATCCATCGGGCAGCAGGGAACTGATTATCCCGCTGCCCAAATCCAGAAATACGGGAATCTCTTGCTTCTGGCCCAGGCTCACTAATTCTGACATTGGTACTTCGGAGGTAAAGCCAATAATCTGATAATTGGAGGTATGAGCGGAAAAGAGCAGGGCGGTAGCTTCATTAATAGCCTGGGAAAAGTCTGATATATAGGTTTTATTGGTAGTACCTACCTCAACTAGTGTAGCCCCACTGAGCTTCATAACCTCCGGAATTCTGAAGGCTCCTCCTATTTCTACTAATTGTCCACGAGATACTATTACTTCCCGGCCTTCCGCTAAAGTAGTTAAAGCCAGCATTACCGCGGCAGCATTGTTATTGACTACCAAAGCGGCCTCAGCACCGGTAATCTTTTGCAATAAACCCTCTATATGAGAGTAGCGAGAACCCCGTTCGCCTGTTTCCAAGTCCATCTCCAGGTTGTTATAGTTCCTGCCTATCTCTTGCATATGGCTAAGCGCCCTTGCACCTAAGGGCGCTCGCCCTAAATTGGTATGTAAGACTACTCCAGTTCCGTTAATTACTCTTTGCAGAGTTCCTTTATCATCATTTTCAGCCTTTAACTTAATGCTGTCTATAATCGAGGTCAGGATGGCCTTTTTCTCAATTTCGGTATTTATTTTCCGCAGGCTTTCTCTGATTTCTTCTACTGCTGTTCTAGCGGTTTGAACCACATAATCTCTTTTATACCTAACCATTAGCTGTTTAATTTCTTCTTGTATCAATATTTCGTCCATGGACGGAATTTTCTTTAGATTTATCATCCAGATCCCCCTTAATCAACTTTGAAAAAGGCTGCCTTAATTTCCGCACCGATTTCTCTACCTGCCTTTGCTACTAATACTAACAGTATAATTATACCCAGTAAACCAAACAAAGGGTACACCTTGCTTACCAGGACGGAAAAACTCTGCCAGGCTATGGGCAGAGCTAAAATTAGTGTAAGTACAAGACTTAAGCCATAGCTTATACCCGTAAAGTGGCAAAAGCGCTGAGCAAATCCATAAGCATTGGCAATAGCAGTGGTGAGAATCCCTACCCATAATACCAGGGTATAAACCACTTTACCTATAGGAGAGATAAACCCTGCTACATATAGCATGGGCACCTCATAGTGTAGCACCATCGGCATAAACTTAATCAAGGCCAGATAATTAAATACTATCAAGATGCCTAGAATGGTCCCTCCCAAAATCCCTCCCCAGATGCCATCGCGTCGGCTGCCCAGGGACTGATATTCGGTTAGAATTACCATGGCTAAAGCAAAATTGTAGGCCACATACAAAATAGAAGCTATTATCCAGCCTCCCTCGGGCTGGGGAATTATCAATGCTGTATATGCTGCTATGGGCTCGTTTTTTACCACCAGGGCCGCATACCCAGTTATTATCAGCAGGCATGCTAGTTTTACCGGTACCAGGATGTTAAAGGATTTAACCAATCCATTTTTCCCTGAGCACAGAAATAAGGCTGCCAGTAGGGCTGCTATCAGAATTCCTGCTTCTTTGGGTTGGGATAAATGTTCAGAAAATATGGCTCCACTGGCCGAAAGCATTATACTTAGGCCCAGAAACAAGAATACCGCTATTAGCAGGTCAAATATTTTTGAATGTTTTTCTCCCAGCAACTCTTTTAGCATATCCTGGTAAGAGTTGATTTTATGCAGATGGGCAATATACATTAAGAGCGCTCCACAGCAAGCGAACAAAAACATAGCTAACAGGCAGCCTTTAATCCCCAGCTTTCCATGGGAAACAAAAAACTGGACTGTTTCCTGGCCGGATGCAAATCCGGCGCCCACTACTGCACCCAGATATCCCATGACTAGGCTAAATCTGCTTTTAATCCTATTCATCTCCAGATCCCTTAAATATATACTTCATAAATACGCTTCTTAAATCTAAAATACCGCATAAAAATATTACCAGAAGCACATGCTAACCTTGACTAGGGAAGGGTGGTGGGGGGTCTTATGCAAAACCACAGTAATCAAAGCTCCAATGTGTTTTCCCAGCATTTCACAAACCCCAGCTGTGTAAGCGGCCTTTCTAATGCCGCCTATAAGCTGTTACAGGAACTTGCTCAAACCTCTCGGCGAGATTTGGTTTACTTGTGTATTGGCACTGACCGGGCTACTGGAGATTGTCTAGGCCCCTTGGCAGGGAACAAGCTTAGTCTGCTCTTGCCTTCGGCTCATATATTCGGAACTCTGGAACAGCCTCTACATGCCCTGAACCTGGAGTCCACCTTGGATTCCATCTATCGAAGCTATTCACATCCTCTGCTCATTGCCATCGATGCTGGTTTGGGCAAATCGGATCGGGTAGGTTTTTTGACAATGAGCAGAGGCTCTCTATCTCCGGGATTAGCCTTAAAGAAGCAACTCCCGCCGGTAGGTGATATAAATATAGTTGGAACAGTAAATGTTTCGGGTTTTTCCGAGCATCTGATTTTACAGAACACCCGTCTCTTCATTGTATATAAAATGGCGGAAGCAGCAGCTCGGGCCCTTTTCTCGGCCCACCATCGGCACTGTATAAATAGGAGAGAGCGTAATTATTCTAAGACCATATCTGTTGAAACTCATTAAATGCCGGTTACGGCCCTAGGATCAAGGGTGCCCTTCTGGATCATAACTTCAGTAGTGTAGGGCGAGCCTTTAGCGTGTAGAGGCTCAGCTGGAGTATAGGGTTAACCCCTTGGAGTGTAGGGGCTCAGTTGGAGCATAGGGTTAACCCTTTAGAGTGTAGGGGGACCTGGTCGCCATTTCCCTGGCACTCCATCATTATTCGTTTACAACAATATTGAATTGCTAAAAATTTATATGCCAAATCATATGATTATCTCATTATCAGCCGGGCCCGAGCGGTCAAAGACCGCACCTACAATAGCAGCGCTTTAGGCATCCCCTATACTAAAGGGCGGCCTTATCCTTACGGATTTCGGCCGCCCTTTTAATTTCCGATATATTTATGAGGGCAGAAATGTTTCACGTGAAACATTTCTGCCTGATCTTAAATACCAATGATATCGCATATCCTTTCAAGGTCGTCCAAGCTATAATACTCAATAATAATTTTTCCTCCGGGGCTACCGCCAGAAACCTGAGCCCTGGTGCCCAGGCACAACTGCAGTTTTTCTTCCAAGTCTTTGACTTCGGGAGAAACTTCTAAGGCCTGGTCCCTACCGGCATCGGTCCGGGACCGACTTTTTCTTACCTTCTTCTCCAACTGTCGGACTGAAACCTTGTCCTCAACTATAGCCTGTGCCATTTTGACCTGTTCCTTAGGTTTTCCTATGGCCAGAAGAGCCCGGGCATGTCCTGCAGAAAGCTTTCCCTGCTCCAGCAGCTTTATTACCTCTTCAGGTAAAGCAAGGATTCTTACCATATTGGCCACATGGGAGCGGCTTTTGCCTATTCGTTCCGCCAGGGATTCCTGGGTGTAATTATAGCGGCTCATCATCTTTTTATAGGCTCGAGCCTCCTCCACCGGGGTCAGGTCATCTCGTTGCAAATTCTCAATAAGAGATATTTCTGCTGCCTCAACCTCCCCGATTTCTTTGACAATTACCGGTATGGTTCGTAATCCCGCCATCTGGGCTGCTCTCCAGCGTCTCTCCCCAGCAATTATTTGATATCCTTCCCCATCTGGTTTAGCCAGTATGGGTTGCAGCAAACCATGCTCTTGGATGGATACCGCCAATTCCCGCAGGGATTCTTCCTGAAATGTAGTGCGGGGCTGATCCGAGCGGGCCTTAAGTTGCTCCACTTCTATTTCCTGCATATTCTCCCCATCATATATGTTAGGCCCGACAGAGAGGAGTGCTTCCAAGCCTCTACCTAATCCTCTTTCCTTTTTAGGCACGTCTTAACACCTCCAACGCCAAATCTTGATATACCTCAGCACCCTTGCATCTGGGATCATATATTACTATTGGTTGGCCATGGCTGGGTGCCTCGCTGAGACGAACATTTCTGGGAACAATGGTCCGATATACCTGGTTTTTGAAATGCTTTTTTACCTGATCCACCACCTGTATAGAGAGATTGGTTCTGGCATCAAACATGGTAAAAACAATTCCCTCAATACCCAGACTTCTATTCATCCTCTTTTTCACCACTGAGATGGTGTTCATTAGCTGGCTTAATCCTTCCAATGCATAATACTCACATTGAAGCGGTATAATTACAGACTGGCTGGCATTCAGGGCATTCAAGGTTAATATGCCCAGAGATGGAGGGCAATCTATCAATATCCAGTCATATTCATTATATATGGGCCTTAATGCTTCTTTTAAATAATATTCCCGCTGTTCTCGCCCGGCCAGTTCCACTTCGGCCCCGGCCAATTGAATGGTAGCGGGGATGATATCCAGATTTTCAATCCTGGACCTGCGAATCACTTCGCTAACCCCTACTTGATTGATCAAAAGATCATAAATACAATATTTAAGCCGTTGCCGATTTATGCCCAGGCCACTGCTGGCATTACCCTGAGGATCGCTGTCTATCAATAAGGTTTTATATCCTTTTAAAGCAATGCAGGCTGCCAGGTTAATAGCAGTAGTGGTTTTGCCCACTCCCCCTTTTTGGTTGGCCACCGCAACAATCTTTGCCATTTGCGTAAATTCACCTCTATAAGCAGCAATGAAGCCATCCGCCAACACTCTGGGTCAGTAGGCTGGTCCATCCCGTGGGGGCTGAAACCGTCCTGGTGATAACTATAAGGCCAAGGCTAAAACCTGCTGTCAATATTCACTACCTGTTATTATATCAGAGATGCCTATTAATAGAGTAAAAACTAAAGCTTTCCCGGGTGAATTTTTTGCGTTGCTAATGCTCCAGCCTAAACCGAGATATTATCAGGCGTCTGGTAGTATCCTTTCCCTTCACCCCCACCCTGGCAAAACCTGGAAATGACAGGGGTTACTCCAGCGTATATAACCCTAATGCCTTTACAACCAAGCAACAAGTTACTTAACATTCATCGGACGTTAAAAAGCCCTGAAAAAAGCGGCAATATTACCGTTTCCGGGGCTTTCGTTCTTTTCTCCTATTCAATCCAACTCATATAAACTCGTTGTATAAAAAAACTGCTAGTTAATTGTACTCTCGGTTTACACCTTAAATACCGGTTATTCTTCGTAAGTTCTTTTTGCTCTTGCTAATCCTGATAATAATTTCGTATTGTTCTTCTCCTTCTCGATCTTCCATTGCTATATCAATTCCAGTCTGTCGGGCTCTCTTTACCGTTTCTTTAATGGTGTTAATAAATATCCTGGCGTCCCGGATAATCATTGAAACATTTTGCCTGTTGCTGTGGGCTTTGTTTTCGCCCGGAATATTATTGCGACTTAGCTTATCTACCAGTTCTTCTGTTTCTTTAACGGTTAAATCCTGTTCAACTATCTTGCTTAATATGGCCATCTGGGTCTCGGCATTGTTGATCTTCAATAGGGCACGAGCATGTCTCTCGCTAACCATGGCTGGATTGATACTTCCCTTAACCACTTCCGGCAGTTTTAAAATCCGCAGTTTATTGGCAATAGCGGACTGACTCCGGCCCACTTTGCGGGCTACTTCCTCTTGAGTCATCCCAAACTGGTTAATAAGGATATTATAGGCATGGGCCTCTTCAAAATAGTTCAATTCTTTACGTTGAATGTTTTCAATTAGTGATATGGCGGCGGCTTTTTCGTCGTTCATTTCCTGTACCATAGCTGGAATTTCCTTTAGTCCCAGCATTCTACAAGCCCTATATCTTCGCTCTCCTGCTACAATCTGATACCCATTGGGAATGGCTCTAACGATGATGGGTTGAATCAATCCATAGGCCTGGATTGATTCGGCTAAATCCGACAGGTCCTCTTCATCAAATTCCTGCCGGGGTTGATAAGGATTGGTCTGTATCTTTTCCAGTGGGAGTTTAATTATTTGCAGCCTATTCTTGTTTTTATCTCCTCTCCAGGGCCACTTTTTTTTACTCATCTATGATGCTCCTTCACAATGGCCGCTTAACCGGCAAACCTGGTCGCCGTGGGAATTTTTCCGGACTAGCCTGCTGCTTCCTTATCTGGATAATGGCTCTTTGACGATCTTCCCCTAGTGGATATAGAAAAACTTCCTCCACCACTCCCCCTAAGAGCTCAAGGATCTTTTCTGCTTCCTCTATTTCTTCCTGATACCGGGGCCCTTTCCACAGCCATACTATCCCACCTATTCGAGCCAAGGGCAAACAGTATTCCAAAACCACTCGCATACTGGCTACGGCTCGACTGCAAACCACATCAAAGCTTTCACGATAATCTTGGTGCTGACCAATCACCTCGGCTCTCTCCCTGATTACTTGAACGTGCTGAAGTTTTAGCAAATCAATGGCCTGTTTAAGAAAATGGCTCTTTTTTAAATCAACTTCCAGCAAAGTGTAGTGATTGTTTTTATCCGCTATAGCCATTACCAGTCCTGGCATTCCGGCGCCGCTACCTATATCTATTACTCGATAATCTTGAAATTGCCAGCGTTCAAAAATCTTTAGACTATCTTCAATATGCAAATCCAAATCCTCGCTGCTCATCCTTCTGCTAATCAGGTTGGTGTTTTGGTTGGCAGCCAACAAATAATTTTTGTATCTCTTAACATTATTTTCCATGCCCTGCTCTAATTCCTTCTTTTCTTTTCCAAATAAATGTATAAAACATTTATATCGGCTGGATTTACTCCTGTAATTCGAGAAGCTTGTCCCATGGAAGTGGGTCTTACCTCTTTTAGCCGTTGTCTGGCCTCGTTGGCCAAACCATAAACTTCATCGTAATCTATTTCAACTGGGATCCTACGGTTTTCCATTTTTTCAAACTTTTTAACCTGCTCTTGCTGCTTGGCAATATATCCCTGGTATTTCGATTGAATTTGGATCTGTTCCGCTATATCCTCATCCAGGACATTGATCCAATTCATATTTTCAAAATCAGATACTCCTATTTCCGGTCTTTTTAATAAGTCCCACCAAGACAATCGGTCTTTTAAAGGAGCACTGCCTTTTTCCTTAAGAAAAGCCGTTGCTTCCAGGTCGGCTGGAGTAAAAGTATTTTGCTGAAACAATGTTTTGGTTTTTTCCAGGGTTTCCATTTTGCTGTTAAAATCTTGCCATCGCCTATCGTCAACCAGACCGATTTCCCGGCCTTTAGCGGTCAACCTGATATCCGCATTATCCTGCCTCAATAGCAGCCGGTATTCAGCTCGGGAGGTTAATAAGCGATAAGGTTCGTCAATATCTTTGTTGACCAGGTCATCTATGAGCACCCCAATAAAGGCTTCATTTCTCTTTAAAACCAGAGCTTCCTTCTCCTGTACCTTTAATGCTGCATTGATACCGGCTACCAATCCCTGAGCGGCAGCTTCTTCGTAGCCGGAAGTACCGTTAATCTGTCCAGCCGTGAAAAGTCCTTCTATTGCCTTAGTTTCCAGGCTTAGCTTCAATTGAGCTGGAGGAACATAATCATATTCTATAGCATAACCAGTCCGCATAATGCGAACGTTTTCCAGCCCCGGTATGCTCTTTAATACCGCCATCTGCACATCCTCCGGCAGACTGGTGTTTAGTCCCTGCACATACATCTCATCCGTATGTCGGCCTTCCGGCTCCACAAACAGCTGATGAGCATCTTTGTGGGAAAACCGAACCACTTTATCTTCGAATGATGGGCAATATCGGGGACCTCGCCCCTTAATTACTCCAGTAAACATGGGCGCTCTATCAATGTTATCCATTACGATCTGGTGGGTCTGAGCTGTACTGTGAGTCAACCAGCACGAGAGCTGGGGTCTGTTGATCCGGGGGCTTATAAAGGAAAACGTCAATGGACGCTCATCCCCTGGCTGTTCTGTCATTTTGGAAAAGTCTACGCTTCTTCTGTTTATACGAGGGGGGGTACCGGTTTTAAATCTCCCCAGTTCTATTCCATTATTTAATAAACTAGCCGACAATTTCTGGGCTGGGAATTGATTACCAGGGCCTCCATCATAAATTACATCCCCTATGATAATACGTCCTTTTAAATAGGTCCCAGATGTTATTACTACCGCCTGGCATTTAAATCTGGCTCCGGTTTTAGTAATTACAGCGCCAACTCTATCCTGAGTGATTTCCAGGTCTTCTATTTCTGCCATTAAAACGTCTAGATTCGGCTGAGCTAGCAGAATTTTAAGCATTTCCCGGTAGTATTCCTGTTTATCGGCTTGAGCCCTTAGGGCTTGAACCGCTGGACCCTTACCGGTGTTAATTATCCGCATTTGTATTTGGGCTTTGTCAATATTGATAGCCATTTCCCCGCCCAGGGCATCAATCTCCCGGACCAGCTGGGCTTTGGCCGGACCGCCAATAGAAGGATTACAAGGCATTAATGCAATATGCTCCATACTCAGGGTGCACAGTAGTGTCTTACACCCCATTCGGGCTGAAGCTAAAGCTGCTTCGCAGCCAGCATGTCCAGCGCCTATTACCACTACTTCATAATTACCTGCCTGGTAAATCATTTTTGTCCTCCACTCCTAATTAATTAACCCCGTTTATCTATTTGCCAATACAAAATTCTCTAAATATTCTATCAATACTCTCTTCCTTTAAATCCCTTCCGGTAAGCTGACCTAGGCTTATCAAAGCATTCTGCATATCCACTCCCAGGCAATCCATGGGCACCAGTTCCAAAGCTTCCAGTACTTCCTGAATATATTGCCGAGCTTCTTTTAACAATTCCTTTTGTCTCAAGCTCACCGTAAATTCCAGCTGCTCATTATCGGCTAAACCAGCTGTAACCTTTTTTTCAATCATTTCCGCCAAGGATTGGATGCCTATGTCGTCTTTGGTGGAAGCCCATATTACATCCAGACTGGAAAAGTGACGCTCAATATCCTTCTGTTTGATGTTCTTTGCCATCAAGTCATCCTTATTAATAAGCAGAATAATACGCTCCTGCTTTTCCAGACTGCGGTAAATGTTCATATCTTCCTCTGTCATGCCCGCTTCCACATCCAGCACCAATACTACCAGATCAGCTTCGCTTATAGCCTGCCTAGCCTTATCGATTCCTATTTTTTCAACTAAATCGCTGGTGTCTCTTATCCCGGCGGTGTCAATAATTTTGACAGGAATACCTTGGATATTAACATACTCTTCTATCACATCCCTGGTAGTACCCGGGACATCAGTAACTATCGCCCTTTCCTTCCTCAACAAAGCATTTAGCAGGCTGGATTTGCCTACATTGGGCTTTCCACATATGGCTACACTGATACCCTCTTTGTAAACATCTCCCAATTCTCCAGCTCTCAACATTTTATCAATCCCATCCCGGCTGCTCTCCATTAACTCCCTTACCCGCCGGTAATCTAAATCACCTATGTCTTCCGAAAAATCCAGGCTGGCTTCAAGCAACATATTAGCCTCCAGCAGCAAGTCTTCCAAGCTTTTAATATACTGGCTGTTTTTCCCTTCCATTTGTTTTAAGGCCAGCTTAAGCCCCCGCTCAGTTTTTGCCCTGATTATATCTATAACTGCCTCCGCTTGAACTGCATCCATTTTGCCATTCAGAAAAGCCCGTTGGGTAAATTCCCCGGGCTGGGCCAGTCTAATTCCCAGACTCAATACCCGCTGCAAACATCTTTTGGCCGCCAGGGCTCCTCCATGGCAGTTTATTTCCACCATTTCTTCTCCGGTATAACTTCGAGGCGACTTCATAATAGACACCAATACTTCATCCAAAATACCCTGCTCTTCGTCCTTTATATAACCCAAAGTTAGGGTAAATGGCTTTCGAGATCGCAAGTCCTTGCCCGGAGCTCTTGGCTGAAACACCTTATTGATTTTTTCTATAGCACCTTCCCCACTTACCCTGACTATGGCAATTCCCCCTTCACCTAGGGGAGTGGAGATAGCTCCTATAATATCATCATACATGGCCTTTCTCCATTTCTTTTTACTCTATTAACTTGGATTTATAGATGGTTTTATAGTACTTTATATCATAAAAAAAGGCCCTCGCAAGGGCCTCTTCTTTTATCTTTTACTTTTTCACGGTAATAACTACCTTGCGATTGGGTTCATCCCCGGTGGAATATGTGGTTACCTGGGGGTCTCCTTGCAAGACGGTATGGATGATCCTTCTTTCCTGGGGACTCATGGGCCTCATAACCACATTCCTTTGGGTAGTCTTTACTTTATCAGATAGTTTAATAGCCAGCTTTTCCAGGGATTTTTCTTTTTTTCTCCTATAATCTTCTACATCCAGTACGATCCTGATTTTTTCTTCTCTATCTTTATTAACGATCAAACTGGTCATATACTGTAAGGCATTAAGAGTTTCCCCTTTTCTGCCTATTACTAATCCCATATCTTTGCCGATAATATTTATTCTTACTTTCTCTTGGTCCCGTTCTACTCTATCTATCTTGTAGTCGATTTTCATTTTGTTGAGTAATTCAACCAGGGTCTTTTTCACTTCTTCTTCTGGCTTTTCTCTTACAGTTACCTTCACTATCGCCGGCTTTTTACCTACTATTCCTAATATTCCTTTATTAGCCTCTTCTATTACTTCTATTATCACATCATCAATTTCGCAACCCAATTCATCTAATGCTGCTTTAATAGCTTCATCAACGCTTTTTCCTCTTTTTTCTATCGCGTGATCTTCCATTATTATTCTTTCCTCCTTTGTCCCTCCCTGTTTGGTCTGTATTATCCGAGACCTTCGGTTCTTCAGAGCTCACAGTTCCTTCTTTGGTAGAAAACTCCCCTTCGATAGCCAAACCTGGATTAGTTAAGACTTTATTTTGTTTGCTGTGCCAGTTAACATACAATTGCTGTAGTATACCCAGGATATTAAACATTACCCAGTAAATAGGAAGTCCGGCCGGCATTTTCAAAACAATCCAGGCCATAAAAAGCGGCATTATATATAACATTGATTTCTGGGTCGGATCTTTTGTATCGACCATAGAAATTCTTTGCTGCAGATAGGTAGTAAGTGCAGCTAAAATAGGGAGATAAATCGGAATTATATTCCCTTGCTCAATATAATAAGATACTGATTGCCCAATATTCGAGATTCCAAAAAAGGAGGCATGTTCTACCACTACAAATTCAAAATTAATCAGTGATTGATAAAATGCTATAAAAATGGGCATTTGTATTAAGAGAGGAAGGCATCCACCAAAGGGACTTACACCTTTCTCCTTGTACAATTCCATGGTTTTTTTCTGTAGTATTTCGGGTTCATCTTTAAATTTTTCTTGAATGTATTTTACTTCGGGTTGTATTTCCTGCATACCCCGCATGGATTTCATTTGTTTTTGAGTAAGCGGGAACAAAGCTATCTTTATTAATATGGTAATCAGTATTATCGCTAACCCATAATTTGGTACACCGAAAAAAACTGTGATCTCATACATGACCTGAATAAATTCAGAAAACCAGTGTACAATAGCCTGCCACAAATTAGTCCCTGCTATTTAGCATTTAAATAGCAGGCTTCACCTCCTTACTAACTGGAGAAGCTCTAGCTTCTTATATAGATGTCAATGGATAATTATCCCACCTAGCCGTAATGTTGGCTATGGAACCGGATCATATCCTCCTGGATGAAATGGATGACATCTTAAAATTCTCCTGACTGATAACCATCCCCCTTTAAAAATGCCATATTTTTCAATTGCCTCAATAGAATACATGGAACAGGAAGGATAATATATACATGTAGGTGATTTTATAAGGAATTTAACTTGTTGATATATTTTGATTAAGCCAATCAGCATGTTTTTCAGCACAGTCCTGCTCTCCTCATGACTTTTCGATAATCACTATTCACTTGATCCCAGCTGGCTTGTTTAATAGTTGGGCGAGCAATGACTACCACATCTACTTTTTCCTTAATTTCACCTATATTTTGATATATAACTGTTCTAAGTCTGCGTTTGGCCTGGTTCCTATACACCGCATTGCCTACTTTTTTGCTGGTTACAATACCATAGCGGCTATTTTTAGCTTCAGAGCCAATAATAAAAACCACTATATATTTTCCTGGTATTTTTTTCCCTTTTTAATATATATTATCATATTCTTTTTTCTTGTTGATTCGGTACTCTTTATTTAACATGGCAACCTTCCCAAAAACGCAGCTATCCAATAAATCAAAAGGTCGCTTGTTACGACCTATGCAGAAATAACTTTTCTTCCTTTTTTCCTTCTATTAGCTAATACCCTTCTTCCTTCTGCCGTTGACATTCTCTTTCTAAACCCATGTACTTTTTTTCTCTGTCTATTCTTTGGCTGGTATGTTCTTTTCATTATCCACTATCCTCCTCTATATCAACACTTTCTAATTATATTTATATGTGACCCTAGATGTCAAGAATTCTACAGTCTTGGCAACCCTTCTAAATTAATACCCAATCTGTTATGATTATACTATATTTTTACCTATATCTAAATTAGATTATTCCTGGGTTTTATAGATATTCTATCGAGATATCCACAAATATCTCTCTATCTAAAAATGCTTTTTGCACAAATTAACAGGAGGGTCACCTTAATGTCAATAGACTATGCTTTGATATGGAATAAAGTCATGGCTGCCATGCGAGAGGAAACAGACCCCACTAGCTTTGATATCTGGTTTTCCATGGTGAAGTTTCACAGTTGGAAAAATGACAATATATATGTCATAGTACCCAATTCCTTGACTAAAGACTGGATAGAATCCAGGTACCTGGATTGCATTCAAGCTAAATTTAAAGAATTAACCAATCGGGATATTAACCTATTTCTAACTACCGAACCATTCGTGGATAATGGATCCTCTAACTCTTCATTAAATATGAAGTATAACTTTGATTCCTTCGTGGTGGGCAACAGTAATCGATTTGCTCATGCTGCTTGTTATGCAGTGGCCGAATCTCCTTCCAAGGCTTACAATCCATTATTCATTTATGGGGGAGTAGGTTTGGGTAAAACCCATTTAATGCAGGCTATAGGGCATCAAATACTTAGAAAACATCCTCATTATACGGTAATGTATGTTTCTTCAGAAAAATTTACCAATGATCTTATCAGCTCCATAAAGGACGATAATACTCCTGGATTCAGAAACCGTTACCGCAGCATGGATGTGCTATTGATAGATGACATCCAGTTTTTAGCCGGTAAAGAAAGGACACAGGAGGAATTCTTCCATACTTTCAATACCCTGCATGAATCTAACAAGCAGTTAGTAATTTCCAGTGATCGACCTCCACGCAATATACCAACCCTGGAAGATCGCTTGCGCAGCCGTTTTGAATGGGGCTTAATTACAGATATACAGCCCCCGGACTTGGAAACCAGAATAGCTATTCTAAGAAAAAAAGCACAATCAGAAAATTTAAATGTTCCTTATGATATATTGGACTATATAGCCAATTCTATAGATTCCAATATTAGAGAATTGGAAGGTGCATTAATTCGCCTGGTTGCTTACGCTACCATTAGTAATAAGCCTTTGAATATGAGTACGGTGATGGAGGCATTGAAAGATATACTTCCTCCTCCCAGTCCTAAAAAAATTACCATTGAGTCCATTCAGAAAGAGGTTTCCTCTTATTATGGTTTAGGTTTACGAGAATTAGTTTCTAAAAAGAGAAATAAACATATTTCTTATCCGAGACAGATAGCCATGTACCTCTGTCGAAAACTAACTGATGCTTCCTATCCTCAGATCGGCGAACAATTTGGAGGTAGAGATCACACTACGGTAATGCACGCTAATGATAAAATTGAGAAAGAAATAGCCAACGACCAGGAAGTATTACAGCTTATTAATACTTTTTGTAAGAAAATTGATCCCAGTTTTCCCATCTAAACCGAAGCACTTATACACAGGTTTTCAAAGGCTTATATCACCTAAAAGCAGGCCTTAGCGTTATGTATTAACATATCCACCGCTACTACTACTACAACTACTAGTTGTTAATAAATAATAAATAAGATCCGGATCCAAAGACAAAAAAATGATTTCTTGGAGGTATTAGAGATGAAATTTATCATTGAAAAAAAAGAGTTGTCTTCTCTCTCCAGTTTGGTTTATCGAGCTGCTTCCAGCAAGAACACTATTCCCATCCTATCCGGCATGTTGATACAGGTTAATCCGACCCAAGGATTAACCTTGACTGCGACTGATATGGATATCGGAATTGTAGCTTCCACCCAGGAGGTAGAAGTGTTGACCGATGGGCAGGTTCTAGTAAATGCTCATTATTTTAACGATTTTATCAAACTGCTGCCAGATGGCATAATTACCATTGAGTTAAACCAGGAGGCTTCCAAGTTAAGTATTAATTACGGACGCTCTTCTGGATTTATTAATATTTACCGTGATTTTGAGTATCCTAACCTACCATTGGAGAAAATGGAAAAAAGGATGGAGTTGCCTCAATCGATTTTAAGGGAAGCCTTGCGAAAAACTTCTTTTGCCGCTGCCTTTAACCATTTTCGGCCTGTTTTTACGGGAGTTTTGTTTGATTTCTTAGCCGATCATCAATTGCGAATAGTAGCCTCTGATACCCATAGATTAGCCTATTATGCTTATGAATTAAAAGAAGAACAAGATAGAGAGCCCTTTAATTTTATAATTCCTATCCGGACCGTAAACGAACTGATGCGGGTTCTCAACGAAGAAGAGGAGAATATAAACATCTCTTTTGGTGAAAACAATGTCATATTCCATAAAGAGAATTTTACTTTGCTGTCTCGTTTGATAGAAGGGAGTTATCCCAATTATAGGCAGGTAATTCCCTTAAACTCCAGCTCCCAGGTATTAATTAATAGCAATGCCATATTAAATGCTTTGGAGCGTGCCAAAACCATGCCTACTGATGATAAATTAAAGATACAGAATGTGCAGTTTAAATTCAAAGAAAATGAAGTGCTCATCAATGCTTTTTCAGAAATCATGGGGGAATTGGAAGAATTTATTGAAGAAATTCAGATAGATGGAGAAAAAGAAGTGAATATTGCTTTTAACACTAACTATTTTTTGGATATTGCCAAAATTATGCAGGCAGAATGCCAAAATATGCAAATAGATTTGTCTGGATCCATTGGACCTGCTATAATTAAGAATCCTGAGAAAGATAATTATCTTTATGTACTGGTTCCCTTGCGATCTAGTAATTAAAGGAGAGTAGGATTTGAGGTTTGAAACTCCAAAAAATAAGCATCTCAAATTTTAGAAATATCAATGAGCTGGAATATCAGCCTAAACCAGGATTGAATATTCTAATGGGAGATAACGCCCAAGGAAAAACCAATATACTGGAAGCTATATTTGTAGTTGCTACCGCAAGTTCTTTTCGTACCAACAATGATCGTTTATTAGTGCAGCAGGGAAAAGAAAAATATGGACTTAAGGCAACTCATATGGTAGATAAGCGAGCTGTTAATACAGAGATAGAATACCATTGGGAGAGGGGAAAACAGCTTAGGATTAATTCAAAAAAGAGCAGCCAAAATAATCCCAATCGTCTGCGAGTGGTAGATTTTACTCCAGACGATTTATATTTGGTGAAAGGAAGTCCCTCCCGCAGAAGAAAATATATTGATTATATTTTAAAAGAAGTAACAACAGAGTACAGGCTTTTGTTAGATAATTATTATAAAATATTAAGAAGAAGAAATGAGGCTTTAAGAAAGAATGAAGTTAACGGTAAGTCTTATCGTGTAATAAGCGAATTATTTGCTGAATATGCTGCCAAAATAATCAAAAACAGAATTAATTTGGTCAAGCTCTTGGATAAGATTACTTCACATACTTACTTGCAATTAAGTCAGGACCAGGAAGAGATAAAAATCAAGTATGCTTTATCTTTTCCCTTTCAAGAAGATAAGATTAATTATATAACTCTTAATGAAAATCTAAGTAAATATTTAGAAGAGAACCGGGAAAATGAATTAAGAAGAAAAAGCACACTGGTAGGCCCACACTTGGATGATATTAATATTTACCTGCAAAACCAGCATGCTCGCCTTTTCGCATCTCAGGGTCAGCAGAGAAATATAGCGGTTAGTTTAAAAATAGCTCAGGTTTTAGCCTTTAAAGAAATAATTGGATTCTACCCGCTTTTATTGTTGGATGAAGTACTGGCAGAGTTCGATGACCCAAGAAAAGCCAGGTTATTGGATTATATTAATAGGGCCGAATATCAGAGTATACTTACTTCAGTAGTTAATGACTTGCTTTATCCTTATCAGGAGAGAATATCCCTGGTTAAATCAGGTCATATATTATGAATGGTGAAAAAAGCGCTTTAATCGGGTTAAAAAAAGCAGGTCTAAGCTGGCCTAATAGAAAAAAAGGAGATGGAGGTAGCTGCATGTATGTTCATCTAGGGAATAATTTCATTATAGCCGGAGAAAAGATTATAGCTGTACTCAATTATGGCGCACCAGTTTCGCCGGATTTGCAGGAAATAGTAGAAATTGCCCGCTTGGAAAACAAGCTAAGCAATATCAGCAATAATGGCAAAGAAAAAGCAGTTGTGGTATGTGATGATAGGGTATATCTGTCTCCTATTTCCTCAACTACTTTATTCAAAAGAGCGTTCAATTATTATTAAGGAGGGTTAAGACTTGGAGAGTCCCTTAAATGGATATAGTGCATCAGATATTCAAGTTCTAGAAGGTCTGGAAGCAGTTAGAAAAAGGCCGAGTATGTACATAGGAAGCACCAGTCCCAAAGGTCTTCATCACCTAGTATTCGAAATTGTAGACAATAGCATTGATGAAGCTGTGGGAGGCTTTTGCAATCATATCCAGGCCATTATTCACACTGATAACAGTGTTTCGGTATGCGATAACGGAAGGGGTATACCGGTGGATATTCATCCGCAAATGGGAATTCCAGCCCTGGAAGTAATTATGACGACCCTGCACTCAGGCGGAAAGTTTGGTGGTAGCGGATATAATATATCAGGTGGATTGCATGGAGTAGGCCTTTCGGTGGTAAATGCGCTCTCCCTGAGCATGGAAATTACCGTCAAAAGAGATGGCTATGTCTATAGGCAAAGATATCAAACCGGACAGCCTATAGGTAAAGTGGAACAATGCGGCATGACCGATGAAACGGGTACTGAAATACATTTTTTACCCGATCCTGATATATTTGAAATTACAGTATTTGAAAAAGAAATTATCGAACAACGATTGCGAGAACTGTCTTTTCTCAATAAAGGCTTAAGAATAACTCTCCTGGACGAAAGGGAAGAGGATGCTAAAATAAAAGATTTTCATTATGATAATGGATTAAAAGACTTTGTAACTTATATAAACAAGAAAAAAGAAGTGATTAATGAAATTCCTATTTATTTTGAAAGTCAAAAAGACGATGTGATTGTTAATGTGGTAATGCAATACAATAATGGATATAACGAAAGTTTATATTCTTATGCCAATAATATTAGAACCCAGGAGGGAGGAACCCATGAAATAGGGTTTAAAAACGGTCTCACCCGGGTTATTAATGACTTCGCCCGCAGGAATAATTTTTTAAAGGAAAGTGATGCTAATTTATCCGGAGAAGATATCCGGGAAGGTATAGTGGCTATAATATCGGTCTTGGTTAAGGACCCCCAGTTTGAGGGACAAACCAAGACCAAACTGGGGAATTCTTTTATTAGAACCATAGTGGAAAGCTCCGTTTTTGAAAGTGTAGAAGATTATCTTAACGAGAATCCGGTAATAGCTAAAAAAATTCTGGATAAAGCCATTTCCGCCCGCCGAGCTAGGGAAGCAGCCAGGAAGGCCCGGGAATTGACCCGAAGAAAAAGTGCCCTGGAATCCACTAGTTTACCGGGAAAACTGGCTGATTGCAGTAGCAAAGAAGCCCACTTATGTGAATTGTACATAGTAGAAGGAGATTCGGCAGGAGGCTCAGCTAAGCAAGGGCGAGATAGAAATTATCAGGCCATACTGCCTTTGCGAGGAAAAATTCTCAATGTACAAAAAGCCCGCCTGGACAGGGTATTGGCCAGTGAAGAAATTAAAGCTTTGATAACAGCCATTGGAACCGGTATTGACGAGGATTTTGATATTAAAAAAGCTCGCTACCATAAGCTTTTTATTATGACCGATGCAGATGTTGACGGCTCTCATATTCGAATTCTATTACTTACTTTTTTCTACCGCTATATGCGGCAATTAATTGAAGAAGGCTATGTATATATAGCCCAACCTCCTCTATATGGCCTTAAACGAGGAAATGAAATAAATTATTTTCATAAGGAAGAGGATATGAATCAATTCTTGAGTGAAAGCAATAAAAAATGGACCCTCCAGCGATACAAGGGTCTGGGGGAAATGGATGCCGAACAGCTATGGGATACTACCATGGATCCCGACAAAAGAACCATTCTGCAGGTAAACATAGACGATGCCATCCGAGCTGATGAAATATTTTCTGACTTAATGGGAGAGAATGTTCAGGCCAGAAAAGACTTCATTCAAGCCAATGCCGTATATGTGACTAACCTGGATATTTAGGGGTGAATGATAGGTGGGAGAAAAGAACTTGTTTGAAAAAATTATACCGATTGATATAGAAAAAGAAGTAAAAAAATCTTTTCTGGAATACTCCATGAGCGTTATCGTATCCCGAGCTATCCCTGATTTTCGCGATGGTTTGAAACCGGTACATCGGCGTATACTATACGCTTTGCATGATCAGGGCATGACCCATGATAAACCCCATAGAAAATCAGCTACCATAGTCGGGGAAGTAATGGGAAAATACCACCCTCATGGGGATGCAGCTATATATCAAACCATGGTAAAAATGGCCCAAGAGTTTTCTATGCGTTATCCTCTGGTGGATGGACATGGCAATTTTGGTTCAATAGATGGTGATTCAGCTGCGGCTATGAGATATACCGAAAGCCGGATGGCCAAAATAGCCTCCGAATTATTGAAGGATATCGACAAGGATACCATAGACTGGAGAGCCAACTATGATGACAGCCGACAGGAACCAGTCGTACTGCCGGCACGAATTCCCAATCTGTTAATAAATGGGTCATCGGGAATAGCAGTAGGAATGGCTACCAACATACCGCCGCATAATTTAGGTGAAGTAGTAGAGGCCCTTAATATGCTCATAGATAACCCCCAGGCGGATCTGGATGAATTGATGCAGGTTATACCTGGGCCAGATTTTCCTACCGCAGGAATAATTATGGGCAGTGAGGGTATTTACAAGGCTTTTAAAACCGGGCGAGGCAGTATTAAGATACGGGCCAGGTACGAGATTGAAGAGCGAAAAGGCGGGAGAAATGCCATTGTAGTAACAGAAATTCCCTATCAGGTTAATAAAGCCCGGCTGGTAGAAAAAATTGCCCAATTGGCCCGGGACAAAAAGATTGAAGGCATCGTAGATTTAAGAGATGAGTCCAGTCGCAAAGGCATTCGAGTAGTTATCGAAGTTAAAAAAGATGTCAATGTAAATGTAGTGGTCAATAAACTCTTTAAGCACACTCAGATGCAGGACAGTTTTGGCATTATAATGCTGGGCTTGGTCAAGGGGCAGCCGCGGACCTTAAGCCTGAAGGAGATATTGGAAAATTATCTGGAGCACCGGCAGGAAGTAATCAGGCGGGGCACGGAATATGATTTGAAGATTGCCCGGGAGCGCATGCATATAGTAGAGGGCTTGAAGATAGCCCTGGACAACCTGGATGATATAGTTAATCTGATAAGAAGCAGCAAGGACCGGGAAACAGCAAGGAAGGCATTAATAAGCCGATTCGCACTTAGTGAAAAACAGGCCAATGCTATTTTGGATATGAGATTGGTTCAGCTAACCGGATTGGAAAGAATTCGCTTGGAAGAAGAATATGAGGAACTATTAGCCAGAATAGATGAGTACTTGGATATTCTGGCCCGGCCGGAGAGAGTTCTGGCCATTATTAAAGAGGATTTAGCCGATATCAAAAAGCGTTATGGAGACGAAAGAAGAACCGAAATAGCCGCAGATGATTCTGATAGCGATATAGAAGATTTTATCGAGGATCATGAAGTTATGATTACATTAAGCAATCGAGGATATGTAAAAAGACAGCCCATAGACGCATATAAATCCCAACGTCGGGGCGGCAAAGGGGTAATAGCCAGTAAAATCCGAACCGAAGATGCTGCCGATAGTGTAGTAGTTACCAGTGTTCTGGCTAACCTGCTTTTCTTTACCAATCAGGGTCGAGTATTTAGCATGAAAGCCTATAAAATTCCTGAATCAACCCGGCAGGCTAAAGGGTTGCCCATAATCAACCTGATTGAGTTAAGGCCAGGGGAGATGGTTACTACCTTAGTGGCAGCCCGGGCTTTTGACAACACTAAGCATCTGATTATGGTGACCAGACAGGGAGTAACTAAAAAAGTGGCTTTATCGGCCTTTTCCAATATCAGAAAAACCGGCTTGATAGCAGTAAACTTGCATGAAAAAGATGAATTGGTAGGGGTTCGAAGAGTCGAAAGCGGAGATCGAATTATGATTGCTAGTTCCTATGGTTATTCGATAACCTTCGATGAAAAGCAGGTAAGACCTATGGGCCGAACTGCAGCCGGAGTGAGAGGGATACGCCTGAGGCCGGGTGATTACGTGGTTGGTATCGATAAATATCGGGAGGAAGCCGATGTGTTGTTGGTGACCGAAAAAGGCTATGGAAAACGGACCCACCTGGAGGAGTTCAGGGAACAAAATCGGGGTGGTAAAGGGTTAAAGACCATTGATGTAACCGATAAAAATGGCCCCCTGGTGTCTTTTAAAGTAGTAACCGAGGATGAAGAGCTGGTTATTTTAACCGGAGAAGGTCATGTTATAAGGTTGCTAGTGCAGGATATATCAGTACAGAAAAGGTATTCACGGGGAGTAATGATGATCAAACTTTCTGCTAATGACAAAATCGTCGGACTGGCTCGGTTTAAAGCCGAGAAAGAAGAGTAAATAAGGGAAGGGAATTATTATGAGCACGCCGGTGAAAAGAGTAGCAGCTATTCACGATTTGTCGGGATTTGGCCGAGCTTCATTATCGGCTATTATACCTATCATATCAGCCATGGGGATTCAGGTTTGTCCTGTGCCTACGGCTATATTGTCCACTCATACCGGAGGTTTTGACGATTACAAGTTTATCGATTTGAGTGAACATCTGGAAGCTTACCTGGAACATTGGAAAAAACTAAACATTTCCTTTGATTGTATATACAGCGGATTTCTGGGTTCACCTCAACAGATAGACATAATAAGTCAATTCCACCAGGATTGTAACCATAATCAACCCTTGATTGTAATTGATCCGGTTATGGGGGACAATGGGCAACTGTACCAAACCATGAGCATGGAAATGGTAGTAAAAATGCGTTCTTTTATTGAGCCGGCGGATATTATAACCCCTAATTTTACCGAAGCAGCTTTTTTATTAAATGAGGAATATCGGGAAAACATCAGCGAGGAAGAGGCCAAAAAATGGCTGTGCCGCTTAGCCCAGATGGGGCCAAAAACAGTAATAATTACCAGTGTGCCCGATATCCCAGGCCGGCGCAACACGGAAGTAATAGCATTTGACAGTAAAGATGGCCGTTTCTGGAAGGTGAAATGTGATTATATTCCGGCTTTTTTTCCCGGAACTGGAGACGGCTTTACCAGCGTAATAGTGGGAAGCATGTTGCAGGGCGACAGCCTGCCCATAGCCCTGGATAGAGCGGTACAATTCATATCCATGGCTATAAGAGCCAGTTATGGCTATAATTATCCTCACCGGGAAGGGGTATTGCTGGAGCGAGTGCTGGATAATCTAAAGGCTCCGGTAATGGTAAGCAGTTATGAAATACTGGAATAGCCAGTCGAAAAAATATTATCAGGTACTTATAGCATTTCCTTGTCAAGTAGGAAAGAATATAATATAATTAACAGCAATCTTTAAGAAAGTGTTGGCGATGAAGGGGATTAGTAAATACTTGAGGCAGTCAAGAGAGCAGGCGGATGGTGCGAGCCTGCCTGTAAAAGGTATTGAATCCACCCCGGATGCTGTCTGTGAAAGCAGATCGGTAGTACCGTTATAACTGGTTGAGCGGGTGTTTTAACACCAATAAGGGTGGCAACGCGGGATATACCTCTCGTCCCTATAGGGGCGAGGGTTTTTTATATTCTGGGACCTTATTTTAAGTATTTATCCAAGGAGGATTATTGATGATAGGACAACAGTATTTGCTGCTGCCAGGCCCTACTCCTATTCCTGAGCGGGTACAGCAGGCTATGAATAGGCCCATGATCAACCATCGGGGACCCGAATTCAGGGATATACTCCTGGAAGTAAACCGGGGAGTTAAAAGCATCTATGGTACAGATCATAATCTCTTGATTTATCCATCATCCGGTACTGGGGCGCTGGAAGCTTCAATAGTGAATTTCATATCTCCGGGAGATAAAGTCCTGGCCATATCTATAGGAGTTTTTGGCGATAGGTTCGCTAGCATCGCCCAAAATTTTGGGGCCCAGGTGGAAAAGCTCAGCTTTAAGTGGGGGCAAGGGGCAGATCCCAACGTGGTTCGAGAAGCAATAAGCAAGGACAAAGAAAAAAGGATTAAAGCGGTAGTAGTAACTCATAATGAGACTTCTACCGGGACCTATAATGATATAAAAGCCATCAAAGAAGCTATGCAGGATCATCCAGCCCTATTGATGGTGGACTGTGTAAGCGGCCTGGGAGCGCTGGAGTTCCAGATGGATGCTTGGGGGGTTGATGTAGCCTTAAGCGGTTCACAAAAGGCTTTTATGATTCCACCTGGATTGGGCTTTATGGCCTTTAGTGACCGAGCCCTTAAGATTCACGGCCAGAATAACAATCATAGATTCTACTGGGATGTTACCGAAGGATTAAAGTATTTGGAAAAAGGACAAACTGCTTTTACACCAGCAATTTCCCTTTTTTATGGACTGCAGGAAGCGCTGTCCATGATGCTGGCAGAGGGAGTGGATAATATAATTAAGCGGCATCTCCGTTATCGGAATATGGTCAGATCTGCCATTAGAGCCATGGGCATGGATTTGCTGGCTGCAGAGGAGCAGGCCTCTACGGCAGTGACGGCAGTGCTGGCTCCGGGAGGGGCAGGAGCCAACCAGATTAGAAGCCGCATGCTAAATCGATTTAATATCGTGGTAGCCGGAGGACAACAGGAATTAGATGATGTTATGTTTAGGCTTGGACATCTGGGGTATGTGAGAGAATTGGATCTTTTAGCGGTAATTGCCGCCCTGGAGATTGTTATGCTAGAGAGTGGCTTTAAGGTTGAGTTGGGGGCAGGTGTTAACCAAGCCCAGAAATTTATGTTGAGAGCTGAAGATTAAAAGAGAAAGGAGCATAACTGATGGAAAGCTTAAAAAAAGTTTTAATAACAGAGAAGATAGCTGAAGAAGGACTGGCCCTTTTAGAAAAGGAACTGGAACTGGAAGTGGATAATAGAGACGGAATATCCAGAGAAGAATTATTGGAAATTATTGATCAATATGATGCCCTCATCGTAAGAAGTGTAACCAAAGTCAACGAAGAACTGATCAAGAGGGGCAGCCGATTGAAAGTGGTAGGTCGAGCCGGTAACGGGATTGATAATATCGATGTGGAGGCATGTACCCGTTATGGAGTAATTGTAGCTAATACTCCGGACAGCAATACCATCTCGGCGGCAGAACAGACCATAAGTCTTTTGCTTTCTTCTATCAGGAATACGGCCTGGGCCAATAACTTCTTAAAAGGCGGTACCTGGGATCGCAAGCCCTTTAGAGGAGTAGAACTTTATGGCAAAACCTTGGGAATAGTGGGATTGGGAAGAATAGGGTCTATGGTTGCTACCCGGTTAAAGGCTTTTAATATGAAAGTTATTGCTTATGATCCATATATATCTGAGGAGAGATTTGATCGTTATGGAGCAGAGAAGAAAAATACTTTGGAAGAATTGGTTAAAGAAGCTGATTTTATAACCGTGCATACTCCTCGCAACGAAGAAACCATGCATATGATTGATGAAAGGATTATAGAGCTGGCTAAAGATGGAGTTAGGCTAGTAAACTGTGCCCGGGGTGGAATAATCAAAGAGGAAGCTATATTAAAGGGACTTGAATCTGGTAAAATTGCTTCCGCCGGATTAGACGTGTTTGAAATAGAACCCGCCCAAGACAATGCTTTGTTTAGGCACAATAAGGTGGTAGTAACACCCCATTTAGGAGCCGATACTTTTGAGGCTCAGAAGCGAGTAGGGGAAAACATTGCCGAACAGGTAATAATGGCTTTAAGAGGTGAAATAGTTCCCAATGTGGTCAATTTACCCACTATGCTGGGAGAAGAGTTGGAATATCTTAAACCATACATTATGCTGTCTGAGAAAATGGGCAGTGTCTATTATCAATTGACCCGCAACCCCATTAGCCGGGTGGAACTAACCTATAGTGGACCCATGACCCGTAACGAGACCGAGATGCTGACGGTGGCCTTTTTGAAGGGTTTATTGCATCCGGTTATGGAAGACAAGGTTAATTACGTTAATGCCAAATTGATTGCGGAAGAGAGAGGAATAAAGGTTTTCGAGCGCAAGGAAGAAACCAGCAGAAGGAGATATAAAAACACGGTAGAAGCCCGGGTGTTTAACCACAGTTTCAATCTTACTTTAGTAGGAACCCTGTCCCGGGCCCGGCAGCCGCTGCTGGTGGAGATAAATGATTATGAAACCGAAAACAACCTGGAAGGCTACATTCTACTGGTGGAAAACGAAGATCGTCCCCGCATTATAGGTCCCTTTGCCACCGCCCTAGGAGATAATGGGGTAAATATTGCATCTATGAAAGTAGCCCGTAAAACCAAAGGAGATATTTCCATAATGTTGATTAATGTTGATAATAAAGTAGAAGAAGAGGTGCTGGTAGAACTGGAAAAAATGGATGGGATAACGGCCAGGCCCAAATTACTATATTTTTAGGACTAGTCGCCATCAACTAATGGGTTAGCATTAGGCAAGGTCAGCAGAGGAGGGATTAACTTGTTAGATGCCAGGCAGATTAGAGCCTATCCTGAGGAAGTAAAGGAGCAATTAGCGAAAAGGGGAATTGCCGGAGCACTGGATGGATTCCTGGGCTTAGACGAAGAGCGGCGTCAGATCCTGGGCCAGGTGGAAGAACTGAAGAGTTTTCGCAATTCAGCTTCCCAGGAGGTAGGGCGGAAGAAAAAAGAGGGGCAGGAGCCCACTGAATTAATGGAGAAAGTCAGGCAGATAGGACAGGAAATTAAAGTCCTGGATGATCAATTAAAAGCGACTGAGGCCAAGATTGAAACCATATTGCTTAATATCCCCAACCTGCCACATTCCTCCGTACCAGTAGGGGAGGATGAAGCTAGCAATGTAGAAATCAGGCGTTGGGGTGATCCGCGCCAATTTGGATTTGAGCCCTTGGCGCACTGGGATATAGGAGTTAATCTTGATATACTGGACTTCGAACGGGCAGCTAAACTGTCTGGAACCAGATTTACCGTTTATAAAAGTGCAGGAGCCAGGTTGGAAAGGGCGGTTATAAACTTTTATCTAGACCTTCATACTGGGGAACATGGCTATCGGGAAATATTACCGCCGTTTATGGTAAGTGCTGACTGTATGCAGGGGACTGGGCAGCTGCCCAAATTTGCCGAGGATATGTTTAAGCTGGAAGGTAAGGAAATGTATCTGGTTCCTACCGCCGAAGTTCCTTTAACCAACCTGTATCGGGAAGAGATTATAGGACCGGGCCAGCTGCCCATATATCTGACCGCCTATACGCCTTGTTTCCGGGCCGAAGCCGGATCCCATGGACGAGATACCCGAGGGGTTATCAGACAGCATCAATTCAATAAGGTTGAGCTGGTAAAAATAGTAGAACCGGAAAATTCATATGAGGAATTGGAAAAGCTGACCCGGGATGCGGAAAAAGTACTGCAGCTGCTAGGGCTGCCTTATCGGGTAATGTTATTAAGTACTGGTGATATGGGTTTTTCAGCCGCCAAAACTTATGATCTGGAAGTCTGGCTGCCTAGCTATAAGGAGTACAAGGAAATATCCAGCTGTTCCAATTGCGAAGATTTTCAAGCCCGCAGGGCCAATATCAGGTATCGTCTGGCTCCCAAAACTAAGCCTCAGTTTGCTCATACTTTGAATGGTTCAGGGGTAGCGGTTGGGAGAACCGTAGCCGCCATATTGGAAAACTATCAGCAGGCAGACGGCTCGGTAGTCATTCCGGAGGTTTTAAGGCCATATATGGGAGGCCTGGATTTAATTAAAGCTTAGACCCAGTTTATGTGTAATAAAAGCCAAGCTGTTAAAAGAGAACCTTTGAATTGGTGAACAATGTAGGGGCGACCTGTGGTCGCCCGGTTCAGGGGTATAATACCACATTATATGTATATGTTTGGGTAGATAGATAGTTAGAATGATTACCTTTCACAAACAGAATCAGTTCTATTCAGTTTTGCACGAAGGTGACTTTTGAAGCTGGCGACTAGGTCGCCCCTACGGAGCAGACAATATCGCGGTCCCAAAGGGGCTAAAAACAAGACTTTGTTTATTGACATAAAAAAAGGCGTATGCTATACTTTCATTTGCATTGAATCTCAAAAATGCATCCTTCTCGATGGAGGGGTGTCCGAGCGGTTGAAGGAGGCGGTCTTGAAAACCGTTGAACCTTTGCGGGTTCCGTGGGTTCGAATCCCACCTCCTCCGCCATTATAGTAAAAAGTTACGGAGAGATGGCCGAGTAGGCTGAAGGCGCTCGCCTGCTAAGCGAGTAAGCGGCTAATACCTGCTTCGAGGGTTCGAATCCCTCTCTCTCCGCCATATTTGCAGTAAGAGAGCAAAACCCGAACAGATGGGTTTGGATGCATAAATGGATCAATAGGCGCCCGTAGCTCAGCTGGATAGAGTGACAGGCTACGAACCTGGAGGTCGGGGGTTCGAATCCCTCCGGGCGTGCCATATTTTCATTGCTGATTAAAAAGCAATAAAGGAAAACCGTTGGGTTTTCCTAATTTACTGTAAAAACCCCAGAGAACATGCGCCCGTAGCTCAGCGGATAGAGCAACGGTTTCCTAAACCGTGTGCCAGGGGTTCGATTCCCTTCGGGCGCACCATATGGTGGTGATTCCCATTAACAGGGATGAAGAATATATGAGAGCCGCGCTGAAATTGGCTTATCAGGCTGGACAAAAGGGTGAAATTCCGGTAGGCGCAGTGGTAGTTGTTGAGGATACAATAATTGCCCGAGCCTGCAATGAGAAAGAACTGCGCCAGGATGCCACTGCTCATGCAGAATTACTGGCTTTGCAGCAGGCAGCGGAATATATCGGCGGTTGGCGTTTAAGCCATGCCACCTTGTATACTACATTGGAACCCTGTCCCATGTGTGCCGGAGCTATGGTTAACGCCCGGCTTGGCAGTTTGGTGTATGCGGTGCGGGACCTTAAGGCAGGAGCGGCTGGAACCTTATTGGATATTGTCAGAACTCCCGGCTTGAATCATCAGGTTCAAGTTAAAGAGGGGGTATTGCAGGAAGAGGCTTCCCAGCTGTTAAAAGAGTTTTTCGATAATTTACGGAGAGATGGCCGAGCTGGCCGAAGGCGCTCGACTCGAAATCGAGTAGGCGGCTAATCACCGTCTCGTGAGTTCGAATCTCACTCTCTCCGCCAGAAAACAAGCAATATCAAGCATAAATACAATTGAATAGCGTATGGAGAGGTGGCTGAGTTCGGCTGAAGGCGCTCGATTGGAAATCGAGTAGACGGCTAATACCTGTCTCGCGGGTTCGAATCCCGCCCTCTCCGCCATTAACGAATTACCAAGGGGTTTCAGACGTTGTGCTGAAACCCCTTGTGTCTGGGGGTAAATTCTAGGACAAATGGATATTATGGTATTATTAGATAAGAGAAAAGTCTTAAGGGGTGATATAGAATGAGTCGATGTGAAAAAAGCAGCATAATGGATTATCTTAAGGAGCATTATCCAGAAAAATTCACTACAGCAGATATGGCGTTTAAGAAAATTCAACGGGGGAACAAGATATATATTGGGACCGCAGCCGGAGAGCCAAAATATCTGGTTAGATCGTTGATGGAGTACCTGAACCAAAATCCCTCGGCTTTCTTTGATGTTGACATTTATCATGTATGGACATTGTTTGATGACAGAGAATTCCTGTTCGAAAAATATAAACGGAATTTCAGAGTTAAATCCTTTTTTATTGGAGATAGCAATAGAGATGCCATTAATAAGGGAGATGCTGATTACACCCCGGTTTTCACCTCCAGGATACCACAATTATTCAATCGTAAATCTTTTCCGATTGATATTGCCCTGGTTCAGGTATCTTTGCCAGATGAGCATGGCTATTTTAATTTAGGGGTTGGGGTTGATATTACTAAAGCTGCCGTAGAGAATGCAGGAGTGATTATAGCACAGGTCAATGCCCATATGCCCAGAGTTCATGGAGATGGCTTCATCCATATAAAGGATATACACTATATTATTCCCTATGATGAACCCTTAACTCAATACGAGTTTGACAAAGAAAACGAGATTGCATTACAGGTCGGCCGGCATGTGGCCAGTTTGGTCCGGGACGGGGATACTATTCAAATCGGGTATGGAAATATACCCTTTGGGGTTTTATCCTGCCTGGGCCAGAAAAAAAACCTGGGTGTGCATACAGATCTAATAACCGATGCCATTGTTAACTTAATGAAAACAGGGGTTGTTGATAACAGCAAAAAAAGCATAAACAAGGGGAAAACCATCGGAACATACTGTTTGGGCAGTAAGGGGACCTATGCCTTTGTTAATAACAATCCATCGGTTGAGCTAAGAAGAATTGATTATGTAGACAATCTTTTGACGATTGCTCAGCATGACAATATGACGGCCATTAATACTGTTATGCAAATGGATCTTACTGGGCAAGCTTCAACTGATTCACTGGGAAATGTCTTTTATAGCGGCATAAGTGGATTTGCCAATTTTATCCGGGCTACTCTGCTGGCTAAAAAAGGGAAAATCATTATCGCCATGAAATCTACGGCCAGGAAGGGAGAGGTTTCCAAAATAGTGCCCACTCTGGACGAAGGCTCAGGGGTAAGTCTGCATAGGGGTGATGTGCAATATGTAGTAACAGAATACGGAATAGCCTACCTGCAAGGTAAGAACTTGAGGGAGCGAGCCCTGGAATTGATAGCTATCGCCCACCCCAAGTTTAGACCCTGGCTCATTGAGGAAGCAAAAAGGCGAAACCTTATTGACCGAGATAAAAAGTTCGTTCCAGGGCACAGAGGTAAATACATGGAAGAATATGTAGCTCATAGGACTACTAAAACCGGCTTGGAGATACTATTAAGGCCTATCAGAATCAGCGATGAAACCCGGGTGAGGGAGTTCTTCAACTCTCTTTCTGATAAAAGTCTTTACTTAAGATTTTTTACCCACCGGGCTTATGTTCCCCACGAAAGCTTACAAGATATTATTACCGTTGATAATGCCAGAGGGGTATCGATTCTGGCCATAATTCAACAGGAAGCAGAAAAACAGGAACAAGTTGTAGGGCTGGGACAATACTTTATAAACGAGGCCGATTATTCAGCCGAGGTCGGTTTTGCCACTAGTGATAATTATCAAAACAATGGTATAGCCTCGATATTATTGGCTCATTTGACTTACTTAGCCAAGAAAAATGGATTGCTAAGCTTTACCGCCTCGGTGCTGTCAGAAAATAGAGCCATGGTTCGGGTACTAAAAAACATAGGCTTTGATCACAAAAGCTCAGAAGATGGAATTATCGAACTGGAAAAAATGTTTTAAAATATAAACACGACACTTATTCACATTTAGAGGCCCAGGAGAGCAATCAGCAGCTCCGTATAAGCGGCCAGAAATAAGAGGATATTTGACATTAAGTGTAGAAAGATAGAACAAGGTTTCAACAGCCAGAGGGATAAGATACCTGGGTATCTTCGTTGTAAGAGAGTAGAGTTAGCAGTTGTTGAGCAAGGGAAAGTATCCTAAGGGCTCAGTTAAGGAAGAGACAATTTAATAAGCACACTCCGAGTTATAATACCTAAGGACTTAAAGTCTAAGGAATTATAGCCTGGGTCAAGTACCCAAAGGGTAGCGCAAGAAATGGTGCTACCTCCTGTAATTGGAAAGGAGAGCAAGCTAATAGCAATGTATTCTCCTGCCTGTTCATTTACGGCAGGATATTTTATTTTGGATATATAATCTTAACACGGAATTGGTCCTGGGAGATGGAGCCAAGACCAGCTTTAATAGAGGTGGTATTAAATATGAAAAAGCAGTATAAGGTCCTGGCGGGTTTATTATTTTTAATCATTTTAGCTGGATTATGCACTTTGGGATGTTATCCCCCAGCAGATAGCAAAGAATTTGATAATAAAGGTATTGCAGTCGAAAAGAGCCAGGATGGAGAAGCTGTGAAAGCTACTGGATCAAGTAGTATTGAAGCTCCAACAGATTTAGCCCTGTTGATCAGAGGGGACGGCATTGAGGCAGAGCAATTAATTAACCTACGGGAACTGGGATCTAAGCCGGGAGCCAGCTTTCAGCATATATATTCTACTGTTAACAATTGGCCCCTTCCTCGGTTTTATGCAGCCCATGGCATCAATCTGCACAGTATTCTGGAGCAGGCTGGGGTGCTTAATACAGCCCAAGTAATTAGCTTTGTCTCCAGTGACGGATACCAAGCTTCTTTTACCCGGGAACAATTGTTGGATACCCAGCGCTATTATTACCCTCAGGTAGCCCAGGGCAGCGAAAAGGGGGCGGAGCCGGTAGAGCCGATTATAGCTTATGCATATAGGGAAGCTTCTACTGAGCTGGAAGAAGCAGAGCTCAATGTTCCTTGCTTGATCTTCGGACAGAAGAACCCTTCCGAATACACCAACCCGGCTTTTGTGGTTAAGGTTAAAGAAATAGTTGTATCCAGCCAGGAGGCCCTGACCTGGGAAAGAGCAAGTACTTTTCCGCTTCCAGGTAAAATTGCTAGGGGAGAGTCGGTTAAATTAGAGCACAAGTATTTGGGTCGGGTTAAGCTTTATTATACTTTAGACGGCACCGATCCTACTGAACTATCAAGCTTATATAATGTCAGCACCTATCAGCCGGAGCTCAATGTACCCATTAGCATTAACGAAGATACTCTAATCAAGGTTTTGGTAACCGGCTATGGACAAAAGGATAGCCCTATCAGCAGCTTCTTTTTCCAGGTGCAATAAATGTGAAAATAGGAGGATGTATTGATGTACCAGCTGTCAATTAAACCAGGAGTCGCCACTATAATGCTGGTAGCTTTTTTGTTGTTCAGTGGTTCGTCATGTACCGGCACTGTGCCTAAAGACAGTGGAGATCAAGAATACGAATCCCAGCTTATTTCTATCGAAGGATTAAAGCCAGCGGGAGAAGCCGATATATCTATTAGTCAGGTTTCCATAGCCGATCTGCGTCAGCAGCCCCAGTATGATTTGGATGCCAGCTATAGTCGTACTACCGGATTAGAGGAGCAATACAAGATGTCAGGACCATATTTGAGAGAAGTCATCCAAGAACTAGGGGGTAAACTGGAGGATTACGCCGGCATCGGGGTAGTAGGAAGGGATGGTTATTATTGTCTGCTGCCCCAAGAAGTTATTGCCGCTACCCCAGATCTGATGCTGGCTTTGATAATTGACGGAGAAGCTAAATTGGATGAAGAGAAGGCCCCAGCCCAATTAGCAGTACAGGGACAGTTTGGTCCTTATTGGGTCAAGCAGGTAGACAAGATTATCCTTTACAGGCAAATTCCCGAGAAGAGTATTAGATCGGTTTGGATTTTTAATAATCTAGCACAGGGGATTGAGCCTTATGAATACGAGTATTATGGAAGCAAAGACCAGGCTATTGATTTGGAACAGATTTTTTCTCGCCTAGATCAAGTAGATGAGAGGGCTTTTTTCACCATAAAATCCTCGGATGGATTCAAGAAAAATGAAGTTATTAGCCTGGTAAAATCTGGGCACTACATAAAAATAGAGGGGGAAGATGCTCCCACCAACGTGTCTCCCCATATTAAATTGGGTATGAATGTGCATAACATTGCCTGGTTTTCCACCAATGCCGATGCAGTGGTTTTCCCTGCTAAATTGAAGGAATATATGGATTTAGTGGAGATAGAGGGAGAGAAGGGCATCCCTCTGCAGGAGTTGCTATATGAGACCGAAGTAAAAGCTGTAAAAACAGAAACTTTTGATATTCTGGGTACTCAGGGAGAGAAGATCACGGTGGATGGCAGCCATTTGAGCCAGGGCCTCCTGGTGATGCAGGACCAGGGTCAGGCCAGCGTGATTTGGGCTAAAGAAACCGGTTATGAAAACATTGATAATCTGCTGCGCATCCGCCGGGTAGAACGAAAGTGATGGGCTGACAAGCTGTAAAAGCCAAGCTATAAGCAGAGCGAGGGTATGGATTATGTTGTTTAGAAAAATAGCATTAGTGCTGGGGCTGAGTTTGATATTCCTTACTGGCTGCGCTGGGACTTCTCAGCCCAATGAGGCTGAATTAAGAGCCTTTAATAAAATCTTGGCCCAGGATTATTCCCGAGAAGACTATGGGGTCATTACCCGGGAAGTTATGAATGGGGAGAGAGAAAAAAAGTTTAAAGCAGTGCAAAAGGTTTTTGCTACCCCTTCAGGAGACTATGCTTTTATTACCTGTCCCGTGGGCTATAATGGCCCCATAGAGCTGGCCGTAGTCATAGATGGAAAGAGCCATACTACTCTAGGTATGCGCATTGTAGAACATATGGAATCCGAAGATTATGTTAGAGATATGCATAATAGCTGGTTTACCGATCGTTTTAAGGGTAAATCTATAGCCCGCTATTTGGAGCAAGTTCATTTGGAAGCCCAAAGGGATAATGAAATTATTATAATAACCGGAGCTACGGTCAGTACCGAGGCTATAGTCAACGGTGTCAACGCTTGCCTGGGAGTTTTGCAGGAATATGAGTGGGGGAAAACAGCCCCTGCAGTATCCTATATGGTTAAATTTGAAAAGGCTGAGGGGGACGGCCCGCAAGAAAATGGTACCCTTGCTATCCGGGCCTATGGTAGTATATTGGGAGAAATCACCCTGGATGAAATTCGGCAGCTGCCAAGGGTAAAGAGGACTATGAGCATACACTCCAGTACGGGTACTACTACTCATCAATTTACCGGAACCTTGCTGGCCCATGCAATATCCTTGCTGGATCCTGATCTGCTCACCCAATACAGCCAGGTTATGCCGGTGGGAGTAGATGATTATATTTCCAATATATCCATGGAAGAAGTGCTGGCAGAGAATTCAGTGTTTTTAATGTATGAGGATAATGGCCAACCACTGCTGACCAAAGAGGGCCAAGCTGGTGCTATGCGGGTAGTAGTTATAGATGATGTTTTTGGTCAGCGATTTACCAATTATATGATTGAAATTGTACTGGAGTAAGCTATGGACAGGAATAAGATAAAGGCAAGCGTCTCTACCCTATTAATTATATGTGGATTAATGTCTATTCTGACCGGTACCGTCTTGTATTTTCTGAACTACGGTATGTGGCTGTGCTTTACCCGTAAATATCTAAACAATATTCATGTTATTAGTGGTTTCATAATGGGTGTTACGCTTATTATACATTTTGGGATGAATTATCAGGTTTACCGGGCTGAGCTGAAGGCCGCACTGAAAAAAGACGAAGAGGTTGCAAGGGGTAATGTTTACCGCCAGGTGAAGGATAAAGAGCGAGGTATGAAAAAAAAGAAGGACAGCTATGACTAATAAGGACAGCAGAAGGGCCTGGTTGGCCTGGATTCTAATATGCTTCCTGGTCTTAGCGGGCTGTGTCCAAAAGCAAGCAAGGTTTTATCAACGAGATTTTTTGGCTATGGATACTTACATAAGCTGCGGTATATGGGCCGAGAATCAAGAGCAGGCTGAATTAGCTTTAGACCAAGTGGAAAGGGTTTTTATAGAAATGGAGACCCTAAGCAACCGTTTTGATGCAAAGTCTCAAGTTTATCAGCTTAACCAAAAGGCAGGCAAAGGCCCAGTAGTAGTTAACCCGGATTTAATAGAGATGGTAAATATAGCCCTGCAGTGGACAGAAAGGACCCAGGGAGCATTTAACATATTAATTGGCAGTGCTATGGATTTGTGGGGTGTGGGGGCTGAAAATCCTAGGGTACCGGAAGAAGAAGAAATAGCAGCAGTTCTCCCCCTAATGGACTGCAGCAAGATTATAGTGGATGTGGGCAACTCTACCCTGTTTTTAAGCCAAGCCGGTATGGTTATGGATTTGGGAGGAGTAGCAAAAGGATATGCTGTAGACCAGGCGGTGCTAATATTGCAAAGCATGGGGATAAAAGATCTGGTAATTGATGCCGGTAGTAACGTCTATACCCTAGGCAGGAGGGGCGATGACAGCCCCTGGAAGATCGGGGTCCAGGATCCTCGCCACCCGGAGGAGGTAGTCGCTTTGTTGGAAGTAAGTAACGCCGCTCTGGCCTCTTCGGGAGATTATCAAAGGTATTTTGAGCGGGCAGGAATTCTTTATCACCACATTCTTGATCCTGCCACTGGCTATCCAGCTCGAGGCAGCACTGGCACTACTGTTATTATGCAATCGGCTGTGGAAGCAGATATTTTATCTACCGCCCTTTTTGTCCTGGGCCCGGAGCAGGGCATAGCTCTGGCGGATAATTTGACTCAGGTCCAAGCAGCTTTGATTATTGGTGCCGACGGTGAATTATATGGAAATGATTCTTTAAGCCGGTTTAGGCTGGAATAAGGGATAACAAGCCGGTAAGTCCGAGATTCTTTAAAAACCGGAGGCTGCTATGACTTACCTAGTCTCGGAAGGATCTGGGACCGGGAAGAGGCTAAATAGAAGTTCATTTAAGCTAGAGTTATGGCCCCCCATGGCCAAGCCCCCAGGGAGTTATGCTGTTATTAACAGAACTCGGGATAGCCTGGCCCAAACTACAACAGGCAGAATAGAATAGGAGTTAGCAAACCTCTATGAAAGCTTTTTTAAACCAATTCACGGTATTCGATCTGGTTCTTATAGCTATGATGGCTGCTCTGGGCGTAGCAGTAAAGCCAATTGTAGTGGGACTAGTACATATTTTGACCGGACCTTTGTTTATTCCTGGCGGTTCTTTAGCCGGAGGCTTTTATATGATGTGGCTGGTACTGGGGGCAGCCTTAATTAAAAAAAGGGGAAGCGCCAGCCTGATCGGTATGGTACAGGCTATCATGGTTCTGGCCGCCGGTATCTATGGCTCACACGGTATGCTCAGCCTGTTAACCTATACTCTGCCTGGGATTGCCGTAGATCTGTTGCTGTGGCTAAGCCGCTGGCAGGCGGATGCCAAGCAGGCCATGTTCATGGGAGGAATAGGAGCTAATCTCTGTGGAGTAATCTTATCTAATCTGATCTTTTTCCGACTGCCCCTACTTCCCTTGGTCTTTTCCATGAGTGCAGGGGCGCTGTCGGGAGCGGTGGGAGGATTGTTAGCGTGGTTCTTAGCTCAGCGCTTGAGTAAATTCAATATATAGAAGCAATGGGAGTAAGGAGATAAAAAGGATATGGGAAAAGGTGAACGCTCTATTATTATAATATTGGCCATACTGTTGTTGTTGACCAGTCTGGGGATCTGGTATAACAGGCAGTATGCCAGGGAACAAGCCGCCCTACTGGAAGCAGCCGAAATTTTGGTCATGGAAAATGGTCAGGAGCGGACTCGGCTGAATCTGGAAATCATTAATAATCTTAAGGTGGTTGAATTTACCGGACAATTGAAGAGTAGTGTGATGAAAAAGCCGGAGGAGCATATTTACACTGGCGTTCCTTTAGCTGAACTATTAGAATCAGCAGGAATCAGCTGGCAGGGAAAGCAAAGAGTGGTGGTGCGCTCGATAGACGGCTATGCAGTAGCCCTAAAAGTTAAGGAAATTAAAGGGCGGGATAATATCTATCTGATTTTTAAGGACCAGGGTAAATATCTGAGTTCTTACGGTACTAAAGATGGACAAGGACCCTACATGATAGTGATCCGGGGTGATAGCTTCAGCCAGCGCTGGGCCAAGTATGTCTGTGAACTGGACGTCCAATGATACTGTGGGGGATTAGATTATGATAGCAGTGGAAGCCAAAGCCATCCATTTCAGGTATCCGGAACAGATTACACCGGTTTTAGACGGGCTTGATTTTCAACTGAAGTCCGGGCAGACGGCGGCTATTACGGGAGCTTCTGGGTGCGGCAAAAGCACCTTGGGATACTGCCTGTGCGGAGTTATCCCCAGGTTAATAAAGGGGGAATTCCGGGGAGAGGTAAGGATGCAGGGCAGGGTAGGTATAGTTTTTCAGGATCCGGACAGCCAGATCTTCCTGCCTACGGTGGAGGATGAACTGGCTTTTGGGCCAGAAAACCTCTGCCTTTCCCGTCTGGAAATAGGGGATAGAGTGCAGAGAACCCTGGATCTGATGGGAATCAAAAACCTGCGCCAGGAGAACCCGGCTACCCTCTCCGGTGGACAGAAGCAGCTGGTAGTTTTGGGTGCAGTGCTGACCCTGGAACCAGACATCTTGGTGCTGGACGAGCCTTTGGCTCAATTGGATGGAGCTGCTACAGATAGGGTGAAGTCTATATTATTGGCCTTGAAAAAGCAAGGAAAGACCTTGATTATTATTGAGCATGACCAAAGGAATCTGCATCTGGCTGATGAGATTTGGCGCCTGGAACGAGGCCAGCTGTTTCAAGTATCCGGTAGGGGAGGTAATCAGGAGTGAATAAAGAAACTGCCATTGAAACCAGGAATTTATTCTTTTCCTACCGGCCCCCCTGCCCGCTAATCGAAGCCCTTAATTTAACTGTATTCCAGGGAGAAGCGGTGGCTCTATTAGGACCCAATGGAGCGGGTAAAAGTACCCTGGGGCTACTATTAACCGGAATACTTAAGCCATCTTCGGGACAGCTTTTTGTTTTTGGGGAAGAGAGGCGGGACCTGCCCCTGTGCCGCATAGCCCAAAGGATAGGATATTGCTTTCAAAATCCAGATCATCAACTGCTAGCGGTTTCCGTAGAGGAGGAAATTGGCTTCGGATTAAAGTATAGTTTTAGGACCCCGGAATATATTGCAGCGGTGAGCAAAAAACTCTTAAACTTGTTTGAAATTGAACATTTGAGCCAGGTTTTCCCCCTGCACCTGAGTTGGGGAGAAAAGCGGCGAGTAGTTATAGCCGCCTGCCTAGCTTTAGAGCCGGATTTTTTGATATTGGATGAGCCCACCAATGGACTGGATGAAAAACAGATAGTAATTCTCAGCCGGGTGCTGGGCAGCTTACGTGAACAAGGTATAGGTATGCTGCTAATCAGCCATGACCATAGATTTGCCCATAGCAATGCGGAAAGGATTCTATTGATGGAAGAGGGAAAGATTAGTCGTGACTACTATCTCTAGCCTGGATCCCAGAACCAAACTGTTTTTAGTAGCTTGTCTTTCCTCAGCTGCTGTAATTATTAGTCATTGGGCTTTTCTCAGCGGGCTTCTGCTGGTATCGATTCTTTTTATGCTGCTTTTTGGAGTAAATCTGGGGGCTATGATGAAAAAAGCCCGCCTACTGCTCTATATGGTGATAGTTATTGCCTTTATGCAAAGTATTTTTGCCGCTTCCGGGCCCGCCTTAATCAGCCTTGGGCCAATAAAAGTGATTAGCAGCGGTGGTTTGCTTATGGCCTTGGAATTTATACTGCGAATGGGGATTATCTTGTGTTCGGCCGGGATTATCTCTACTTCCAATAGCCGGGAATTAATTCAGGGCTTGGTGCAATTGAAGTTGCCTTATGAGCTTGCCTTTATGGCCTCTATGGGCCTTCGCTTTATTCCGGTTTTTGCTGAAGAATTCCAAAATACCTCCATTGCGATACAGCTTCGAGGCATAGATTTAAGGATGTTGCCCTGGCGGCAAAAGATTGAAGTAATAATTGCTTTGTTCCAGCCGGTAGTAGTAGGAGCTATCATAAAATCTAGAGCTGTGTCTATGTCCATTGAGATGAGGGCATTTAGGGCTTACCCCGATCGCAGTAGCTACCGCTTGCTTCAATACAGCAAGCAAGACTATATGTTTATGATTGGTAGCCTAATAGTAATCAGCCTGGTTTTTGGGGTGTATTACTTGGCATTTAAGTAAAAGCCTTATAGTTGGGGGGTCTTCATTGGGGACTAACAGGTTGTAAACAAGACTGGTATATACAAAACAAAGCATAGAGGTTGAGTTCAAATAGTAAGGATGGTAAGGATGAAAGTGTTTTCTATCATAGGAATCTCCAAATCAGGCAAGACCACCACGGCAGAGGCCATAATATCGGAACTATGCCGTCGGGGATATACTGTAGGTTCAGTTAAGGATATTCATTTTACAGGATTTGCCTTGGATCAGGAAGGAACCAATACCCATCGTCACAAGCAGGCCGGTGCCCAACCCGTAACCGCCCGTGGCCTATATGAAACGGATGTAATGTTTCCCCAGCGCCTTTCTCTGAGTGCTATACTGGCTTTTTACCATCAGGATTTCGTAGTATTGGAAGGAGCTTTGGATTTTCGGGGACCAGGAATTATAGCCGCTTGTACTGAGGGGGAAATAGAGGATAGAAAGCGGGATAATATTTTTGCTATAGCAGGACAAATATCCAATCGCTTGACCGAATACCTGGGTTTGCCGGTAATTGATGCCAGAAGCCAGGCCGGGAAACTGGTTGATTTAATTGAAAAGCTACCGGCCTGGACGGGAAAGGAAGAGTGGATAGATAAGGAGAGCTGATAATAATGGAAAACAAGCAACGGGAAGCCCTGCCCAGCAAAAAGAATTATGTATATCGGGAGCAGAGGGAAGAGCAAGACGTGGTGGTTAAAATATTTTCTGATCCCCAAAGGTTTCAAAGAGAGAAGGAGATTGGGGGTCTACTGCAGGGTTTTAATATAGCTATTCCAGCTCGATTGGAGGTAGACCAGTACCGTAGCACCATAGTTTACCAGTATATTAAAGCCCAGGCGGTAGCAGAGCTGTTGGAAAGCTTGGATTTTCCTAAAGTTGAGGAAATCATAAAAAAGCTTTGTGCCTGGCTTAAAGAGTTCTATTCCATTATGGATGAGCAAAAAGAGAGCCCCTATATTTTGGGGGATATTCATTTACGTAATTTCATCTTTGAGACAAGTTCTGGACAGGTGTATGGATTGGATTTTGAAGAATGCCGCCCAGGTCGAGTCGAAAGTGATGTGGCCCGTTTGTATGTGTTTATTTTGCATTATGATCCTCCTTTTACCCCCCGCAAAAAAGCCCTGGCTGCTCTATTCTGGGAAACCATGGCGTCTGCTCTGCCTATGGATAAGAGCTTCCTTCGGCAGGAAGTGAAACGGGAATCTCTGGAGCTCATAAACCGGCGAGCCAGGAAAAACATGGCTATAAATGCTTAGCTCATAAGGAATGGTCCTGGCTGGGTTTAAAGGAGGCAATCCCCCCTTGTTTTTTATAAGAAACTGGCTTGTCTAAGGCTGGTTGAGAGATTATGATAAGGTAGGAAGCTAAATACTGCAAAAAAGCAGTGAATTAATTTTGTGGATAAGGGGACAGTATGCAAACACTAAAAGAAAAAATATTACAAGAAGGCATAGTACCCGGCAACAATATGCTCAAGGTGGATAACTTCCTCAACCATCAATTGGATGTTGGTTTTATCAATGAAATTGGGCGGGAGTTTGCTCGAAGATTCCAAGAGCAGCAGATAAGCAAAATATTAACCATAGAAGCTTCGGGAATTGCAGTAGCAGCCATTAGCGCCCAGTACTTCAAAGTACCAGTGGTATTTGCCAAGAAGACCGAATCCAAGAACTTGGATGACGATGTTTATAAGAGTGAGGTGTTCTCCTTTACCAAAGATAAGACTTATTCCGTCATGGTTTCCAAAAAATATCTGAGCTCAGAGGATCGGATATTGATAATTGATGATTTTCTGGCCAATGGCCGAGCCGCTCTGGGACTGAAGGATATAGTTGAACAGGCAGGAGCCCAGCTGGTTGGAATCGGCATTGTGATAGAAAAAGGATTTCAATCCGGGGGAAAGATTCTGCGAGAAGCAGGGATCCAGGTGGAATCCCTGGCGATAATCAAAAGGATGTCACCTGGACATATTGTATTTCAGGATTAATGCCTATTGCCAAGGGAAATTATTCATTTGCGTACAGCTCATTTTCGTGTTAAAATTGCCCTCTAGGAGTTTGAAAGAAAGCCGAGTCATAGTAAAATATATTTAGAGTCATTAGAATTGCCGTGCTAGACGGGGAATTAGCGGTGCCTTGTAACCTGCAACCCGCTGCAGCAGGGTCGAATTCCTGGGCTGAGGGTATACTTTGTAAGGTCTGGCTTGAATAAGTGGCGTTGATACTTGGGTCCTTCGCAATGAGACATCTCGAACCGTGTCAGATCCGGAAGGAAGCAGCACTAAGTGATCCATCTTATGTGACGAAGGGGAGCCTGGGTGGAGTTAACTGTTCAGGTAACGCTTGGAAGGTATATTCGAAGCCAGGTGCACGGCAATATATTATAACAAATAGTAGAGGATAAGCAGGTGTACCGGGTATAGCTGCTATTTTTGTATTTATACTTGATTCCCCTGCGAGAAGTTATATTTCGCGCCATTCCAGTTATGGAATCTATACTTGATTCTTATGCAGGAAAAGCCTTTCACCAAACGGAATAAGATAATGAATGCTAATTAAGAGAAAGGAAGTTCGATATGGCATATTTGGCATTATACAGAGCATGGAGACCGCAAATGTTTCAAGATGTAGTGGGGCAGGAACAAATCGTGACTGCTTTGAAAAATGCCATAGCTCAGGGCCGGCTGAGCCACGCCTATCTGTTCTCAGGGCCCAGGGGCACTGGTAAAACCAGTGTTGCTAAAATAATTGCCAAAGCCGTTAACTGTCTTGAACTAACGGAAGGTGAACCCTGCAATAAATGCAGTTCCTGCCTTGATATAAACCAGGGTAATTTTATGGATGTGGTAGAGATCGACGCTGCCTCCAACCGGGGTATTGATGAAATACGGGAATTAAGGGAAAAAGTAAGAATCATGCCCGCTCAGGGAAACAAAAAAGTGTATATTATTGATGAAGTACATATGCTGACTACCGAAGCATTTAATGCCCTATTAAAAACTTTGGAAGAGCCTCCGGAATCAGTTATATTTATTCTGGCTACCACTGAATTACAGAAAATACCGGCTACCATCGTATCACGCTGCCAAACCTACCAATTTAGACGGATCACTTTAACTGAGATAAGCAAGCGACAGGAGCAAGTAGCCACTGCCATTGGCATTCAAATTAGCCCCGACGCGCTGGCCCTTATAGCTCGCCGCTCCAATGGAGGGCTAAGAGATGCCTTGAGCATCCTGGACCAAATATATTCTTACCAAGGTTTGGTAATCAACAAAGAACATGTGCTAGATGTGCTGGGCTTGGTGGATGATGTTTTTATGGCCGAGTTGGTGGATGCTTTACAAGCTAATGATACAGGAAAGCTGATAAGATTAATCAATACGGCACTGGAGCAGGGTAAAGAAACCGGGCAAATAGCCCGGGAATCTGTGGTATATCTGAGAGAACTGCTTTTGTATATAGTCCTGGGAGAGAAGGCAGAAGCCATTTCTGCCTATCAAATTCCCCGGGATGTTTTAGAGCATCAAAAAGAAAAGGCCCAAACAGCAACTCTGTTGCAAGCTCTGCGAAGAATGATGGATACTGCCGATCGCTTAAGATTTAGTGAGGGCAATCGCTTTCAATTGGAGCTGGGCTTGTTAGAGGTAGCTCAGATACTGGGTGAGGTAAAGAGCTCAATCCAGTCTCCGGTCCAGATCGGGTCAGAGCCCGAATTGGACACTAATGAAGCCAGAAAAAATAATTCCAGGAAAAAAGAAGCCCGGGAAGGACTTTGGAAACAGATTCTATTCAAAGTGAAAGAAAGACGAATACCTACCCATGCCTTATTGTCCCAGGGCAATCTGTTGGGAATAAGAGAGAATACCGTCTTGATTGGATACAAAAAGGCATATAAGTTTCATAAGGAAAGAATGGAAGAGCCGGCCAACCGGGAAATACTAGAAACAGTCATAAAAGAGATTCTACAGCAAGACATGCAAATAAAGTTTATTTTTATGGAAGATGAACAGTATAATGATATTGTTGTAAAAAAGGCCATAGAAATATTTGGAGAAGAAGTAATTGAGTTAAAAGATTAAGGGGGAATTATTATGCGCTTTAATCCTGGAGGAGGAGCCAATATTAACAAAATGATGAAAGAAGCTAAAAAAATTCAGGCTCGCATTGCGGAAATGCAGCAGGAATTAGAAAGCCGCGAGTTCGAGGCATCTTCGGGTGGAGGAGCTGTTGTCGTTAGAGTTACCGGAAAGCAACAGATAGTGTCTTTGAAAATTCTTCCGGAAGCCGTAGATGTAGATGATCTTGAAATGTTAGAGGATATGATTCTGGCTGCGATTAATGAAGCAATTAAAGTATCTCAGGACACAGTTTCCCAAGAAATGGCCAAAATAACTGGGGGCTTAAACATACCGGGCATGTAAGGCTGTGGGGAGATTGGGGTATTAAAGAGTTCACGCTTACAGGAGGGTATTAATTTGAAACTGGCCCAACCCCTTCAAGTTTTAATAGATGAATTATTGAAACTACCAACCATAGGACCGAAATCAGCTCAAAGGCTGGCTATGTTTATATTGAAATTATCCGATGATGAGGCCAGACAGCTGGCCTTTTCCATAATAGATGCTAAGAGAAAAGTATTTCCCTGTCCGATTTGCGGATACTTAACCGAGCTTAGCCCCTGCCTCATATGTACCGACCCCCATCGAGATGATACCCTTTTGTGTATAACCGAAGGGGTAAGCGATGTTATGGCCATAGAAAGAACTGGCTTTAATGGGCGCTATTTTGTACTCAATAAAGAGTTCACTTTGTTAAAAGGGAGCGATATTGAACAAATAGACGTGAAAACCTTGCAGGAGCAAATTGCCAAAGGAGCGGTACAGGAAGTACTGTTGGCTCTAAATCCAGATATTGATGGAGAAGTGCTGGCCCGTTACCTGGCGCGGGTAATAGCTCCTTATGGAGTTAAAGTGACTCGTCTGGCCCATGGGCTTCCAGTGGGTGGAGATATCGAATATACTGACGAAATAACCCTTAAAAAAGCTATAGAAGGAAGAAAGGAATTCTAACATAAAACCTGCCTGCCTGGCATAGATTTTAACGTGAACTAGAAATTGCTTAAGCCAGGGAGGAAGAATATATGGTTTTGGGTTCTAATATATGGAACAAGGCCTACAGCTTATTAAACTTAAAGGATAGTGAACTCCGGCCAGAGCAAGAAAGGTCGGACGAACATTTATTACAGCAAGCCCATGAGGAACTGCGTCAAGCTCAAAATTGGTTTGCTCATCTGGAGGAACCGGATATGGTGGACTATGCTATTTATAAAATGAAGGCCGCCGAAAAGCACTATGATTATCTATTAAAGAAGATTAAGCAACGGGAGAATCAGAGGACAGAAGAAAGCCCATCATTTTAAGGAGAGATAGTCATGGAAGTTATTAATGTGGTAATTGCAGCCTTATTCACGTTGGTAATACTATACTTTATAGCACAATTGTTTTTTAAACCGATAAAGCTGCTATGGAAATTAATATTCAATTCAGCAGTGGGATTAATCATACTGTTGTTGATCAATGTCATTGGGACATCTTTTGCTTTTATGATTCCAGTTAACCTTATTACCATTTTAATCGCGGGTTTTCTAGGCATACCGGGGGTATTACTCTTAGTTTGTTTCCAATTGCTCATGGCGTAGGCAGAGACTGATTGTCATTTAATACCAGAGAAAGAAAGGCCCGAAAGGCCTTTCTTTTGTTATATTTTTTTAACGGACAGGCATCATAAAAATATGTACTGAACATGGGCAACCCTTAAAGCACAGTGGAACCATGCCATAGTATGATATATCACAAATTTTAAATGTGAGTAATATTTCTATAAATAAGATAAATATTGACGCATAATTGAGTGCGGCATTATACTATATATAATCATTAGGTCACAAGATATTTGACCAGGGAGGTGGAATAAAGTTGTAGTGGACCAAGAAAAAAGAGTACTGGAAGCGTATGTGGGAGAGTATGCCAGCGGCAAAAGCGAGATTGCCATTAACCGGGCATTGGAATTAAAGAAACTCCAACGCCAAGTAACCCTGGTAGACTTAGATATTGTAGAACCCTTCTATACGTTAAGGCCAATAAAAGAAAAACTGGAAGGGCAAGGATTAAACATAATTGCATATTCCAGAAAGGATAGTTTTGGTTTAGGGGAAACCGGAGCTATGTTACATCCTCAAGCACGGTGGGCCTTGAGATTAGAAGGAGATGTAATTTTTGATGTGGGTTATGGTGTACATGGTGCTAAAACACTGAATATGGTGGAGGGAGTAAAAGAAACCGGGTTAAAGGTTCTAGCTGTAATAAACTACATGCGCCCAATGACCAACTCTCTTGATAGAATAAGAGATTATATTAAAGAGTTGGGTACCGTGCATGCCATAGTAGCCAATACCCACTTGGGAGATGAGACTACTTTGGATATAATAATAAAAGGCAACCTGGAAATATTTGCAGCAGCCAGAGAGATGGATATACCTATTGCGTATATTGCCGTAGAAGAAAAGCATAGGGAATTTATTAATAGGGAGGAGTTTTTAGTGCCGGTTAAATTTATAAACAGATATATGCCGGCTGCCATATGGTAGCTATTGCTTTTCACTAACATCGGCCATGAGTCATAATCTGATTGCCCCAAAGAGTTTCTTGGTTTTTAGAATGGGAGGTGCGCAAATTAAATGGATAAGATAATAGGCGAACCAAAAAAGGCATTTATGACAGGAAATGAGACAGTTGCCTGGGCTTGTTTGGCTGCAGGCGCTGATATTATGTTTGGATATCCTATTACCCCTCAAAACGAGGTTATGCATTATTGGACTCGTCTGGCTCCTAAATATAATAGAGGATTTTTGCAAACAGAAGATGAATTATCAGCTGGGTTTACTACCTGTGGGGCGGTACAAGTCGGTAAAAAGGCATTTACTGCTACAGCAGGACCAGGAAACGTATTAATGCAGGAACCCTTTGGTATGGCGGAAGCAATGAGATTACCCTTGTTAACAGTAATACAGCAGCGCGGAGGGCCCTCTTCGGGTACGGTAGTGTATTCGCAGCAGGAAGTGACTCTCACCACCTATGGGGGTAATGGGGAAGGGCATAGAATAGTTTATTCCACTGCCACCCATCAGGAAATCTACGATTATGTAATTAAGGGTTTTAATATCGCATGGAAATACCGTTTCCCCACTTTTATATTAGGAGACGGTTATCAAGCCAAAATGCGAGAACCGCTGGAAATGTATGATCCCCAGGACAAGGGAATAGAAATGGTTAAGCCCTACTCGCTTATCGGTGTTCCAGGTCAAATAGGGGTAGACCGGGAACCTCAGCATTTATGTAATATTTACAGTCTGGAAGAAGAATTATATGATGTAGTAATGGAGGTTGCGGCCGAATATGAAACAATTACTCCTGAGCTGGTGGAGTTTGATTCCAAATACTGTGAAGATGCTGAAGTAATCATAGTCTCACATGGAGTGGTCTCCAGGGCTGCCGACGATGCGGTAAAAATATTGCGGAATCAGGGAATAAAAGCCGGATACTTTAGGCCCATCACCTTAAGACCCTTTCCCCAACAGCAATTGCGGGAGTGCATTGCCAAGAGCGACGCTAAACAATTGTTGGTAGCTGAATCTGCCTATGGACAGCTGGAAAGGCTGATCAAACAAGAAATATATGGAGAAACCATTAAAATAAACAATTTGTTTATGCCCGGAGTAGGAATAATTGACTTTGACATCATTAATAAAGTCAAGAGCATTATATAGGGCAGGAAAGGAGGTCACAACAATGGCAATGCTTGCCCCAGCAACACCAAAATCATGGTATTTACCGACCAAACCACATAAATTCTGTCCCGGTTGTGGGCATGGAATAACCTTAAAAGCCTTGGGAGAAGCTATCGATGAATTAGGCATACAGCAGAATACGATTTTTGGCTGTGATATAGGTTGCTCCCTGTTGGCCTGGAATTTTTTTGCTTGCGATAGTACCCAAACCCATCACGGCAGGACTACTCCAGTTATGGTTGGAATAAAGCGAGCCCGTCCGGAATTGATAACCATAGGATATATGGGAGATGGCGGAGGATATTCCATTGGATCCCAACACCTTTTAAATTCAGCGGTGCGCAACGAAAAGGTTACCCTGATATTAGTTAATAACACTAATTACGGAATGACGGGGGGACAGATGGCTCCAACTACCCTGCCGGGTCAGATTACAGAGACCAGTCCTTACGGAAGAGATGCAGAGGCTACCGGATATCCCACTCGGGGTCCTGAATTTATCGCAGAGTTAACTCCGGAGGGAGCTTATGTAGCTAGAGCTACCGTTTCCAAATATAAACAACTGCGCAGGTTTATCCGTAATGCTATAAGAAATCAGATGGAAGGAAACGGTTTCTCCTTTGTGGAGGTACTATCAACTTGTCCCACCAATTGGAGAACCAATGCACAACAGACTTGGAGCTTCCTGGAAGACAAAATGGAAGGTTATTTCCCGGTGGGCGAATTAAAAAACCCCTTAGGAAAGGGGGATAAATAATGTCCTTAATTAGAATAGCCCTAGCTGGAGAAGGTGGACAGGGAGTTCAATCAGTTGCCGAGATACTAACTGAAGCTGCCTATAATGAAAATCAGCAAACCATATATATTCCCAACTTTGGTCTAGAGCAGAGAGGCGGAGTATCCATAGCCTTTATCCAATTTAGTGATAAACGTATTGGCGCTCCTAAATTCAATAAAGCTGATGCGGTTATTGCCTTGAGCGGCAGAGCCATTGGGCGGACAGCAGGATATTCAGATGAAAACACCTTGTTTGTATATGACAGTGGATTTGAATTTGATAAAGAAGACCTACCCAAGAAGGCAAAAAAAATTATCGCGATACCAGCAGTAGATACTGCCAACAAGGTTCTTCACCCTAAGGTATTCAATATAATTATTATGGGTGCAGTAATAGGATTAACCAAGGTGGTGTCTTTTGACGCAGCCAAGGAAGCCTTGGAGCATAAACTTGGTCATAAATTTGAAAGCAATCCGGATCTTAGAGAATTGAATTATAGAGCATTGGAAATAGGAAAAGAAATGGCAGAAAAATCTTTGCAGGAAGAGGTGGATAATAATGGTTAAAGAATTCAAGGCATTATCCATCCCCATGGAAAAAGCTATATTTCACATATTCCCGGAGTATTGTAAAGGTTGCGGTTTATGTAAAGAGAAATGTCCCAATGACGTTCTGCGCTGGTCCGACCGATTGGGCCTATATGGAACCCCGGCCGTAGAACCCAAAGATGAAGAGAGCTGTATAGCCTGTATGATATGTGAAATGGTTTGCCCCGATTGTGCTATATATATAGAAAGAAAACCAAAAAGGAAAGCAAAAGGCTTGTAGGCAAAACAACTGCGGTTTGGCATCTTAGCTGTAAAACCCTCTATGATTATATTATAGGGGGTTTATTGGCGCATAAGGGAACCTAGTGTAGGGCGACCTGTGGTCGCCGCCCGTGATTGCCAGAATAACGTTGAGCGTATGTAGGGGCGACCTGTGGTCGCCCGCCCTTCTATAATATTTATTATGGATGTATCAAGAGTTCAGAGTATTGAATAAGCAGTTGTCAAAAGGAAGGGCACAATTTATAATAAATATCCTCACCAAAAACAGTATTAGTCATCCCGATAAAAATCAAATAGTTCTTCTTGACAATTACTCTGGTGGATGATAATATAAGTTTTGCGCGCGGTAAGAAGCCAAAGCGCAAAGGATCTGATAAAACTGAACAGCAAGACTAAAGTGCGAAGAAGACTGGAACTGATATTTTAGCAATAAGATAAGAAGCCAGTCGGCTCAAACGGACAAAGAGAAACAAGCCA
>JAAYJK010000103.1 GCA_012522955.1 Syntrophomonadaceae bacterium
CTGGTAACTATAGCGGAGAGGTCACACCCGTTCCCATCCCGAACACGGCAGTTAAGCTCTCCTGCGCCGATGGTACTGCATTAATTTGTGGGAGAGTAGGTCGTTGCCAGGATTTAATTTATTTCTGCTTAACTTACAGCAGAGCTGGAAAAATGTTTACAAGGGTAGATGGGATCAGTGGTTGATAGAATTTCTTGCCTGGGCAAGGTATATGTGATAACATAAATTTGAACTTTAAAGGATTGGAGAAAGAACATGCGCAAGTGTTTTCTGGCCTAAATGAATACTGGCAGGTCGGGGGAAGAATAGAGATTCTTGCTATGGCCCTGCTGTGACCAGAACACTTGTTATGAACTGCAATAGTTGGAAGTTGCGAAGGTATACCTTTCGTGATTTAGGTCTTATATAGCTTAAAGAAGCTGTAGGTGACGAGTGTCTCCTGCAGCTTTTGATATTTTCTGGAGGTGTTTATCATACTGTTAAGCTGTCGTAGAATAAAAAAATCCTTTGGAGATCGAACGGTATTAAAAAATATTGATATGGATATAGGCAAGGGTGATCGAATCGGTTTGGTTGGCCGTAATGGAGCAGGTAAAACCACCCTGGCTAATATTCTCACAGGTTCCCTAGATTTTGATGATGGGACCATTATTTGCACCCGCCAACAATTTAATATCGGCTATTTGCGGCAAACGGAGGCAGAACCTGAGCTGTTTCTGAATGTGCTGAATATGGAAACAGAAGTCAATGGAGAATTCCAACGATTGTCCAGCCATCTGGGTATAAATCAGCTTAAGAACTGGTCAGGAGACAGGATGCAGAAACTAAGCGGGGGAGAAAAGACGAAAATTGCATTGACCCGAGTTTGGTCTGCCCATCCTGAGCTGTTGATTTTGGATGAACCCACCAACCATATGGATTATCAGGGAATTAGTTTCCTCATATCCGAACTTTCGGCTTATAAAGGAGCGGCCATAATTATATCTCACGATCGTTATTTCCTGGATCGTACTATTTCGAAAATAGCTGAGATTGATAACGGGAAGCTGAAAATGTATCCAGGCAATTACTCTGCTTATCGGCAAAGGAGGCAAAAGGAACGAGAAAGCCAATTACACCTCTATGAGTCTCAGCAGAAAGAGCAAAACCAAATTGAAAGAAAAATCAAGCAGCTAAAGAGCTGGTCTGATAAGGCTCACCGGGAATCACGGCAGAAGGCCGCAGGGAGGATGGGAGGCAAGGAGTACTATCGTAAAAAGGCCAAAAAGCGGGATCAGGCGGTAAAATCCCAGATCAAACGCCTGGAAAAAATGCAGCATGAAGGCAAAAGCCGTCCGGAAAAGGAGGCGCAGGTTATTTTTGATCTGACTGCACGAGACCAAGGAGGGAAACGTCTGGTGGAAGGCCAGGCCGCCGGCAAATGCTTTGGGGAACTGCTATTGTTTAAAGACAGTTCTTTTTATGTTAAACGGGGTGAAAAAGTAGGCATTTCAGGTTCCAACGGATGTGGAAAGACTACGCTGATAAATATAATTGGAGGGCGTGAGAGCTTGAATGCCGGCAGTATTTTTGTGAGTCCATCCGCCCGAATTGCTTTTGTGAATCAAGAATTACCCCAGGGAGAGAAAGACACCGTATTGGACACCTTGAAGGCGGTAAAGCTGGGAGAAAGGAAAAATACCCTTCAGCTTTTGGTTAATATGGGCCTGGCCTATGATCGTATGCAAGTACCCATGGGAAAGCTCAGCCGGGGCGAGAGAATGAAGATTGCCATGGGTATGGGGATTATGGGTGAATATGATCTGCTCATTATGGATGAACCCACCAATCATTTGGATGTCTATAGCCGTGAGGCTCTGGAGGAAAGCCTGATTGGATTTCCCGGGACTATTCTGTTAATTTCTCATGATCGCTATTTCCTGGATAGGGTCTGCAATGTGATGCTGGTGTTTGAGCGACAAAGAATCAAACGAGTGGAGAGCAATCTTTCGGATTATTTGTCCAGTCAGTTGTCCCCAACGGCTGCTTCAGGGTCAAAAAATAATGATAACCGGGAGGAATTGCTATTAGTGGAAACCCAAATATCCAGGCTACTAGGTGAATTCAACCGTTACCAACTGGGGGAAGCAGATTATATAGCCCTCGATCTTAAATACCAGCAGCTTTTGCAACGGAAAAAAGCGCTCCAGAACAGGCAATAAAAAATATAGTATTCATGTATGTCATAATTCAAGTACAATAAGTAAGGGTTGATCTGGGAGGATACTACCCACATGTCATCAATAATGCCCGCAGGTAAATATGTTATATTGCATGAAACATGGAGAATTGTATGTACAAGGATGAAGAATCGATACTGTTTGTAGTAAATCCTCGATCAGCTTCCGGCAGGACCCTGCAACGTTGGAAAAACACTGAAAAAATGCTGTTAAATGCGCAGGTTCGGGGCTACCGTACAGCATATACCAGCAAGTCTGGTGAGGCCACCCACATCACTAGTAAGGCGATAAAAGGAGGGTATCAGCATATAGTTGCTGTGGGCGGCGATGGCACCATTAATGAGGTATTGAATGGTTTTTATGAGAATGGCCAGAAGATTGCAGAATCCTCTTATTTCTCCTTTTTGTCTACAGGTACCGGCAGTGATTTTCAGCGTATGTTCCCGGACCATGATTTTATAGGCGCTGTCCTTTCCATTATCAGAAGAGAAAGAATTATCCATTGCGATACGGTCCGGGCTATTTACAGTTCCTGGGCGAAGAACCGCGAATGCCGATATTATATAAACACTGCCGATTTGGGTATCGGAGCTGAAACCTGTATGCGGGTGAACCAGAACACTAAGCACCTGGGCGGGTTTCTCACTTTTCTCTCTGCTGCCATTAGAACAATTATTGCTCACCAGAACTTCCAAGCAGAAGTTCTGGTTGATGGTATAAAAGTTTTTTCCGGCTTGACCCCGGAAATTGTTGCCGCCAATGGACGCTTTTTCGGGGGAGGAATAATGATTGCTCCTGAAGCCGAAATTGGGGATGGGCTGCTGGACGTAGTAATTATAGAGGATATCAGCAAAGGAAAATTCCTCCTAAACATGCCAGCAGCTTACCGGGGTGATCATATTCGCCAGTCCTGTGTAAAAATGTATCAGGGTCAACGGGTAGATATTACCTGTTCCAAACCGGTTCCCCTGGAAACGGATGGTGAAAACCCCGGAACATCCAACACCAGCTTTGAAATACTGCCAGGCAATATCCTTCTGGCATTCTAAGACCAGGGCACGTTTCGAGACCACTTAAAAAGAACCTGTTTGGTATCCTTAAGTAGCCGAAGGAGACGAAGGACCTTATCAACAATAGCGTATTATTGGTGTTTATACAGTTACAAGATCTCAGCATGATACATTTAAGAGACTTTTTCACTAGTCTCGCACGTTTCGTTCGTCTTATTTAGTTCTATGATTGTTTCAAACCCTAACAAAGGGGCAAATGGCCTGAAAGTGAGGCCCGATTTGCTTATAAACCACCATGATAAGAAAACACAAGCGATTATGAAAATTTGTGGCTATACCCGACGGGCGGTCACAGACCGCCCCTACATATGTCTGCCTGAGATCCATATTAACGGTGCCAGTCTGTAGGGACGACCTGTGGTCGCCGAAACGGTTACCAATTTTCGGGGAACAATTCATTTCGTGTGAACCTCTTGCATCCAGGCTACTGTTTCTGGTATACCATCTTCCAGGCTAACCAAGGGGCTAAAATTTAATTCTCTTTTTGCTTTAGATATATCAGGGAATTTTATCTGAGTGGTAAAAGGCTCAGCATCCTTATACAGTACCAGATGGTCGCTTTTGCCCAGATGGTGCAAAACCAAATCAGAGATAAACTTCATGTCATGTAATTGGCTTCCGGCCAGGTTATAGACTTGGCCAGGAATAAAATGATCGGTAATATCGGCCATGGATCTTACGCAATCGTCAATGTATAGGGATGTTCTTTGATGATTAAGGTAAACCGTAAAAGGCAAATCGTGCAAGGCTCGGAAAGTAAATAAAGCTACCGCGCTTCTATAAGGCGTATAGTACTCACCGGGACCATATACATTGAAAAGCCGGATTCTAACAGTTTCCGTATCGTGCATAGCTTCCGAATTAACAATTTGCAATTCGTTAACCCATTTGGATAGTGCATAGTCATTCATTTGTCTGATTTCTTCCAACTCCATAATATCTTCGGCCATAATTCCATGATAATCTCCATAAACTTCTGAGCTGCTGGAAAATACCATACGAAAACGGTGTTTTTCTTGTAGACGAATTAGGTTTTTGGTACCTATAACATTGGTCATCCATAGCTGTTCATAGTATTCTTCCCCGTTCCATCTACCAAATTCAGCAGCTAAATGGTAGACTAAGTCAAAGGCGTAATCCTCTAATATTTTACTCAGCTGCCGGTATTGGCTAATGTCGCAACGCCAATACCGGTCTTCATGGCTGTGCTTGGTATCACAGGTCCATACCTCCATTCCTCTCCGCTTTAGTTCATTAACCAGTCTGGTACCTATGGTACCCTTTCCTCCTGTTACCAGTACTCTCATAGTATTCCCCCATATTCCTAGTCCAGAAAAAAATCAAAAGATATTCTTAATAATCTCATATTATTCATCAATTGATAATTTGTTGTTAATAAGCGTGGTATTTAAATACCAAGGGGGTAGGTATAGTGTTAAGCAGCCCATTTAATTAGGGTCAGAGCTGGACAGTGAAATCCCGGTGATGATTAACCTGGGCCAAGAGTCCGGGTTTTCTTCCCGACGGCTGCTAAAGGCTAGCAGACTATTATAATATTCTTCTCCAATTAAGATAAAACCATGGTTAACATAATTATGATTCAAGCAATTGTGTACCAAGACACTAATGTCTAATAATAATAAACCCTGCCAGCCAGCAGGGATAACAAATCTATGTTCTGGTACTGGGGAGAAAGGGATCATGGTATCCCAGGTAATTAAGCTTGCGTCCCATCCATCCAATATCCTATAGATACCCAGGTTGATTATTCTGACAGCACTCTCGTTTCTAGTTATATTTAACTGTAGATATGCCTTTTGAATTTCCTGAGTTCCAAGCTTATCCAGATCAAATTGAAGAAGGGTACGGTACTTATCGTTATCTTGTCGATATCTGCCCATAAAAAGGGAGGAGTCAACTTGGCTTGAGTAGTTTTTGCTGGGAAAGTATTCGGATATGCATAGGTCTTTTATTGGCAGCAGTCTATATGTCATGAGATACCTCCAGAATTCAAGCTGTGGATAGCATTTTCCAGCAGCTCAATAATAATATTTAATCGTTCCCCAATCCCTGCTTTCATTGCGCAATATTTTACCGCGTCTTTCCCGATATAAGCTGGCATTCAATAGGTATTCAGGGGTTTGCTCTTTTCCGGTGTCATGCCTTTCATGATAAAGATGGACAGTTTGAGCCTGGGTAAGGCACAAACGACATCCTTTTTTATGCAGGCGGTCCATCAAGTCGTTGTCGTCATAAGCAAAGCCAACAAAATCTTCGTCATATCCTCCAATAGCAAAAAACTCCTGCCTGCTTAAAGCCATAAGGAAGGGCAAGGTGGTGTTAAGGGTAGGGTAATTATAATAATCGAAGGCATTATAGGCCCCATGTTTCTGCTCCAAATGCTGCAAAAATGATCCATCTTGGTCATCCATACCAATAGAAGTAGCTAAAAGCGTAGGTTCAAATAATACAGGCTCTGCCAAAAGTTCTATAGTGTTGTTGATATGAAACATCTCCGCACAGGAAATAATCAGAATATTTCCACGGGATATTCTAGCCCCGATATTTAAAGCAAAACCAGGGACTCGATATACCAGACCCTTTTCATTTCTATAACCGGTAAATACATACTTTAAATGCAAGGTGTTAGTAAATTGTTCGCAAATATTGAAAGTTAGATCTGGAATACCGTCATTGAGCACGATAGTCTCAAATGAAAAAGGTATATTTTGTTGAGCCAGAGAATAGAGATTCCATTTTAGTAAATGGGGCCGGCAAAAGGAGCTTATAAGTATAGAAATTTCAACCATAGCTTTCTCCTCTTCATTAAAACATGCTAGCGACTAGTGATTGCTTCTGGGCAAAAACATTTCTTTACAGATTACGCCGACAAATAGCTATTTATGATCAAAAGCGGAATTTTTGTTGGAGGGCTGGAGGTGTGCAGTGTAACAATATTCGCCGCAGGAATATATAGTAGATTAAGTAGCAGTTTTTTAGCTGTTACGTCCCCTGGTTCAAGCTGCATAATTGCCAATTAATAAAGAAGATAATGCCGTTCAGAGCAACTGCTAAGAATGCCTAGGCTTAAGGAATAGGAGGCAGCATGATTGGGCTCCCGAATTAATATTATTGCTTCGACCAAGTTAGATCAGCAGGCCGACTTTTCTTCTTACCCTGCTGCAGTACCACAAATGGAATTGAACACAAATATTGAAGAAGCTAGGAAGAAGAAAGAAGAAGGCATGGAGGCAGATGCCGTATATGGAGTTAGTGTATTTACCTGTACTAACCGTCCCCAGCTAATGGATCAAGTTTTTAATAATCATTTGCAGCAAGCTTACACCCCCTGTGAACTGGTAATAGTCCTGAACAACAATTCCATGGACCTGGAAGAATGGGAGCTTCGTGCCGCTCTTTATTCTAATATAAAGGTATTTCAGCTCGATGAAAAGGTGTCATTAGGCCAGTGTAACAACTATGCAATTCAGAATTGTTCTTATAATTATGTAGCCAAATTTGACGATGATGATTACTATGCACCTTATTATCTGAAAGATATGATGGCTGCGTTTAACTACAGTCAGGCAGACATAGTTGGCAAATCGTGCCGTTTTATTTATTTTAAGAGTAAATCCATCTTGGGTTTATATAGCCCTTGTCCAGAATTTTCTTATGTTAATTATGTGGTTGGGGCTACCATGGTTTTCAAAAAAGAAGTTTGGCAAAAAATCAAATTCCCCGATGTCACAGAAGGGGAAGATACCAAATTTCAGCAGGATTCCATTGATGGTGGTTTTAAGATCTTTGCCGCCGACAGATATAATTATGTAACAATCAGAGAGGAAAATCCTAATAAACATACCTTTCAACTGGATGACGATACATACATCAGCTATTGCCAGCGGCTTATACCTATTAAGAATTTCTTGCCTTTAATTACCAGATAGGATCTTCAAGGCAAACTGCCACTTTCTTAATGAAGCTGCATATTAATGTATAAACTTTCTTTCCGTATGTTCATGCGATCAATTTCAGGCCTCAAACAAGCTAACTGGATGGTAGTGTTGCCAGGAAAAATTCTTGTATAAGAAAACCTGCTTAATCCTTGTTGATGTTCCAAGCGTAAGTTCACTTTAGAAGGGAGGGTCTTATATGACTTGTAATAAAGCCATAGGAAAGAACCTCCCCTATCTAATCATAATAAGATTTTGCCATCGGTGCTTATGGTTGTGATTGACCAAGGTACTATCTGTCCGCTATCTTTCATGGCTTTCTTAACTGAATTGACCAAACCATTACAGCAGGGGACTTCCATTCTAAGCACGGTAATACTCTTTATTTCATGCTGGCTTAAAATGTCATTAAGCTTGTCAGCATACTCCACGTCATCCAGCTTGGGGCACCCTATTAGAGTGATTTTGTTTTTCATAAAATCATGGTGAATATTGGGATAAGCATAAGCAGTGCAATCGGCTGCTATAAGCAGATGGGCTTGATCAAAATAAGAAGCATTTGCTGGTGCCAGCTTTATTTGGCAAGGCCATTGCCGAAGCTGTGATACACTTGCAGCCTGCGGCCGGACAGCAGTCCCGCCCAGGAAACCCGGGTCTGGAGTAAGAACTTGAGCAGTGGTGCCTGGACATCCACCGATCAGGGATTGTGTTTTGCTTTGCTTGGACCTTTCCATATTTTTTTTAACTGCTTCTTCATCATAAGCCGGAGCTTCTTTTTCTTCCAGACTTATTGCACCGGTAGGGCATTCCGGCAAGCAGTCTCCTAATCCATCGCAATAGGATTCGGATACTAACCTGGCTTTTCCGTCGATTAGCTGCAGGGCTCCCTCATGGCAGGCATCAATGCATAGACCACAGCCATTGCATTTTTCCTCGTCTATTTGTACTATAGTCCGTTTCATAATAAAACCTCCGTATAGCATTTGCATTAGTGTATTATATATAAAAGCAAAACACCAGGGTGAAGGGAAAAATCACGTGGGAAAATCACGAGGACAGATTAAAAATCACGGGGGCTATTCCTAAACTTAGGTCGGAGAAAGCCCAGCCTGTAAACCATAGTATAACGATGCGGTATGTAGGGGCGACCTGTGGTCGCCCGCCTGCGACTGATAATTTAACGGTGCGCTTAGGCTAGTTTTTACACAGCTCCATTTTAAAATTAGAGGGTTAGTCTTCGGGGCAGGAGCACTCGCCAATTGATGTAGTACTACAGTCAACGTAAGTGTCACCGTGTGAAGCAGTAGCACTAAAGCGGACCGGAACTTCCACACAAATCGATTGAGAAACAGTGAAAGTACAGGCACCTCCTGGCTCCCCTGCGCATTCTTCACCTATACCAGCTTCACCGCAGCAAATGGTGGTAGCTCCGCCTATACATACTTGGGGTTCAATGGTTATGGGTATACATACATCAACCATTTGCGAAGCAGTAACTGTACAGCCTCCTGCAGCGCAAACCGGTCCGCAGATAGCCAGAGCCGATGATGCGAATTCTCCACCTTTTACACATACATTAACCGGGCCTACCGGATACGGGCAGGTCAGTTCGAAACAGAACCAGCCTACGCTGTCTGTAGCGTCCAGTACTTTACCCACTGCAAAATCAAATTTTAAACCAGAGCATCCTGTTTCAGGGTCAGTGTCGGGCGGAATAATGAGCTCAACATTATCTCCGATTATTACGGTTTGGGATACCCCGCCTATTGTTACCTGGACATTGGTAATCTGATCGAGGGCAATGGTGGGGCACAGGGATAAGACCCAATGACTTAAATCTATATACTGCTGTGTATCTTCGCCTATTCCGGTTACCCGGTAACATCAACGTTGATTTTGGCCTGCAGGCGGATCTAAGATGGATAGATTCAGGTCGAGGTCAAATACATAGGGAAATATCATGCTATCGATAACAACATTGCTATAATCAATTCTATAAGTGCATTCCTCTTGTTGTATTTGCTGATATACCATTTTGTTAAAACCTCCTTTCTATGCTCTATATATTATGGTAATTGTTACATTGATGTTCTTCTTTTACCAAAAGATAATTTAACAGTCAACGCATGGATGAGTTGAGGCCTCATGGCAATCAATCCATACTTCGCCTGCTTCCGCTTTAGCTCCAAAGTGAACCGGGACTTCTACGCATATTTCCTGACTGATAGTAAAATAGCATACTTGATGACCACAATGACTGTGACAACGTATGCCTTTAATAATTGGATCAGTGCCACATACGGTTTGAGTTGGACCGGTATAGGCAAATGGTTTTACTTCAATGGGCACACTAACTTCTGCTCTTTGATAAGCGCTTTTAGTACAGGTGTTAATACCTGGATAGGATTCTTTATGACAGCTACTGGGAAAAAAATCATTATGTTCCTGAGGTGGAGCAGCTTTGCTGGTTTTCTGGCGCCAACGAGAGGGGCTGGTTTTACCGCGTACTGACATTTGCTTTCCCTCCTTAAATTGCTACTAGTTCATACTATTAGCTAAGCCAATAATCTGTTACCAAAAAAATCATTATTACCTATAAAGTATACGAGTTGCTCTAATGTCCAAACCAGGGGGCGGTTCTTCTGTTTGCTTGTATGCAATCAAACAGAAGAACCGCCCCTTGGTTGTTGAGAAAAGGTTACTCGATATGGCTACTTTGTATTATTATAACACTATAGTATAATTTTCTAAAAACACTATCTTTACCCAGAAGGTAACCAAAGCCAATTACTAAGTTATTTCGAGATATATGGAGGATAATCGGGATGAATGAACTGGATCTCTATTTGCAGCCAACCAAGTGGATTGACTGCGATCACCCACTCATTATCAAGCAGGCTGTTGATTTAACTCGGGGCTGTAATGGAGATAGCGATAAGGCAGTCCGTCTGTTCTACTATGTACGAGATAAATGCCATTACAATATGTATGATTTGAGCGATCACCCGGATGATTACCGCTCATCCAAGATAATGGAAAAGAGGCAGGGCTGGTGTATGCCTAAGGCCATACTGCTAACTTCTTTATGTCGGGCAGCGGGAATACCTAGCCGGCTTATACTTGCTTCTATTCGTAATCACAAGTCTCCTCCGGAAGCTGTAAAGATGATGGGCAGCAATATATTTTTCCCTCATGTATATAACCACATTTATTTAAACCAGAGCTGGGTTAAAGCTGCGCCTACCTTCGATTATGATATCTGTCAGCGCATCGGGGCAGCAGCGGTGGAATTCGATGGGGTAAATAATGCCATCCTGCCCCGGCAGGACCTGTGCGGAGGACTGTACATCGAATATCTGGAGGAGTTTGGCTGGTTTGACGATGTACCCTGGAAAATTATCCGGGATATAGGCTATAAAATCTATGGAGAAGGGATGAGAGAATGGTTCAAGTCCGGGGATAAAACCGACAGGCAGGAAAACATGGAAAATATGCGGCCGGGTTAAGTCTGTGGCCCCTCTGTGCTATAATATAAACATGGTTTGGTTTTCCTGATTTGGGAAAGAAGTAAGATCTATTGCATTGCTTTCCAGTTAATCAGGAATATTAATTATAAATTTATCAAAAGGGAGTGGTCTTGCATGGCACACAAATTACCGGATTTGCCTTACTCCTATGATGCTCTGGAACCTTACTATGATCAGCAGACGGTGAGAATTCATCACGATTTACATCACAAGGGGTATGTTGATGGTTTAAACAAAGCCGAACAAGCACTGGCCCAAGCCAGGGAGCAGGATAACTATTCTCTGGTCAAACATTGGGAAAAAGAACTGGCTTTTCATGGTTCCGGACATATACTGCATTCCCTGTTTTGGACCAATATGGCACCAGCTGGACAAGAGGGTCCGGATGGAGAGCTTAAAGAGCGAATGGGGCAGGATTTTGGCAGTGTAGAAGCATTTAAAAAGCAGTTTAGTGCAGCAGCAGCAGCGGTAGAAGGTTCAGGCTGGGCGGTACTGGGATGGAATCCTCTTTTTCAGAAGCTGGAAATACTACAGGCTGAGAAACATCAGAACCTTACTCAATGGGGGATAATCCCCATATTAGTTCTGGATGTCTGGGAACATGCTTACTATATCAAGTATCAGAACCGCAGAGGAGAATTCATTTCGGCCTGGTGGAATATAGTGAATTGGCAGGAAGCAGCCCATAGATATACCAAGGCCCTTAAAGCATGATCTAAAGCAATAATAAGTTGTCAAACAATAAGCTGTATGGATGAATAAGTCATACAGCTTATTGCTTGTTCATCAAAGTGCCTGAAGACTTTGAAGTACACAGGGGCTTTTAACTGTCTGGTTCCGTATTAAAGGTAGGCTATCATCTCTATTTCCACCTTAACTCCTTTAGGCAGTCGGCTTACCTCTACGCAGCTGCGGGCGGGATAGGGAGCAGTGAAAAGGCTGGCATAGACTTCGTTCATGGCTGCGAAGTTTTCCATGTTATCCAAAAATACTGTGGTTTTAACCACCTGTTCCAGGCTGCTTCCAGTTGCTTCCAAGATCTTTTTGGCATTGATAAGGCACTGGGTAGTCTGTTCAGTAATATCCACTCCCACCAAACCGCCTTCCGCATCCAGGGGTATTTGGCCGCTGGTATATATCAAGTTACCGATTTTAATGGCCTGGGAATATGGCCCTATAGCTGCCGGGGCCATGGGGGTATGAATTGATTCCTGTCTCATGTTGGACCTCCTTGCAAGTACTTTATAAATTGTAAATCTTTTTCTTAATAGGGTCATTCTTTGTTCTCACAAGTTAAACAACTTACTTGTGGTCTGCAAACGCGTATATGCTTTCTCGTCTTAGGCACCATAATAAGTTAAGATAGCTGATGGCGGGAAACCCAACTTTTATGGCGATAATAGTATGAGAAACTGCGAAATTGGAACTGATAAAGGCCGCTACCAACCAAACAGAACATAATTATAGGCCTGATCAAATAAGATATAATGTTACCATACAAAATGAGGTGGAGAAAGCTGCTTGCTTTTGCAATAATAGATGCAACATTCTATGCTGATACCCTGGTAAAATACTGGATTGAAGGGATCAGAACCCCTCAGTCGGATATACTGTTTAAGGCCCTTACCGAGCTGGGGTCTCCCTATGCTTTTATCCTGCTGGGAGTGCTGGCGGTGGTAATCCTGTGCAAAGGTGGTCACCTTCGGGTCGCTCAGGTCTTAAGCGTGGGAATGATGCTTGGCTGGGCCATGATGAAACTGTTAAAAGACCTTATAGGCAGAGAACGACCTGCTGGAGAACAACTTACCATAGCTACTGGTATGAGCTTTCCCAGCGGGCATGCTATGCTGTCTTTGGTTTTCTATGGTTATATAGCGTACCTCTTGCTCCAGCATGGCAAGTCGAGGGTTCAGAGAATAGCTGCTTATGGCCTTATGCTTTTAATTGGCTTAATAGGCTTTAGCCGTGTTTACCTTAATGTGCATTATGCCTCCGATGTGGCTGCTGGATTTGTTATTGCAGGTTTAATATTAGCAGTGATGATTAGGTTATCCAAACCCAGGTGAGAGAATATCCCCTTGCTGACCCCAGATAAGTATTAAATTAAATTCAGCATTGGATGTGCCCATACCCTAGTCGGGTCTATTTTTGGGCCAGCTGCTTTTGATAAGCTTTCCATCCCGGGCATATTTTAGTGTGCCATCTCCACAAGCGAGCTTTAAAACTCTTGGGGTTTTTTTCGGCCTTTCTACGAAAGGCGCAGTTTTCACACTTAACCTCCATCAATACCCACTCCTTTAGCGGTTTTTATTCCTTTTCTGGGCTTTAAGGTTTTTTTGTTCTTTACGCTGTCGCTTGCCTTCGCTGGAGTAAATTAGCTGATTTTTCTTCTGCTGTTTTTTTCCTCCTATATACTCCTTTTCCAAGCCTCTAATAACTATCAGGGTATGACCTTCATCAAAGGTTAAGGCTACTGGAAAATCAGATTCCCCTGGCACTACTCGGTATCCGGCTTGTTTCAGGGGGGTATTTTCATCTAAATATTTTCGGATCTCTTGTTTTATCACTGAGAAATTCCTGCTGCTATGATACCCTTTGCCATGAATTATATCCAGCACTTCTACCCCATTGTTTATACACCAATTCAGGTTAATACGAGTCTTTTCCAGGGCTTCGTCCAGCGACAGACCATGTAGGTCCAATCTTTCCAGCTTCACAATTGCATTATCCTTTCTTTTTAGTTCCCAGTATTTAAGCTTATCTCCCGTGTTCGTTATTGTTATCAGCCCTAAATGATAGGCATAGGCACCGGTATAAGGGGGATGCTAGGATTAAGCTTTGGCGCCATTCCCATGAACAGGGATAGGTACCGTTGGCTGAATAGTCACCATATTATCGGGCTGGGTATCGATAATGCCCAGTAATTTCCCAGCGCAAGAGAGCGTTTTCCTCGGTGCATATACCGGCATTATGTATAACCAGAGGTATACCATGGGGGGCTAATCGGTCACTGATTATGCCACAGTGTTCATCCCCGTTGGGGAAGCGCCAATAGACTACGTCTCCCCATTTCCAATCTTCCTGATCATGGAATGGGTCCAAAGACAGAGTCTCCCCGTAGCGTTTCAGGAAAGCCACCTGATTTGGTACCCGGCGGTGATCGATATTGGCATCAGGTGCTTTCATCCCCCAGTTTTGGGGATAAATATCAAAATGATTTTGCATGTCTTCATGAATTAATTGCTGCAGATCAAGCCCTGCATTTCTAAAAGCTCTTATAACAACATCAGTGCAGGCACCTCGGTCCGGAGCAACATCACCGTCCGGATAGTTTATTAGCTGATAAGAAGCATCATATAAGGTGCCTTGCTTGGCCTCTGTTCTGGCTCCCAGGAGGATCAAATCTGGTACCGTAAGTTGATCCTCCGGGATACTTTCAACCGGAGAAGGAATATGGTTAATCTTGCTAGGATTTTCCAGTATTTGACGGCTCTGGCCCATTAGAGAAGGCCAGTTAACAACGGCAAGATACGAAACCGTTATTATTAATAGTATAATTATCATACTACGTAGGAATTTCAAGAGTATAATCCTCCCACAGAAACTTTTATCTAAGCCAAGAGATCTACCTTAACTTTACCATGCAGCCTGAATATTTTAAACTTTTATCCCAACTTGGATAAATTTTTTACACTTTTGCTAGCTTAAGCTGTAAAATTCAGCTTTGCTTACCTAGCTGTGATACAATAAAATAGTTATCAAAACATGATAATTACAGGGATTTAACAATTTTCTTATTTTAAGGTGGTTTATATAATGAGTGATATTTTTGCTGGGTTAAACCCGGAACAACAGGCGGCGGTAGTGCACCAAGAAGGACCGTGCATGGTTTTGGCCGGGGCCGGCAGCGGCAAAACTAGGGTATTGACCAGCCGGGTAGCCAACCTGATAGATAAAGGAGCAGCTCCGGATTCAATACTATCCATTACCTTTACCAATAAGGCGGCTCAGGAAATGCGATCTCGGGTTGCCAGTATGATTCCTAATTATAATGGGCAGTGGATTCAGACCTTCCATGCTGCCTGTTATCGCATTTTGAGGATGGATATCACCCGATTGGGTTATGACAAAAATTTTTCTATTATGGATGATTCAGAAGGCAAGGTTATGATCAAGACCATATTGAAAGAAGAAGGAGACTATGAAACCAAGCCGGATGAGATCTTATATCTGATTAAGCAACTTAAGAATAAAAAGCAGAATGCCCAGGAATTCTTCCAGGAACTAAGGCTTCCCTTTGGTAAAACAGAGAAATTTAATCGGATATACAAACTTTACCAACTGCGTATGCGAGAATTGAATGCGGTAGATTTTGAAGACTTGATTCTCCTGTGTATTGAATTGTTTCAGCAAGATCAACAATGTCTGGAAAAATATCAAAACTACTTTCGTTATATAATGATCGATGAGTATCAGGATACCAATTACATTCAGTATTTGTGGGCCAGACTTCTAGCTTTGAAGCACAGCAACCTTTTCATTGTGGGAGATCCGGATCAATCCATTTATAGTTGGAGAGGCGCGGAACCCTACAATATTACCCGTTTTTTGAATGATTATCCTGATGCCCGAATAATCAAGCTGGAACAAAATTATCGTTCTACTCGCCATATCCTGGAAGCAGCCAATGCGGTTATCAAGCATAATCTCAGCCATGAGGGTAAAAGACTATATGCCAACCGGGGGGATGGAGAGAAACTGATTCAGTATTGCGCGGTGGATAGTTTTGGAGAAGCCGCCTTTATAGCTGATACCATTGCCGAGTTGGTAGACCGGGAAGGCCAGGCCTACCAGGATTGCGCCGTATTCTACCGAACTCATGCCCAGTCCCGATTGCTGGAAGAAGCCTTGGTACGAAGGTATATTCCCTATCGTATTATTGGTGCTCACAAATTCTACGAGAGAAGAGAGGTAAAAGATATAATTGCCTATCTAAAATTGAGCTCCAATAACAATGATCGCTTAAGTTTTGAGCGCATTATTAATGTTCCTCGCCGGGGAATAGGAGACAAGACGGTGGAGAAAATACGAGAGATTGCTGAAGAAAAGGATATTCCGCTGCTGGAGGTTCTAGCCCAGCCTGGCCTGATACCAGGTATTAATCGGAAAAAAACAGAGCAATTGGAAAATTTTTATGGGATGATTAAGTATTTTGGCACTTTGGAAGAGTCAGGATCACCAGTGGTAGAAATTCTGGAACAGGTACTGGCCATGACTGCTTATGCAGAGGAATTGCTAAAGAATAGTCCCTCCGATGCCCAGGCTAGAATTGAAAATCTGCAGGAACTCAGATCCCTAGCGGTAGAATTTGGTTTTTCGGGCGGGGGAGGATTGGAGGATTTTCTGGCTGAGATCGCTCTGGTACAGGACAGCGATGATATTGACCATTCTGACTCGGTTTGTTTAATGACCCTGCATGGAGCCAAAGGTCTGGAATTTCCGATAGTATTTTTAACCGGGATGGAAGAAGGAGTTTTCCCTTCTTATCGAAGTGAGACCCCGGAGGAGATGGAGGAGGAAAGGCGTTTATGTTATGTGGGTATCACCCGGGCCCGGGATCGTTTGTTCTTAACCAATGCGGTATCCCGTCTCCTATACGGCTATGAGCGCAATAACCCGGCTTCCCGTTTTTTACAGGAAATACCTCGAGAACTACTGGAAGTTCCGGAACAGGAAGTGCTTAAATCCTATACCTTCTACCAGGGAGACAAGGTGCGGCATAAGAAATTTGGAGTGGGGATTATTACTAGTCTAATTGAGGATGAACAGATTGCGGTAATAGATTTTGAGCGAGCAGGAGTTAGAATGCTTCGTTTAGATATAGCCCCATTGGAGAAAATATCTTAGTAGAATCCAAAGCAGTTCTGCTGGGGTTTTTGCAGTGGAATCAATTTTTAAATTCCGGGTAAAGCGAGGAGCGAAGATGAACCGGCCTGAAGAAAAGGTAGAAAAATTAAGAGAAGAAATCAGAAAGCATGAATACCATTATTATGTGTTGGATGATCCCCTTATCAGTGACGCTGAATATGATGGACTGATGATAGAACTCCGACAACTGGAAGAGGCTCACCCTGAACTCTTAAGCAGCCATTCACCTACCCAGAGAATTGGTGGTCAGCCTCTGCCTATGTTTGGCAGTATTACCCACCGACTGCCCTTGCTAAGTCTGGATAATGCGTTTTCTTACCAGGATCTCAGGTTTTTTGATCAGCGATTAAAGAAAGAATTAGGACCGGTTACTTATGTGGCTGAACTCAAAATAGACGGGGTGTCCATTGCACTGGTGTATGAGCAAGGGGTATTGATTAACGCAGCTACTCGAGGCGATGGTATGGTAGGGGAAGATGTCACCGCCAATATAAGAACCGTAAAAAGCATTCCCTTAAAATTAAAAAACGAGCTGCCCCGAGTGGAAGTGCGGGGCGAAGTATACATGCCCAAAGGACAATTTGTGCGCCTCAATAGGGAAAAAGAGGAAAAGGGAGAGAAAGTATTTGCCAATCCTCGTAATGCAGCGGCAGGCTCTTTAAGACAGCTGAATCCTAAAATCACTGCCAGGCGAGCCCTGGATTCATTTATTTATGATATTATGCACCTGGAAGGAAAAGATATTTATAGTCAGCAAGAGGCCTTGCAGATCCTGGGTGAATTAGGCTTTAAGGTCAACCCCCAGTCTAAATACTGTCAAGATATCGAAGAAGTTATCCAGTATATTGAGACCTGGGTCGAGCAAAGACATGGTTTGCCTTACGAGACTGATGGAGTGGTAGTCAAGCTGGACCCCTATGCCGGGAGGCAACAGATGGGGCAGACGATACGTAGTCCCCGCTGGGCGGTGGCTTACAAGTTTCCAGCGGAAGAAATGGAGACCCGAGTGCTGGATGTTGAAGTCAATGTGGGCCGAACTGGTATAATAGCCCCTACTGCCATCTTGGAGCCGGTATTTATTGCTGGAACCACTGTCAGTCGGGCTAGTATGCATAATTTTGACCTGGTAGAGGAAAAGGATATTCGCATTGGGGATCGGGTTCTGATTCACAAGGCCGGTGATATTATACCGGAGATTATCAAATCTTTACCCCAATATCGTGAAGGCCAGGAGAAAATTATTGTGCCGCCCCATAACTGTCCGGCCTGTGGCAGTGTGCTGATAAGGTTGGATTCAGAGGTGGCCTGGCGCTGTGAAAATATTAGCTGTCCTGCCCGATTGAAGGAAAGTATTATCTTTTTTGCCTCCCGGGGAGCTATGGATATAGAAGGACTAGGGCCTGCTCTGGTGGAACAGTTGGTAAACAGTGGTCTGGTCAATCAGGTAGCTGACTTGTATAAATTGGATGTGGAAAAAGTGGCATCCCTTGATCGGATGGGGAATAAATCAGCTCATAATTTGCTGCAGGCTATAGAAAAGAGCAAAGAGCAGCCTTTGCACCGACTGCTCACCGCTCTGGGCATCAGGCATATAGGGGCCAAAAGCGCCCGGCTGTTAACCCAGAGGATAGCTCATATGGAAAACTTTTTTAAGGTCAGCGAAGATGAGTTGGCCCAAATACAGGAAATCGGCCCCATTATGGCCGACAGCATAGTGAAGTTTTTTGCCGAGCCTCTTAACCGGGATACTATTGACCTGCTCTGTGAGCAGGGGGTTAATATGACTGAGCCTAGACCATTAACCCAGGAGTTTCCCCTAGCTGGGCAGACTTTTGTTCTAACCGGTACCTTGCAGACCATGACCCGCAATGAGGTCGCTGAAGTAATAGAAAAACTTGGTGGCAAAGTCAGCGGCAGTGTCAGCAAAAAAACTGATTATCTGGTGGTGGGGGAATCCCCAGGCAGCAAATATGATAAAGCCATGGGGTTGGGAATTAAAATCTTGGAGGAAGAGCAGTTCCTGCAGAACCTGGGCCAGTGGCAGCAAGGTATCTAAGAATATAAGCCTGAAGATAAGTTGAATTACTTAATAATAAACATACCAAGTTTCATATATTCCATATTATCAATTCACATATCAATATAAGTTCTTCCTTGCAGTAAATGAGTTAATATCTAACTAGCAGCCATTTATGGTAAAATGTTTAGTTAAGCTCCAGGCTTTTTGATATAATATTTCACATGGGTAAAAAACAGGAGGTAATTCCATGACTATTAGCTTTGAGGAAGTTGAACACGTAGCTCTGTTAGCTCGTTTGCAGCTTAAAGAGAAGGAAAAGGAAAAATATGCTGAACACATGGGCTCCATATTACAATATGTTGATAAACTTCAGCAACTGGATACTGAAGGAGTAGAACCTCTGGACCATATACTGCCGGTGTTCAACATTTTCCGTGAAGATCAAGTCAAGCCGGCTCCTAAACGAGAAGAAATTCTGGCCAATGCTCCTCTGGTGGAAGCAGGACAATACAAGGTTCCAAAAATTATTTAAGGGGGGCTTTCATTGGAATTGTATGAATTAACCTTGCATGAGCTGCAGCAGGTATTAGATAAGCAAGAAGCATCTGCCACCGAGATAATTAGCTCGGTGTTGGGACGAATCAATAAGGTGGAAGATAAAATCCAGGCCTTTATCACCCTGGATGAAGAAGGGGCTATGGCCCAGGCTCAGCAGTGTGATGCCCGGGGGAGTTTTTCCGGACTGGATGGAATACCCTATGGATTGAAAGACATTATTTGTTCCCAAGGGATGAGAACCACCTGTGCCTCCAGGATGCTGGAGAATTTTGTGCCTTTTTATGATGCTACGGTGGCGGCCCGGTTAAAGGCAGCAGGCGGAATACTAGTTGGTAAGCTCAACCTGGATGAGTTTGCTATGGGATCTTCTACCGAGCAGTCAGCATTTTTCCCCACCAGGAATCCATGGGATTTAACCCGGGTTCCCGGAGGCTCTTCCGGTGGATCAGCGGCGGCAGTAGCAGCTGGAGAAATTCCCTTTGCTTTGGGTACTGATACCGGAGGATCAATACGGCAGCCTGCTTCCTACTGCGGGGTTGTGGGTCTTAAGCCAACTTATGGCCGGGTATCTCGCTACGGAGTGGTAGCCTATGCCTCTTCCCTGGATCAGGTAGGGGTGTTCAGCCGGGAGGTGGGAGATTGTGCCCAGGTTTTAAACTTGATTGCCGGAAAGGACTCCTTGGACTCAACCTCGGTTGAGCTAGAAAAACCTGATTTTACCTCCTTCTTAAGGGATGATATAAAAGGCCTGAAAATAGCCTATCCCCGCGAGTATTTCCAGGAGGGAATAGAAACTGAAATAAAAAACACGGTTAAGCAGGCCCTGCTCAAGTATGAGGAATTGGGAGCAATAGTTGAGGAAGTATCTCTTCCCCATTCCGAGTATGCTCTGCCTGCCTACTATCTTGTAGCTCCAGCCGAAGCCAGTGCCAATTTAGCTCGCTTCGATGGAGTGAGATATGGGCTCAGGGATTTTCAAGCGGAAAACGTGATTGAGATGTTTTCCTCAACCCGGGCAGAGGGATTTGGGGATGAAGTGAAAATGCGAATTATGCTGGGAACTTATGCCCTTAGTTCAGGCTACTATGATGCCTATTACCTTAAGGCTTTAAAGGTGAGACGGCTGATAAAAAATGATTTTGATAAAGTTTTTGCAGATTATGATTTAATAGTAGCTCCAACTACGCCTACTACAGCATTTAAACTGGGAGAACAGGTGGGAGATCCACTTACTCTATATATGAATGACATATTGACGGTACCGGTTAACATGGCTGGCTTGCCGGGAATGTCGATACCCTGCGGATTCCTGGAGGGTCTGCCGGTAGGCTTGCAGTTGATTGGACGGGCCTTTGATGAGGGCACCTTGATCAGAGCTGCCTATGCCTTTGAACAGAATACAGACTACCATCAAGCAAAGCCGGATATCGGGGGTGATATAATATGAGTTTTGAGACTGTTATCGGCTTGGAAGTACATGTAGAACTCAAAACCAGGAGTAAAATATTTTGTTCCTGTTCCAATGAATTTGGGGCTGAGCCTAACACCAATGTATGTCCTATATGTTCCGGTTTCCCTGGTATGCTACCGGTTCTCAATCAACAAGTGGTGGAATATGCCATTAAAGCTGGTCTGGCCTTAAACTGTGAAATAGCTGATTATTGCAAATTTGATCGTAAGAACTATTTCTATCCCGATTTGCCCAAGGCTTACCAGATTTCCCAGTATGACTTGCCGGTGTGTAAAAAAGGTTATTTAGATATTGAGTTTGGCGGGACCAAGAAACGTATCGGTATAACCCGAGCCCATTTGGAGGAGGATGCTGGAAAGCTGGTTCATCAGGGAAGCATTAGTTCAACTCCATTTTCCCTGGTGGATTTGAATCGTTCAGGAGTACCCTTGTTGGAAATTGTATCTGAGCCTGACCTGCGCAGTTCCCAAGAAGCTAGAGCTTATATGGAAAAAATCCGTTCTGTGTTATTATTTGCCGGGGTTTCAGACTGTAAAATGGAAGAGGGTTCATTAAGATGTGATGCCAATGTCTCAGTGCGTCCTTCCGGCCAGGCGACACTAGGTACCCGAACCGAAATTAAAAATTTAAACTCCTTTAAAGCTATGGAAAAAGCCATCGACTTTGAAGTGCAGCGGCAGATAGAAGCCATTGAAGATGGAGAGGAGATAATTCAGGAAACACGCACCTGGGAGGAGGACAAGCAAATTACCCGGTCCATGCGCTCCAAAGAGGAAGCTCATGACTACCGCTATTTTCCTGAACCTGATCTGCCCCCACTTCGAATCAGTCGGAAATGGGTAAATGATATCATACAGAGTATGCCTGAGATGCCGGAACAAGCCAGGGAGAGAATAATGGATGAGCATGGTCTTTCCGCCTATGATGCTAGTTTACTAACTCTGACTCCTGATTTTCTGGGCTTTTTTGATGAATGTACTCGCTACTATCACGATGGCAAAATTATATCAAATTGGATGATGGGGGAGATGAGCAAGCTTTTAAATCAAAAAAACCTGGATATTACTCAATGCAAGATCAATCCAGTCCATTTGGTTGATATGCTGAAGTTAATGGATGAAGGCCGGATTAGTGGAAAAATGGCCAAAGAGGTTTTTGAGGCCATGTTCGAAACTGGATCCCCTCCTGAAGCAATCATAAAGGAAAAGGGAATGGAACAGATCTCAGATGAGGATACCCTGGAAAAGATAATCCTGGAGGTTATTGCTAAGAACCCCAGGGTAGTTGAAGATTATCGCAATGGCAAGAAAAAAGCTACCGGTTTTTTGGTGGGGCAGGTAATGCAGGCCACCCGGGGACAGGCCAATCCAGCCCTGGTCAACCAGATTCTAGCTCGAAAACTCAATAGCTAATGCTAGCCAATGGCCTTACTCTGCTTACCAGAGTACAGCAGCCATTCATCAATGGCTTAATGAAATATAATCTTAAGCCTGCTAATTGTTATAAAGGCCTGCTTACTCCAGGGGATGCTGCAGTTTTAATATTATTTTAAAGTAAATGATTAGCAGGCTGTGCTATTTGTATTACTGTGATAGAATTATGAAGTTAAACAATTTCATATGCCCTTTATGGAGAGGAGTCTGATATATGAGTTTTGATTGGTCAAGTAAGGACTGGTTTAATAATGAAGGAGCCAAGATAAATATTGTTGATACTACCTTGCGGGATGGAGAACAGACGGCCGGGGTGGTTTTTGCCAATGCAGAAAAATTGAGAATTGCCAAATACCTGGATCAGATAGGGGTTGACCAGATAGAAGCCGGGATACCGGTTATGGGTGGATTTGAAAAGCAATGCATTAAACAGATAGTTGATTATGGACTAAAGGCTAGTATAATGGCTTGGAACCGGGCGGTTATATCCGATATTCAACAGTCCATCTGTTGTGGGGTGGATGCAGTAGCTATATCCATATCAACCTCTGATATTCATATCCAGCATAAATTACAGACTACCCACCAGGATGTATTAAACCGGATGTCGGATGCGGTAAAATTTGCCAAAGACAAAGATTTATACGTTTCTGTCAATGCGGAAGATGCTTCCCGTTCCCGCATGGAATTTCTTACCGAGTTTGCTTTGATAGCTAAACATGCTGGCGCTGATCGCCTACGTTTCTGCGATACGGTGGGAACATTGACTCCATTGACTACCTACCGTTATATTAAAACTCTAAAAGATGTTACCAGTCTGGATATAGAGATGCACACCCACAATGATTTCGGCATGGCAACTGCTAATGCTCTGGCCGGAATCCAAGCGGGAGCTAATTATGTGGGAGTAACGGTTAATGGACTGGGGGAAAGAGCTGGCAACACCTGTCTGCAGGAAATGATCATGGTAATAAAGTATTTGATGAACATGCCGGTAAGATATGATACTACTATATTCAAGGAAGTAGCTGAATATGTAGCCAAAGCCTCGGGAAGGGAATTGCCGGTTAACAAGCCCATAGTAGGCAGTAATATCTTTGCCCACGAGTCAGGTATTCATGGGGATGGAGTGTTGAAGAACCCATTAACTTATGAAGTATTTACTCCTGAGGAAGTAGGTCTGGAAAGACAAATAGTGATAGGCAAACACTCAGGTTCATCTGCTATCCGGGCCAAGTTCCTGCATGAGTATGGGGTGGAATTATCCCATGAATCTTCAGAGCAGATATTAGGCAAGGTGCGGCAGCTGGCCATTGATCTTAAAAGATCCTTATTTGATAAAGAGTTGGTTTATATCTTTGAAGAGTACAAAAGGGAAAGAGGGGACAGTTAAGTGGGAAAAACCATTGCAGAAAAGATACTCTCCAATAAAAGCAAAAGAGATGTTAAGGCAAACGATATTGTCATTGCCGATCTGGATTTCACCATGGGCCAGGATGGAACTTCGGGGCTGGCCATACAGGCCTTTAATGAAATGAATGCCATTAAGGTTTTTGATCCCAAACGGGTGGCTATGGTAATAGACCACAGCGCCCCCAGCCCATTGGAAGGGGTTTCAGCCCTGCATCATCAGATGAGGGCTTTTGCCAGCAGCCAGGGAATAAATTTTTACGATATTGGAGATGGGGTATGTCATCAGCTGGTTCCCGAACAAGGCCATGTAGTGCCGGGGGATCTGGTTATTGGTGCCGATTCTCATACCTGTACCTATGGTTCTATTAATGTATTTTCTACTGGAGTCGGATCAACTGATCTGGCGGCCGGAATTATATCGGGCAAGTTGTGGTTTAAAGTGCCGGAAACCATAAAATTTGTGTTAAATGGCACTCTGCCTACTGGAGTTTATTCCAAAGACCTTATTCTGTATTTAATTGGTGATATCACTGCCGATGGTGCTACTTATATGGCAGCCGAATACACCGGACCGGCTATTGCTGATCTGTCCGTTGAAGCCAGGTTTACCATCAGCAATATGGCTATTGAAATGGGTGCCAAGTGCGGGCTGATGGAAGCCGATGATAAAACAATAGCCTGGGTCAAGCAGCATAGCGCAAGAGATTTTGAGCCGGTTAAAGCAGATCCGGATGCTATATATGCAAAGGTTCTGGAATACGATGTTTCCAAGCTGGAACCTCAGGTAGCTAAACCTCATACCGTGGACAATGTGTCCCCTATCAGTGAGGTGGCCGGAACCCCCATTCAGCAAGGCTTTATTGGTACCTGTACCAATGGACGTATAGAAGATCTGCGGATAGGAGCTCAAATATTAAAAGGCAGAAAAATTGGCCAGAATACTCGCTTGATCGTTGCACCTTCCTCCCGTCAGGTCATGCTGCAAGCTTTGCGGGAAGGTTTGATCGAGACCTACGTAGAAGCGGGTGCGGCAGTAGTTACTCCTGGTTGCGGACCTTGCGTAGGTACCCATAATGGAGTTCCTTCCGATGGGGAAAACGTGATCTCAACTGCCAACCGTAATTTTAAAGGAAGAATGGGCAATAACAAGGCTTTCGTATATTTAGGATCACCTGCAACGGTGGCAGCTTCAGTTTTGACCGGGAAGATAACCGATCCCCGGGAATTTATCAGTTAGAGGAGGGGCAGTATGAGCATGCAAGGTAAAGTTCACAAATTTAATGACGATGTTAACACTGATTATATAATATCTGGCCGCTATAAGTTTAAAACCTTGGATATGAGGGAACTAGCGAAACACGTGATGGAGGATTTGGATCCTGAGTTCTACTCCCATGTTAACAAAGGAGATTTCATTGTAGCCGGTAAAAATTTTGGCTGTGGTTCATCCCGGGAGCAAGCTCCCTTGGCTATCATTAATGCCGATATTAGTGCAGTAATAGCCAAATCATTTGCCCGTATTTTTTATCGCAATTGTATTAACACCGGCTTGCCTTTGATTGAGTGTGATACTGATGAGATCGATGCTGGAGATGAACTGGAGATTAACCTCCAGGAAGGTATGCTATACAATAAAACCAAAGGATTAGAGATTGCCATAACTCCACTACCGCCGGTAATGCTCAAAATATTGTCCGAAGGCGGCCTGGTGGAACATTTTAAAAAGCACGGCACTTTTAATCTTGATTAGTATTACCCCATCAAAAGCAGCCGGGCTGATAGTTTAAATAATTAACCAACCGCAATAGCTCAAAGCTATCAAGGAAGAAGATTTCCAGTTAATTTATATAAAGGCCAAGGCTTATCGCTGGGAATTAACTAAGAAGATGTTTGCAAAATACTATATGAGGAGTTTTACTTATGACTAATCAACAAAATAATCCCCAGGGAGAAATAATTACTGTCACCAATGGGGCTTTGAATGTACCGGATCATCCTATTATACCTTTTATAGAAGGGGATGGTACCGGTCCTGATATTTGGGCTGCGTCATATCGAGTTCTGGATAGAGCAGTAGAAAAAGCCTACGGAGGCCAGAAATCAATAGTGTGGCACGAGGTGCTGGCCGGGGAGAAAGCCTTTAAGCAAACCGGAGAATGGCTTCCGGCCGCAACCCTGGATGCTATCCGGAAATATATCATTGCCATTAAAGGGCCTCTCACTACTCCCATAGGGGGCGGTATTCGTTCCTTGAATGTAGCCTTGAGACAGCAACTGGATCTCTACGTATGTTTAAGGCCGGTTAGGTATTTTGATGGTGTACCTTCACCAGTAAAAAGACCTGAAGATGTGGATATAGTTATTTTCCGTGAAAATACGGAAGATATTTATGCCGGGATAGAATATGCCCATGATTCCCAGGAAGCCAAAGAACTGATTGCTTTTTTACAGAATAAACTGGGAGTCAGTAAAATAAGGTTTCCTGAAACTTCAGGGATCGGAATTAAACCGGTATCTGAGGAAGGAAGTAAGAGGCTTGTCAGGGCTGCTATTCAATATGCCATTGATGAAGGTCGCAAGAGCGTCACCCTGGTTCATAAGGGTAATATTATGAAATATACCGAAGGTTCCTTTAAACAATGGGGTTATGAGCTGGCAGAAACGGAGTTTGCGGATAAGACTTTTACTTGGGATCAGTATGACCGCATTAAGGAAACAGAAGGAGAAGCGGCTGCTGATGCTGCCCAAGCCCAGGCCAAGGTGGAAGGCAAAGTTATCGTTAAGGATGCTATTGCCGATATATTTCTGCAGCAGGTTTTGACCCGGCCAACCGAATTTGAAGTGGTGGCTACCTTGAACTTAAACGGAGACTATGCCTCGGACGCACTGGCAGCCCAGGTAGGCGGAATAGGAATTGCTCCTGGCGCCAACATTAATTATGTTACTGGTCATGCCATATTTGAAGCCACCCACGGTACTGCCCCCAAATATGCAGGTTTGGATAAGGTTAATCCATCCTCGGTCATACTCTCCGGGGTAATGATGCTGCAGCACCTGCAATGGAATGAAGCTGCCGATTTGATTATCAAAGCCATGGAACAGACTATCTCCAGCAAGATAGTGACTTACGATTTCGCCCGGCTTATGGAAGGGGCTACCGAAGTCAAGTGTTCTCAGTTTGCCGATGAGCTGATAAAGAATATGTAGTAATATATAAGCTATTCGTTTATATAATTTAGATAAAGGGGGGATGGGCTTGTATGAAAATAATTGAGTTTTATAAACTGTCCCAAAAACCAGTGCTCTCACTGGAAATTTTTCCACCCCAAGCCAGCTATCCGGTTGAATCTATATTTGAGACCATTGAAGAGCTCCGAGATTTAAAAATGGATTTTATTAGTGTAACCTATGGAGCTGGAGGCAGTACCCGAGATAGAACGGTAGAAATTGCCTCCAGCATAAAAACGGATTATGGGATCGAGACTCTGGCTCATTTAACCTGTATGGCTCATAGTCGGCAGGAAGTAGACTCTGTATTGGAAAGACTGTGGGATAGGGGGATTAGAAACATAATGGCCTTACGGGGTGATCCGCCCTCGGATGAGGAGGGTATAGATCCAGATCAACGAGAATACAACTATGCCCGTGAGCTAATTGAGGATGCCAGGAAGAAAGCAGATTTTGGCATTGCTGCTGCTGCCTATCCAGAAGGGCACCCGGATTGTGAAAAATTAAGTGATGACCTACTATATCTAAAACAAAAAGTAGAGGCTGGGGTAGATGTTCTGGTTACCCAGTTTTTCTTTGACAACCGGAAGTTCTATGACTTCATTGATCGTAGTTTGCAGATTGGCATAAACTGTCCGATAGTACCTGGTGTTATGCCGGTGCTAAACGCTAAACAGATCAAGCGTATGTTAGCTTTGTCTGGTGCTTCGATACCACCCGCTTTACTGCAGTTGTTGGACAAATATGATAACCGCCCGGATGATATGGAGAAAGCCGGCATAGAGTATGCCAGTCGGCAGGTAGAAAACTTGATAATTAACAAAGTGCCGGGCATACATCTATATACCATGAACAAATCCAGACAAATAAAAGAAATAGCTACAAACGCTGGCCTGAAATAAGTCAAGGTACACTATGGCATTGACTTATTAGGCCCCGAGTTTCTTATACAGGTCGCATAGTTGGGTAAATGAACTGTTAATGGCTTGGGATTCATTTGCCCCTGCAGCCTGTTCTATTTTGGCTGCGGTGCGGGATATTTCATGAAATCCGTATAATCCTGCACTGCCTTTTATGTCATGGCTGATATTTTTTACTCCTTCAAGGTCATTGCTTTTTACTGCTACATCCAGTTCCTGAATGGATTCATACAAAGAGTCTAAAAAATCAGGAATGAGCTCCGCTATTAGCTTCCTCTCCACCTCGCCCGGGGATTTCGGGATATTATTCTTAAAACAATTGGCAATTTCATTCATTAATTCTTCAGCTTTAAAGGGCTTAGCAATATAGGCATTGCAGCCGCTGCTAAGGCATTTTTCCCGGGCATTGGGGGTTGAATTGGCTGTCATAGCTATAATGGGCAAGGACTGAAAAGTGCTTTGCGCTCGTATATTCATGGTGGCTTGGTAACCATCCATCAAGGGCATCTGCATGTCCATTAACAGTAGATCGAAACGATTCTGGGGCAGTAAATCCAATGCCTCCAGCCCATTACTGGCCACCTCAGTTTGGAAGCCATAATTGTGGAGTATTTGGGTGACTATGTTCAGGGTCAAGTGATTGTCGTCAACTACCAAAATTCGTAGGGGATTGAATCCAAAGGGCAGTTCATCTTCCTCCATGGGGTTGGGTCTGGAACTCACTGATTTGGAATGGCTTTGATCTAGAAGCAGTACCGGGAGTTTTATATGAAAGGTTGATCCTTTACCAACTTGGCTTTCAATCCTTAACTCACCATCCATAACCTCCAACAGTTTTCGGCACAAGTACAGACCTAATCCTATACCCTGGTACTGCCGGGAGCAGGAATTATCCACCTGGGAAAAAGGAGACAATATTTTACTTAATTGATCCTCAGCTATACCAATTCCAGTGTCACTTATGGATATGCTTATCCACGAATTGCTGCCATTTTGCTCATATTTTACTCGGCAAGCAATACCTCCTTGACGGGTATACTTAACCGCATTACTCAGTATATTTGCAAGTATCTGTTGCAGTTTAACGCCATCCAGCACCAGATATTCGGGCACATTGGGTTCGATATACCAATCCATATCGAGCCCTTTTTCCTTCAAAGAAGGGTATATAGAGCTCAGAATTTCCTGGAGCAGGCTTTTGATATTGCAGTCTGCATGTTGACAATCTCCAGCCCCCAATTCCACCCTGGAGACAGTAAGCATTCGGTCAATTATTTGCAGTAGTTTTTCCCCACATTCACTTATAATGCGGATATTATCCAGTTCAGAATCATGGTGCTCATTGCGTTCCAGCAGTTCTACCGCTCCCATAATTCCTATCAGGGGGGTTCTCAGCTCATGGCTTATATTGGCTAAAAACTGATTTTTGACCATATTGGCGGTTGGGGTTTCTTGCTGGGTCCAGATCCCGGAGGAAATGTCCTTAGAGTAAAGCAATAAGCCCTGAACCATGCCGTTTTCTGAGATAGGATCAATTCGGTGCAAAAAGCTGCGCGTTTCACCTTCGATGCTAAGAGTTTGTCTGTTCTCCTCCTTTTCACCCTTTGATAATACCTGCCCAATAGCAGTGAGTTGTTTCCCGTCCAAGTGAAAGGCTTGTTCGACCAAACAGCCTGTGCATGTCATATTCTGTTTGAGACCGAATAGATGGACTGCGCTTCGATTGTGATAAATAACCTGGCGGCTGCCATTTAAAATGATAATGCTTTCCGGTATTTGGTCCAGGCCTTGAAGAAAAATCGGAGATGTGCTGCCCTGAGAATTATGGGGCCCGGATGATCTGATCAGCTTATGGAATTCTAATCCCCTATCCTGCCGTTGCTGATGATTAAAAAATATAAGAATAAAGAACAACACCAAGGCAAGAGTTGGGATATGTATGAATGGACAGCTTTCTGTGATGAATAAATAAGTGATAATAAAAAAACTAAGGATAAAAGCGAAAATTATATGGTTAATTCCTTTTAATGACAAGGTCTTACACCTCCCATTGAAACAAAAAACAATGACAATAAATGTATTGTATAAATAAGATACACCATATAGTAAGAAAAACTTGTCTTCTTATGAGATAGAAAGCTATAATAATTTTTTGTTTTATGGCCGAATCGTGTAAAAACTGATAGCTTTATTTGTTCTTATGTAGTATTTGGCATCGACAAAATAATTAACGAGCCTAAAGGCTGGATATATCTAGTTTTACTCATCCCTCTTAGCCAGGACATACTATATGAGCTAAGCATCCTAAGGGTGGATTTTTATCTACCAACAGGGAGATTGGCCCAGGTGCCTCTATTCCGTACATATAATCTGGCAGTAAATATAGCACATATTCATCCAGAAGGAGGGGAGAGTAGCAGGAATTTAGGCTGCACAGCTTGAATTAATGTTAAGACTATAAATTCTGGAGGTGCAGTCGTTGAAAAAAACAAGAAAAGGCACGGGTGTTTTAATCGTATTATTACTAATGACCATGGTTATTGGGACAAGTTTCCTAGGACCCATATCTACTGAGGCCCAGCAAATTATTAAGATATTTATTAACGGCAGGGAAATACATACAGATGTGGATCCAGTTATAATTAGCGACCGTACCATGGTTCCGGTCCGCTTCGTTACCGAAGAATTAGGGATGGAGGTTGATTGGGACGGAGTGAACCGGCATGTTTTGATCACCAATCCAGTCCTGGATGACAATGAATATAGCGGATCAGTCACTATTCCTGCCGACGGGAAGCTGTCGATAATGGGTGATTCCATGCTAAGTGCCCAGGTCTTGCAAGATTTAATGCTGGCCAATAATCCTTCGGCACCATCTGAGCTGCCGGCACTATATCTGCAGATAGGCCAGGACTACGGCATAAGGGGCGATGTGGCTTTCTGCCAGGCAGCCAAGGAAACCGGCTGGTGGAAATACGGAGGACTGGTAAAGGCTTATCAAAATAACTACTGTGGATTGAGCGCCACCGGTAAGGCTGCTACTGGCAATGAAGACCTGAGAGGATCTGATCCCACCCGGGTATGGTTCACGGAGGGCGTGCACGGAGCCATTTTCAAAACCCCAGCTGATGGAGTTGAGGCTCATGTACAGCATCTTTATGCCTATGTCAGCAAATCACCTCTGCCAGCAGGCAAGATACTCCTTGATCCCCGATTTGTTTTGGTTACTCGTGGAATTGCTCAAACCTGGAGTGATTTGGACGGCAGATGGGCGGTACCGGGAGTTGGTTATGGCCAGAGTATACTAAATGATTATTATGCCCAGGCTATTAATAACAGTGACAGTGACAATATGGTTAGTATGACCCCGGAAGAAAAAATTGCTCAGCTGGAAAAAGATAAGCAATTATTACAACTGGAAGTCTTGCGTTTACAAAGACTACTGGATGAAAAATAAGTTCACAGGAAAATGTTTACTCGATTAAGTTCATACGAAAACCCTTTATCGCGATTTACCCAATGTTTATAATCGCCAAATATTTGTAGGGGCGGTCTTTGACCGCCCGTCCCGCATAGACAAAATTATTGGGCAGATAATAAGAAAGTTAGAGGGGCTGTTCCCAGGAACAGCCCCTCTAATTATATAATCTCTTCCGTTGGGTTCATAATATTCTCTTGCTCTATTGCTGTAACGAACTACGAAGCAATAGAATCAATTCTTATTAGTCAAGTTCTAATACCTTATTGCAGCTAAACTCCTCCTAGTTTTAGGTCTATTTCTTCAAGGCCTGCGCTTTTTTCTGCCAGGGTCCAAAAGCAGCTCCTACCGGCAATACGGTATAGCCATATTGAGCATTCAATACGTTAGCAGCGGAACCATAAAGAGACATAATGGCAATACCCATTTCCGAGTAAGCGGCCAGTTCGTGCCAGGCTTCTCCGCCCCAACCCAGGGTACTCATAAAAAGACCCAGGAAAAGTAAATCAATTAAGAAAAAGATAATAAAGAGCACCTTGTTGGCTCCCATAGCTCCTACGGTCATATAAACGGTGAAAATAAAATAACCCAGAAAGGCAAAGCCCAGCTGGTGAAGATCGCCGCTTATACCTTCAGCAGCGCCTATGGTCCCATTGGACATCATCCAGGTGGTAGCCACTGCAAACCAGAAAAAACCATACCCGCAGAAAGCAGTAGCTCCAAAAGTATTGTTGTGCTTAAAGTCATAGATGCCTGCCACAAACTGGGCAGTAGCTCCTAAAAACAGAGCCCAGGGTATGATAAACATAGTACCGTCAGTTATTCCTAATTTCTGCGTTGAAGCTACCAGGGTGACCAGGCCTAACCCCAATAGGCCAAGGGCAGACGGGTTAGCCACTGTCTCCTGAATATGTCCGGATATTTTTACTTCTTTTACGTCAGCCATAATTTCCTCCCCCAAATACTATATTCCCCCATATTTCTTATAAAGTGCTTGTTCACTCCCTTCATCTTTATTTATGAGAGTTAAAAATATCAGTGAATAAATTCCACATCTGTGGCCAAAATCCTGTCTATTCTGTGATCATTTTCTTGAATAAAGGAAAACACATAGATTAAGGCAGGAATAAATACCATAAAAATAGAGACTTGCTTAAGTCGAATCGATATGGATTAAAAATCAGGATGTAAAGCACATTTATAATAGAATCATTGAAATTAGGCAGACTATTTTGAAAATTAAAACTTCGATAAGGAAAAAAGGATTAACGGTAGTACTTTTAGAATATAAGAAATATCCAGAAATATCTTATTTTGCACTCTTAAATTGACACATTTCTTAAACAGCATCAATCGTTATTAGAGTTTCTGCAGCCAATGGGTAGATAAAATAATAAATAGAAAAGAAGAAGACAAATCCATTTGCCGGCAGGGCTAGATAAGATCGGGGGGGTGGTTGCTAAAAGGCTGCTAAAGTTTCGGTTGTTTTAGGGGGTTTTATGTAGTTTTATTAAGAGGGGGCATCTGCATTACTTCTAGTATTAATTAAGGGGTGATACTGGAATGTATTGGTAGATCGCCGTTATATTGGAGGGGGTTTAATAAAATGGCTGCAAATTTTGCGTACCTAAATACCAGAGATTTAGAATTTATTCTGCAAGAATGGCTTCCTACCGAGGAAGTATTTAACTATCCCAAGTTTTCCGACTATTATTCCAAAGAAGATGTTAAATCAGTTCTAGCTCCAATTCTCAAAATGTGTAAAGAGGTTATTGAACCTAGCAACACCGATGGGGAAGAAAATCCGGTTAAATTTGAAAACGGTAAAGTAATCTGTTCACCAACTTTTGGACCTTTATTCCACCAACTGCAGGAAGAAGGCTGGGGAACCAGCAATATAGACGATTCTGAAGATGCTATGATTCTGCCTCATATACTGCATTCAACCATCTTTGAATTGATAGGCGCTGCCAATCCTACTTTTTTGCCTACCATTATCTTAAGCAGTGGAGCTGCCGGCTTAATCCAGAGTTATGGCGATGAGCAATTAAAAGCTATGTTCCTGCCCAAAATGATGGATGGGACCTGGTCCGGGACCATGTGCTTGACTGAACCCAGCGCTGGTTCTGATGTGGGTGATATACTGGCTAAAGCTATTCCCACCGATAATCCCAGAATATTCAAGATAAAAGGTAATAAAATATTTATTACCTTTGGAGACAATGATTTTACGGAAAATATAATTCACTTGTACCTGGCCCGGGTAGAAGGGGCCAAGCCAGGAACCGGGGGCATTTCATTATTTGTGGTTCCCAAGTACTGGGTTAACGAAGATGGCAGTTTTGAACCTAACGACATAGAGACCACCGGGATAGAACATAAGATGGGTCAACACGGCTCATGTACTGCATCTTTGAGTTTCGGTGACAACAATGCTTGCCGGGGCTGGCTCTTGGGTAAGAATCCCCTGGAAAACGAGGGCAAAGGGGAAGGCATGGCGCAAATGTTCCAGATGATGAACATGGCTCGGATGGAAACAGGTCACCTGGCTGCTTCCTGTATTGCCAATGCCATGTATAATGCTCGTGATTATGCCAAAGACCGGATACAAGGGAGGCTTCTTACCAATCCTAAAGCTGGCCGAACTGCAATTATCAATCATGAAGATATCAGGAGAACCCTGTTGTTGGGCAAGGCTCATGTGGAAGCCATGAGAGCCATGCTGTATAAGACTTATTTTGCCTTTGATGTAAGAGAACATGATCCTGATCCGGATAAGAGAAAAGAAGCCAATTTACTGGTAGAAATAACCACCCCATTATGCAAAGCCTATCCCACCGATGAAGGCTGGTGGCTTTGCGCAGAAGCCATTCAGGCTTATGGCGGCTATGGCTATTGTGAGGAATACCCGGTAGCTCAGATTGCCCGGGATATTAAGATTTATTCGATCTGGGAAGGCACCAACTTCATACAGTCCCTGGACCTCTGCGGACGCAAGATGACCATGGGCAAAGGAGTTCCCTTCCAGGATTTCATGAAAGAAATGTATAGCTTCTATGAAGTCAACAAAGATAATGAAACCCTGAAAAAGGAATTTGAAGTATTCATTAAAGCCTTTAAAGCCATGAACAAAACCCTGCAAATTATGCAGGGATATCTGGGGCAAGGGGATTTCAGCATGATGCCATTGTATTCGAAACGAATTCTGACCGCTCTGTCTCAGCTTTATGCCGGCCGTTGTATACTGGACCAAGCGGTACTGGCTGATAAGAAGGCCCAGGAATTAGGCCCTGAACATTTCGACTACAATTTCTACCTGGGCAAGGTGTTGTCAGCCAGGTATTATCTGCTCAATGTGGTACCCAATGTATGGGCATTGACTGACATTGTTGAACTGGGCGATCGCTCGGCCCTGGAAATTCCTGTAGAAGCTTTTGATTATTAGAATTAACTTATAAACCACCATGATTAGAAAACACAAGCGAGTAGAAAGTTTTTGGGCTATGTCGGACGGTCTCGGGCGGTCACAGACCGCCCCTACATATGCCTGCCTGAGATCCATATTAACGGTTCGAGTCTGGAGGGGCGACCTGTGGTCGCCCGCAACGATTACCAGTTTTCGGGGGATAATTCACTTTCGTATGAACTATATAATTAAATATAAACTTGTAGGGGCGGTCTTTGACCGCCCGTTTTCATACCTCAGTTACAGTGGGTAAGGTTATGAGTGTCAATTTTTATTGAGAAAAGCTGAAACTCATAACCTTCCAAAATTACTGAAAAAGTCTCTTAAATGTGTCATGCTGAGCGTAAGCGAAGCATCTTGTAACTGTATAAACACCAATAATAACCTATTGTTGATGAGATCCTTCGTCGCCTTCGGCTCCTTAAGGATACCAAACAGGTACTTTTTCAGGGGCCTCGAACCTCGGTCACACCCTCATTTGGGCAAAAAAAAAGCCGGCCCTTGGGGGCGGCTTGCTCA
>JAAYJK010000002.1 GCA_012522955.1 Syntrophomonadaceae bacterium
GCCAGGCTATACTTGCCAGCCAGTGCCCCGGGACCCTTAATTAGCAATTCCAGAGCCTGCTGAAATCCTGAGCTATCAGTGCCGGAAACCAGCCACAAGGGGCAGGAATCACCCAGACCGCTACCAGTAGCTGCTATTACTCCCGCACTGCCGTCTAGACTCTTTACCACCTGACCCTGGAAATTCAAAAGTTCAATACTGTTGGGATTTAAGTGAATACCCATACCATTACGCTGGTAAGCCTGGTTGAGCTTATTCAGATGGTCAATAGCTTGCAGGCTATCCCATTCTCCCAGGACCAGGGTAGGTCCATTTGGATTATCAAAAACTGCTTCCTTCATCTCCACAACTTGTATCTTGCTTACCCCATGGGCTTTTAGAGACTTCTCCAACCGGCGGCCGGCTTCCAGTATTTCCGCTGAACATACGATGGTAGTTGGTCTAAGTTGAGAATTATACCCATGTAAAAAGGGTTCTGGAAAAGATCCGATTACAGCTGAATTACTCACCCCCCCTTGCCAGGCATGATAATCCCACCATATCATTTCACCCGCATGAAGGGGGTAATCCAGTCCCCCCACATCTGGACATATGCCATTGACATAATAAAACCAGTCCTGCATCCCACCCTTTAATCCGCCGGTAGAGCTCTTAATCCCGTTGATGCTGTCGATAAAACCACCGCCATACCTAGTTTTCACACTACATTTAGCCTGGAGCAAATCCATAATGGTCCAGCCTGATTCCAGGGCAGCCAATTCCTGCAATAAAATTTCCTGCCCAAAATCACGGGTGATCAATAGCTTGACCTGCTTTCCTGATTCCTGGCTGGAGACCTGGGCTGGCTCACTACTGATATCGGATTTTTCAACTATCTCCTGCTTGGGCACTGAGGCCGGAGCTTGATCCTTCTTCGGCTGACTTGGATCTGGATTATCACCATTATTGCTATGGTTATTATCAATATTATCATTTTCCTGTTCGCTAGCCTGAATATGGGCAGAGTCAGCAGGTTGGACTTGTTTTTCTGCCGGGGCTGTACTGTTACCGGAGCTAACAGCACAGCCTGCCAGGATCAGGCATAGTATTAAAACCATTAAACCTATTTTTTTTATCATCAAGTGAATTCCTCCATTTTTCATGGTGTTTTCATCCTATCAACCATATGATACGGAAACAACGTGCATGAAAATTTTAACCTATGCCGGGAAACTGGCGGTCAAAGACCGCCCCTAAAATTGTTTGGCGATGAGAAACACCGGGTAAACCAGATTAAACCATTTTCGTGTGAACCTATATAGTTAGGAGATAATTAAGATACCGGTATACTATAACCGCAGCCTCAGCCCGAGTTAGAGGATTGTACCCTCGGAAGCTTCCATCTTCATAACCCTTTATCAGCTGGACTTGAGCTGTGAAACAGATACTGGGCTGGGCCCAGGCAGGTATGGCATCCTTATCACAATAATCCAGTTCCCCGGCGGTGAATTCCGCACCATGTAAGCGATGCAGGACACAGGCCATTTCATTGCGGGTAATGGCTTTATGGGGTTTAAAAGAGCCATCCGGATAACCACCGACAACATCATTGGCACAAGCCGTCCATACTGCCGGGGCATACCAATCTCCGGCTTGAATGTCATTGAACTCCTTCTCAACTGCATCAGAGGGTAGAGTGAAATTCAAGGCTTTTACCAAAAGCTGAACAAATTCAGCTCTGCTTATGGGCCTAGCAGGTTCAAATCCCCTACCGGTACCATTAATTATTCCTTGCCCGGCCAAGACCTCAATGGCTTCCCGGGCCCATTCCCAATCACGGCCAAGATCATCGAAACTGCTCCGAGCTGGGAATTCCAACACGGCAAAAGGGGTAAAATGATCCACCCGGAATACTACCAAACCATGCTCCAGATCAAGCAGGGCAGGAATAGGTATCCACTCCTTTTTCTGAGTATCATACCAAGCCGGGCTTAAACTCTGAATATCCAAGTCATCGGTAATAGCAGTTCTTATAATGATAGTCAAAGGTTGATCAAAGCTGCTGCCATCAGGACCGATTTCATATACGGAACCGGCTAGTCTAATCCCAAACTGGGGCCGGGGTTGATTGTTACTGATTTCTTCTACTGTTATGTTAATGGATTCGGAAACAGCACCGGCGGGTATAAAAACGCCGATTTCCTCAACCCCATCCATAATCTCAGTGTCCTGCCCGACCTTTGCTTCCTGGTGCAGAGAGACCTGATGATTTCCCAATTCCTTTTCCAACTGTTTGGCCTGCTGCGAGGACATCCTCTTATCAGCATTGACAATTGTTATATTATCTTTTAGAGCCTCTAATTGCTGAGAATACTGACTCATATCTTGGCTTGATTGCGGCTGAGAATTGCCAGCCGAACCAGTAGCATTCCCGCTGGAGACTTCCTTCCAGCTGGGGCCTTCTGAGTTGGGATCATAACTGTACCACCATATTACCTGGTCATTTTCCTTCACTGAACTTTCAAATGCGGACATTTTAAGAGCTTTATTATTGATCTTGTACATCCACCCATTCATCCCCTGGTTTTGCTGTCCTTCAATTTCAGTAACCAATCCCGGGGTATAGTCCCAGCTAAGACCAGTAGCATCCAAAGCTCCCACCGCAGTTAATCCATAAGTATCATCGGGATAAACACTGACTGTTCGAGGTGAAAACAGAAGTTCACCATCACTGCCCACTATGGCAACGTATACCCTAATTGACTTATCGGTGGAGCCACCTGTGTTTCCGGAATCTCCAGTATTTGCCACATTAATAGCACCTTTATAAGTAACCACATCCGGATAACCAATGTCATTGGTATTGGCTATGCTGTACTCATACACTCCTACAGAAAGGAAGGGTATTGTTATCTTCCCATCATTGCTGGTATACTCCTGCCCATTAACGCTCAGTATGTAATCACCAATGGTTTCTGTTTCCTGTACATTCAAATCCTGCAATCCCAACATCCAATCGTACTTCTGAGCCTTTATACTTATATTTATTGTCTGCCCGGCATTAGGTGATGCTGGATTGATACTAACTAGCGGAAAGTAGGTTTTACCTTCCCAACTAACAGCATCATCAGCACCTATATAGAAAACCACTTCATCCCCGTCTTCAATATTGTAGCTCGCAGCACCTGTACTAAATGCGCCTGCTTCAATATTTCCGTTTCTTAGTACGTAATAATGCCAGGAGGTATTAAGTTCTTCTGCTATATTTGCAACTCCGCTCTCACCCAATACTTGGGAAACAAAGCCCCCAGGCGCTACTAGATTATCTGCACCGACTGCTGCCTTTAAAGCATCCAGAGCAGTTCCGGTTACAGTTACTTCTGTGTCACTTAAGCTAGCAGTGGCTCCTTCTACCCTTACCCGGACACCTTGTTCATCATTGGATCCACCTGTTCCCCCATTGGGACCAATATTATAAAGGATATTGGCGCTAAGTAGAGCAGAAACCGCTATTAAAGCTTGACGGGTAGCCATATCATCTTCAGCACTCCCTAGGGTATGAGAAAAGGAATAGTCTTCTAGTTGCAGGGCAAACAATGCATCTATCATGGTCTTTTCATTCTTAATCCACCCGCCTAAAGTAATATCTTCATCTATAGCAGTTAATCCCCTAATAATACTGGCAATTGACTCGGTGTTTCCCACCTCACCGTTGCCGAATCCACCACTATCTAACTGCATTTCCTTAAGACAGTCTTTAATCTGATTAATTGCCTCAGTAACACCGGGTATATCAATATGGGTAGACAATGCTAATAAAGCTAATCCTGTTATATCTGGATCTGCTTTACCTCCACTTAAGGCAAAACCTCCATCACTGGTTTGCTGGGCTATTAAATAATTAATAGCTTTATTAACCTGATAAGCCCCTCCGGTGCTATCTAATGCAATGATTGACCATATAGTGTTGTTGATACTACCTGGGAAAGCGCCAGTATCTTCTTGCATATCAGAAAGTTCAGCAAGCAGATTTCTACCATCAATATTTGTAGGGTCTTGTCCCAATGCTTCCATAGCTAGTATAGTGCTGCTGTATTTAACTGCTGGAGATTGACTATCCAAGGACCCTAGATCCAAATCAGGTAATTGCCATGGATCACCGGACAAATTGACACCTGCATTACTTAATGCAATTATTTCCTCCCAGCTATCCAATGATGTTTTGTTATTTTCATAATAAGTAATAATTTCATCCATAGCTTCAGCTAAAGTTCTAGTTTCAGATGCAAATACAACCGCCGGATTAATGACTGGAACTATCATGGTCAAAAGCAGTATAACAATCAGCATACAGCCCAATCTCGATTCTGTTTTCATTCTCCTCAACATATCTATCCCTCCATTCAAGTTTTCAAATATGAATACTCAACTATTGCGTAGCCAGTGCTGCCAGTTATTAGTCCCATACCTGCAAACCCCGGGGATGTAGCAGAATCAATCATCGTACATTAATTTCCTTATTTAAAAATAAATGGAACCCCGTCAGCGTAAACGGGGTTCCTCTTGAGAAGGGCATTTTCAAGTAATGGGAACACTCGCCTATTCCGCGTAGACAATGGTGTTCATTTCAGCAGGCCTCGGTCTCCTGGCTCGGGTTCATCGTTCCTCCACGCCTTCCCGGATTTTAAGCTTCCAGTGGCGATTGTGGATTCACTTCCCCTTACAGTGGCGCGACCACGCCGGATTCTAACCGGCTTCCCGGGTCCCTGCCTAATAAACATATTTAATTTAATGGCCTTTTTTCTGTTTTTCTGGCAGATCTCTTTTCTGCCCTATAAATATCTCACTTGCCTTGAGTTTAAAGCAAATTATACAGCAATACAGAATGATAGTAAAATACTAGGCCAATGGGATGGTGGCAATATCATCAGGCAAAACTGTAATTTTTTCTACTCCATTAGGGGTAAGCAACCAGGTATTTTCAATTCCGGCTATGCCTAAACCTGGCAAAACAAATTTGGGTTCCAGGGCTATAACCATCCCTGCTTCCAGTGGGATATTAAACCCGGGAGCAATTACCGGTCTCTCATCTAGTTCCAGCCCTACCCCGTGCCCAACAAATCTTACTCTTTCGGCACCATATCCCATAAAATTATGACTTAGTCCAGCTTTGTCCGCTATCTTAAGAGCTGTATCATATAGCTCACTGGCCATCATTCCTGGTTTAACCAAGTTGATCAACATTTCCTGTATTTCCAGCGCCACTTGGAAAGCGTATCTTAACCGGTGAGCCAGGACTCCAATTACATATAAACGGGTTTGATCAACATTGTACCCATCAAATACTCCCACATAGTCCAGGTAAACAGGGTCACCTACTTGTATGACCCTATTTCCCGGTCCCTGAGGATAAAAGGCACCCATACCCATTCCGGCCGTGACTCCATCATTAAAGCTGGCCATACAACCATTGGAACCGGATAAAAAATGGCCATAGAAAAACTCCTGGTTAAAACCACGCATACGCGACAAGCCCTGATGCTCATGGTCTCGCAATTCTTTTTCTATCGAGGCCGCAATTGCCAATTCAGATAGTCCCGGCCTGATCAGCTCAGGAACCACGCCAAAAGCATCTGCCATCTTTTTCCCGGCTGCCTTGATAATTGCTATCTCATAAGGACTCTTAACAGTTCGTAAATCTCCAATCCACCCGCTGGCGTCCAGCAATGTGCTATCAGGAAAAAGTCTTTGAACACTCTGGTACAGCGCAACGGGAATAACATCAAACTCCAAACCCAATCTTTTGGGCCATTGATAACCCATTTCCTTAATATGATTAGGAATATACTTGTAATTGTTGGTTGGAATAATATTCCATGGGCATTCATTAGCAGCACGGGTCAGGCTTTTTCGGCAGAATAATAAGGGTTCACCTTCGGCCGGTACATAAAGCCGAGCATTTTGCATGGTTCCGCTAAAATAATACAGGTCAACATTCTGCACAATCATAACAGCATCACAGTCATTGGCTAGCATCTTATCCTGCAAGCCTTTAATCCGGCGGTACAGGTCCTCTTTTAAGGTCATCTCCTTTCTCCTTCCCATTATCGCTCTGGCCTGGCCAACCAAGCACCTCAAGTGAAGTGCTGTAATATTCAGGTCAGAGCCGCTTAATCCGCAGTTTTGATTATCACTTGTATGCTCCTGCAGCATTCGTCGTTCTTGACTATAAAGTGGTCTGGCCTTTCCATTAATAAATAATCTCCGCTAGATTCTATGATAAGATCTTCTTTGCTCAAGTTGCCCTCTTTGGGAATAAATAGAGGACGCCCCAGAGGGATAACAGCTTCCTTGATAATAGCCATTTCTTACCTCCTTTAAATCCTATACTCAAGGACTGAGTGATTTTTTACCTTTAATACAGTAGATCCCAATACTCATGAATAAGATCAGGCTGGAATATGCCTCGATCGGTGATTATTGCCGTTATTAGTTCAGTTGGAGTCAGATCAAAAGCTGGATAAAAGCCTTGGACTCCATCTCCAGTAATCATCTGCCCTGCATAGGACAGTACTTCCCTAGGATCACGTATTTCTATTGGTATATCTGCTGCATGACGAGATCTTCTGTCTGGCCCTGAATATCCCAGAATATAAAAAGGCAGTTGATGATACTGGGCAGCCAAGGCTAGCTGAAAAGTACCTACCTTATTGGCTACGGTTCCGTCCAAGGCTATTCTATCAGCGGCAGTAAATGCCTTACTCAGCATTCCTGCAGCCATGCAATAGGCAGCCATATTATCACTGATAAGGGTTACGGGAATCTTCAAGGCGGCCACCGAAGGAGCCGTAAGTCGAGCTCCCTGCAAATAAGGCCTGGTTTCACATGCTATTACCTTTACTCTTTTATTATTACTTGATGCCATTTTCAGCATATATAGAAGAGCAGGTCCGGGAAAGCAGTGGGTTAGAATAGTATCGCCGTCCTGTAATAACTGCTCAGCCCACTGTCCGGTTAGTTCTGATCGTCGTTGCTGCTTTTGAATTGCCTGATGGATGATTGATAATATTTGATCAGCCGGATCAGCCCGGTCATCCAAACTACTCATTATTTTGTCCAGCAAGGATTTCAGGTAATGACCGGTAGGACGAGTGTTTATCAAACGCTGGTAAGATTCTTCTAAACACTTGCTGGCTTGAATCCTGAAACAGCACTTTGCCTCCAATTCCCGGGCGGCCAGATACAAGCCATATGCTGCTGCTATAGCTATATCTCCTGCTCCCTGCACTGCCATCCTTTCAATGGCCTGGGCTACCTGTTCGCACTCAGAGCAGAGCAGTTCTTCTACTTTCCTGGGAAAAGCGCGCCGATCTATAATTATCAGCTTTTCATCCCGCAGGAAAACCGTATAATTAATATCCATTAATAAGGGTCTTGACAAAAACTACTTAATCCTCCTCCATTAAGGCTATGGCAAATTATTTCTATTCCTTTTTGGCCATATTCCGGCCAAAGGGCTGCACAAAGCCTTCCCGATCACCTTGGTAAATAAATTCCACTGCCATGCCAGCTGCTTCCACCACCATGTTCATGCAGTTACGAAACCGGTTTTTATCAAACCACTCTGGATAGTCTTTATTCAGAGTTTCGCAGTCTATTGCCCCGTACTTTTCAACAAACTTATGAGGAATTTGATTGATAAAGCGATAACGCCCTGGGTTACCATATAATCCGTCTATTATTTCCTGCATGGTACCCTCAGTAGGCTGGCGACGGCCGTGAACTGCTCCCACCCCCATTATGGCGGCAACCAAAGCCCCACAGGTTCCCCCATATAAGCCCATTCCACCTCCAAATGGAGTAGCCAGGGCTACGCTTTCCGGCGCAAAGTCAATCAAGCCTACTTCTACCAGAGCCAGGTAAACCGACTCTGCACAGTTAGGGCCATTCTTAAAATAGTTTTTGGCCGCCTGCCGGGCCCGTTCTTTCATTTCCTCTTCCGGAACTTGTTTGATTATATCCATAGTCTATCCTCCTTTGGCTGCTATTCTCTTTTCAAGTGAATATCTAGAACCCTTGGCTTTACTTAATACCTACAGCCTCCCGAATCCATTCAATAATGGATTCTGTGCTGACCGAAGGTGAAAACGCCTGGGCTAAAGCACCAGCTTCCTCCAATATTCTTTGATCCTGGGCGGGAATAAACCCTTCGGCGAAAATTATTATCTTTTCACCCGCTTGCTGGGCTAAGCGCTGTTTTAACTCGGGGAACACTGTCATGTGCAAGCCATTATAAATACTAATCCCAATCACATCAACTTCATTGGCTATGCTTTCTTCTACTATCTCTTCTATACTCCGGTATAAACCTGTATATATTACATCCATGTCGCCAACTTCTTTTAGCCCACGGGCCAATGCTCGTATTTTTTTATTCTGGGAATCCAACCCAGTTTTCCCCAATAACACCTTTATCTTCGCGATAGAATCCACCTCCCCCATCCCAGTTCATCACTTATTCATATACTTTTTGGCTATTTCCTCAGCCATGGAATATGGATCAGTTTCTTTGGCCATCAGCTGTTTAACCATAAGATCGAACTCCCCGGTGGCAGCCAGTTCGTTTAAAACCGGTTCCAGAATCGCAGACCGCAGAGCGTCATTCATTTCAGTTATGACCTTGCGAAGAGCCCTTTCCTGTAGTTGATTTTTTTCTACCATATGGCGGTAGTGTTCATCAATCTTGTCACACAGCTTCTCTACTGAAGCAGCAAAAGAATGTGGTTCCAGACTGCTCTCCAACATCAAGATAGGAGGACGCCAACCGCTCGGGAAATTACCCGAGTTCAGCATATTCAGAGTTTCCTTATAAAGCTTTCTGGCGCCTTCTCTATCCGCTTTATTAATTACAAAAATATCAGCAATTTCCATTAATCCCGCTTTGATGGCCTGGATCTCATCCCCCATACCCGGAACTAAAACCACTATAACGGTATGGGCATGATTAATGATATCAACTTCCTGTTGCCCTACGCCTACCGTCTCTACCAGAATAATATCTTTACCCATCACATCAAGAACATGAATCCCGTCTCCCACTGCCCTGGATAGACCTCCCATGGATCCTCTCGTAGCCAGGCTGCGCACAAAAACCCCCTGGTCTTCGGCATGCCTGAGCATGCGAATTCGGTCTCCTAGAAGAGCCCCTCCAGTGAAGGGACTGGTTGGATCTACCGCCAATACTCCCACAGTTTTTTCTCTCTGACGCATGGTATAAATCAGTTGATCAGTTATGGTGCTTTTCCCTGCTCCAGGTGAACCAGTTATACCCACCACATGGGCTCTTCCTGTATAGGGGAAGATATGTCTTATAGCCCGGTTGGTTTCGGGTATATCATCTTCAATATTTCTTATGAGGCGGGAGGCCGCTCTAATGTCTCCCGCCATAGCTTTCTTACCTAGTTCTTCCATATCCTCAAGCCCTCGGTTTAATATTTTCATTAATCCAATCCACAATAGAGTCCAGGGTTGCACCGGGAGTAAAGAGAGCTGTTAAACCTGCGTCATAAAGATCCTGCATATCCTGTTCAGGGATTATTCCACCGCCAACCACGGTTATATCATCAGCACCTTGGGCTTTAAGCTGTCTGGCTACCTCCGGGAATAGATATCTATGGGCTCCGGAAAGGCAGCTCAAGCCTACCATGTCCACATCTTCCTGTATAGCTGCACCAACAATCTGTTCCGGGGTCTGGTGGCAACCAGTATATATTACTTCGAAACCGGCATCCCGAAAAGTACGGGCCAGTACCCTGGCGCCACGGTCATGTCCATCCAAACCAGGTTTAGCAAGCAGTATGCGAATCTTTCTATCAGCCATATCGTAACCTCCTTAAATTCTTCTAGTACATGCCGGGGTCACGGTATTCTCCGTAGACTTCCCGATATACATCACAAATTTCCTGGACGCTGCAGTAATTCTTAACTGCCTCGATACAATAAGGCATGACATTTTCGCCTTTCTTACAAGCGGTTCTGATATCATCGAGACATTCCCTTACCTTACGGCTGTCGCGTTTTCTTCTAACCGCATTCAAACGTTCAATTTGCTCCCTCTCAACGGAATCATCAATCTCCAGGAATGGAATTTGAACATCCTCGTCAATGTTATACTTGTTGATACCAATCATTACTTTTTCACCGGAGTCTATCTGGCGCTGGAACTTGTAGGCTGCATCCGAAATTTCCATCTGGGGGAATCCCTTTTCGATGGCCTTGACCATCCCACCCATATCATCAATTTTATGGATGTAGTCCCAAGCTTGTTCTTCCATTTCGTTGGTTAAGGCTTCTACAAAATAGGAACCCGCCAACGGGTCGATGGTATTGACCACCCCGGTTTCCTCAGCAATAATCTGCTGGGTTCTCAGGGCAATTTGTACCGCATGGTCAGATGGCAAGCAGAGAACCTCATCCAGTGAATTGGTATGCAGAGACTGAGTACCGCCCAGAATCGCTGCCAGAGCCTCAGTAGCAGTCCTGATAACATTGTTATAGGGCTGTTGGGCAGTAAGTGAACAGCCGGCAGTCTGGGTGTGGAAACGCATCCACCAGGATCTTTCATCTGTGGAGCCATAGCGCTCACGCATAGCTTTGGCCCAAATCCTCCTGGCCGCCCGCAGCTTGGCAATTTCTTCAAAGAAATCAATATGAGAGTTGAAGAAGAAGGATAAACGGGGAGCAAATTGGTCTACATGCAATCCTTTGCGTTCTATCACGTCTTCAACATATTCCATGCCATCCCGCAGGGTAAAGGCCAACTCCTGAACCGCGGTGGAACCAGCCTCCCGAATATGGTATCCGCTGATACTAATGGTGTTCCAGCGCGGCACATATTTGGTCCCGAATTCCACTGTATCACTGATGAGTTTTACCGAAGGTTCCGGCGGACACATCAGGGTCTTCTGGGCAATAAATTCTTTCAGCATATCATTTTGAATAGTACCTCCGATTTTATTTAGAGGTATTCCTTGCAATTCCGCCGCTGCACAGTACATAGCCCATAAAGCTGTAGCGGGTGGATTAATGGTCATGGAGGTAGTAATATTCGCTAATGGAATCCCTTTTATGAGGGTAAAAAAATCATCGATAGTATCTATAGCAACTCCGCATTTGCCGCACTCTCCACGGGCTTTGGGTGAATCGGTGTCATAACCCATTAGAGTCGGAAAATCAAAGGCGGTGCTCAGGCCAGTCTGACCGGAGTTTAAAAGATAATGCCAGCGCTGATTGGTTTCCTCAGCACTTCCCATACCGGCAAACATTCTGAAGGTCCAATATTTTCCCCGATAACCGGTCACCTGGTTGCCTCGCAGATAAGGATATTGACCAGGATATCCGATATCTTTTTCAAAATCCATGTTTTTAATGTCTTCAGGCCCATACAGGCGCTTTATTTCCAGGTCGGATACAGTAGTCCACTTTTCTTTTTGATCAGCATGTTTGGCCACCGTCTTTTTCACTTCATCTTCCCACTTTTTACGCATGGTACTTGATTTATCCAATAATTCTTCAGTAAACAACTATAAATCCCTCCTCAAATAAAAAGTAGTCACTTCTACTCATTAAGCATTAGTACTCGATACCAGCTCGATCTTTGATACCAGCATTATAATGATGTTTTATTTCTCTCACTTCACTGACCATATCAGCCAGGTCTTGAATTCCTTGTGATGCATATCTGCCGGTCAAAATCAGATCCAATTCCGCAGGTTTGCTTTTTATCAGCTCGATAACATCTTCTTCTGGAACCAGACAGAAATCTGCAACCACATTGATTTCATCCAGTATGACCATATCATAATCGCCACTCTGAATTACTTCCTTTGCTTTGGCGAATCCCTCCTCGGCTAACTCCATGTCTACCGATGCAGGATTATCCCGCATTACAAAGCTATCAAGCCCAAATTGATAAAATGTCAAATCGGGTAAATACTTTCTTACCGCTACTACTTCACCGTAAACTCGCCCCTTCATGAACTGTATCATACATACCCGAAGCCCCTGGCCAATAGCCCGTAAAGCCTGGCCAAATGCAGATGTCGTCTTGCCTTTGCCATTACCAGTAATTACCATTACTAGTCCTTTTTTCGATGATTTTTTTGCTGCGTTTTCGCTGGGCAAGTTTTTCATCTCCTTTTCAGTTAATAATACAGGTGGATAGTAATAAATGACGGTTCCTGACTGCACTGCTTCAAGCAGCTCAGTTTCCATAAAAATTGCGGAGTGCTAATCCCATTATAAGTCCTAGGATTAACATGCAGATAAATTTATAGACTACAAATAACCATTAGAGTATAGGTTTAAGTTGGGGTCAAAAACCTACTCCCACCAAATTTAATCTAACCGGATTAATCCTGGCGGTGGTTAAGAATAATTCTTGTCGGAAAATGATAGTATTTTATAAGTAAAATATTCAACCGGTAAGCCAGGTCATGGTTCCCTGCCCTTAAGCAGAATTAAAACGCACAATTCCCTGGGTCTCCCAACCCATATCGTATTACCGATTGCCCTGCTACTTGCTTGAGCTTTCCACCCCCTCTCAAGTAAATGCCCCTGAAAACTAATGTTCAGGGGCTCGAAGGCTCTCTACAATAAAATATACTTATATTAGAGAGAAGTCACTAAATATTATATATTTTAATGGTATGATTTATTACATTCTTTATCGTATTAACCATGCAGCAGGTTTTACATGGTCTTTTTTATAACATCAATACTATAGGTTTTGGACTACTCAATGCAAGAGTATTTTGTAGACCAAATAATTAATTTCTGCTTTAATTCGCTAAATTTCATGAATATAAGATAATAAGCAACAGCATTTTTGTTATTTTAGGCGATTTGTGCTGCTATTTGCTGTATTATGATGAAGAATATCCTGCCTTTTTTACAAAAATCATCTTAAACTGCTTAATCAATGGCCGATTCAAATGGCTATCTTAAGACTCCAGTGTAATATTAATTTCCAATACTATAGGCAAGGACATCTGCCGGCTTCATTTAACATCTTTATTGCACAAATACTGATACCAGGCATCAATACTCTCTCCTTTCTAGCTTGGTATATATTATAGCACCAGGAATTATGCTACTGTATTAATATCCGCCTGTCCTTATTTTAGAATTGCTTTGGTTTAAATAAGAAAAAAACAATAAAGGAATGTCCCCTTTGATAAAATAGGAATTGTATAAAGACCCATCATTAAAGAAAAATAGTAACTCTTATGGAAACGATTATAAAAGAAATCCCAGAAGTAATCAGGATAACCTGGCCCCGATAATAATCGCCCTTAATTATCGACGCTAATATAAGGAGGCTGCCATGTCATCATATTTAAATAGATTTTCTTGCTTATTGATTTTACTTTTTATTCTGCTTAATCCGGTATCTCTGGCTGCCCAAACTGATCATCCCCAGGACGATAATATGCCAGAATATTACGTCAAGGCATCGGTACTTGAGCTTCTAGCTCTTGATCACGACACAAATGCTCACATGGTGGAAGAACAACTGGTTAAAGTTGAGGTCCTGGAAGGCAAGTTCGCGGGACAAGTATTACTGGCTCGGAACAGTCTTTCCGGCAGCGCTGGGATTGACATCATAATCGATAAAGGCGACCGAGTGGTTTTGTACATTACCGAGCGGGTGTCTGAAACAGATGGAAAATCTGAAATTGCAGAAATTTACGTGGTAGAGAAAGTTCGCACCGGGGCTCAAATGATACTATTGGGAATTTTCATGGCTTTACTGGTGCTTATTGGCGGATTTCAGGGAATAAAGGCTCTGGTAGGTTTGGGCTTTACTGGTCTGGGGATTTTTATGGTCCTCCTGCCGGCTCTAGCAGAAGGTCGCTCTCCGCTACTGGTGACTTTGCCCTTGCTGGTTGCGGTCACTTTATTGACCATGCTGGTAGTAGCCGGTTTCAGCCGCAAGGCCTTGGCTGCAACTCTGGGTACCACAGGCGGACTCATGGTTGCGGGTCTGATAGCAGTATTGGTCGGAGGCGATCTGGCTTCCCTGCAGGGGTTGGGTACCGAAGAAGAACGATTGCTCTTGTACATAGAAAATGTTAGCATAAATACCCGAGGCATTCTATTCGCCGGCATACTGCTGGGAGCTCTGGGAGCCATTATGGATGTAGCTATGTCAGTAGCCTCAGCCATTGAAGAAGTAAAAAAAGCTAACCCGGCCTTAACCCAAGCTCAGCTTACCCGGGCGGGAATGCAGGTAGGACGAGACGTTATGGGTACTATGGTCAACACCTTAATTCTGGCCTATGCCGGTGGAGCCTTGCCCTTCCTGCTTCTTTATCTTTCTTATCAATCTCCGGCTGTCTACTGGCTCAATACTGAATTCATAACCAGTGAGATATTACGGGCAGCAGCAGGAAGTGTGGGTCTGGTAGTTTCAGTCCCCATAACTGCTGTACTGGCTGGGTTACTAAACCGGAACACCGGCCGTATGCCAGTTACTAACCATCCTGCTGCCTCTCCAAAGAATGGATCTGGAAACCGAGTATAGCAGAGCTCAGATTAGTTCCACGCTGACCGCAGCCGCTTCGGAAAGGCGCAGATTTAGGTGAAATCCATTTATCTCTCCATAGGATGTGCCAGCAGGGCTATCCTTTCCACCAGCATAACAGCACCGCGTAACACAAGAATCGTCACCTTGTTACTAATTATAGCCAGCGTCTGACCCGCTTTTTATAATCAATATATTCTGGCCCAAAGATTTCTTCCAGGATTCTTTCCTCTTCGGGAATAAACAGGGTGTGGCAGATGATAAAAAAAACCAACGGGAAAAGCAGCAAGGAGATATGGCCCAAGGCCACTGCCTCCCCCGCCAGTATCAGGTTTAAACCCATATACATAGGGTTTCGGCTATATCGGAAGGGGCCTGACATGTTAAGTTTTGTCGGTTTTCGGTCAGGCCTCACTGAAGTACCGGCACTTCTAAACAGGCTTTCTGACCAAAGAATAATCACTATTCCCAGGATGGCCAGCACTGCACCGGAACAACTAAGGGGAGACCTGATTATGGTTATGCCTTCTATGCTAATAGAGATAACAATAGCTGCCAGGAACAGAACCACAAAATATAATATTGGAGGCAGCCGGCGTCGGGTCAAGTTCACCTCTCCTTAGGTCCATCGATTGAGCCGGGCCCTGGATTAGGATCAGGAAAGAGCCTGGACCCCTGGGGAATGGAATATTTTAGAGCCCCGGAAGGACAAGCATTAATGGTTTTTATTATTTTCTCCGGCTCATCGGCGTCAATATTAACCCAGGGCCGGGTTTCCGGATTAAAGACTGTTCCCAGGCTGCCAAAACAATTAGTATCGTGAGTACATCGATCTGGATTCCAATATACGATAAGATCCTTATTGGCATAGCTTTTGTAGTCCTCCCGTCTAACCGGCATAGCACGGTTGGTATTAACCCTGATCTGATACTCCAGGACGGGCTCCAATAACTTGTCTTCACCGGATACCGCCCGGGCAAAATTCCGGCCAAAATCTCGGGCCAGTTCCAAAGATACAAGGCAGGGATTGAGCCTCACTCTCAAGCCGGGCATGATTCTCATCCTGAGCATACGCAAACGACACTCCAGGTTGGGCACAGCTTCCCCACTCCAGCCATAGGAGCCAAATGCCGCCGTTTTTTTCCCTTCACACTCTATGGGGGAGAGCTGATGTAACAGGCTCCATACCGGAGGCAGAGCATCTTTATTGATGGTAGGGGAACCAATAAGAATACCATCAGCATTCTTCATTTTCTCCAGTACCGTTTCTTCGGCTGTCTCCAGCAAGTCATATTGATTGACTTCAATATTCCCATGATCGTTTACCCCCTCCGCAATCTGTTGGGCTAGTTGTTTAGTATACCCATAAGCCGATACGTAGGCTATTACTATTTGGGGGCGTTCATTGGCCGGCCGGGGTTGGGCCCATTGACGGTATAGGTCAATATAGCTGCTCACATCAGTTCGGATTATGGGACCATGCCCCGGACAGATCATATCTATCTCATAGCGGGCCAGCTTATCCATAGCCCTTATCACATACGGTTTGAACGGCCCCATAATGTGGTCGAAATAATACTTGAAAGCAGGCTTAATATCAGCCTCAATCAAATCATTGAATAGCCGGTCATCTGAGTAATGACTGCCAAAGGAATCTCCGCTGAATAGGATTTTATCCTCTTTCAAATAGGTATATACATTATCCGGCCAGTGCAAGAGCATAGCACTGATGAATTTCAGAGTTTTTCCTCCCAGTTCTATTTGCTGCCCCTTACCTATTATCTGATACTCATAGCTTTGGTTGCATACTTCCTGCAGAAATTCCATGCCATTGCCGCTGCCTACTATCTTCAATCCCGGAATTAACTGAAGTATTTTACTTACTGAGCCTGAATGGTCCGGTTCGGTATGGTTAATCAACAAATATTTAATCTCAGAGAGATCAACCACACTGCTTATGTTATCCAAGTATTCATCCCAAAAAGGTTCTTTTACTGTTTCAATTAGGGCCGCACCGTCTTCTCCCTTTACCAGATAGGCTCCATAGCTGGTCCCAAATTCAGTTTTCATAATAATGTCAAAAACACGTAATTCGGGGTCTTGCACCCCCACCCAATATACTCCCTCGCTAATTTTTAATGCTGGCACGCTAATACCTCCTAATATCATCATTCAGCAATTTCGTCACTTTAATAAATTACTATATTTTAACATACCTAAAGATTGGCAGGAGGTCAACTCGATTAGAGTATATTTAGTTTTAGGTCTAAATCATGGTTTATCATGGTATTTTCCTGGATTATTATTTCATTAAGACTATTTATAAAATGGATCCCATGGAGGCAGGTATTAAAATTTTTCGCCTTAAGCAGATCCTGGATGGGATCCGGCATTGCCCATGTTCCAGCAGCTTTCTTCTGGTATAGTTAGACTCAAAGGTGTAAAATTATTCTATTGAAGTAAATGTTTCCAGCTGCGGCTCTGCTGAGTCTACTATCAACTGGAGAAAAATAAGTGTTTCAACAATGCGTTATACTAAATAAAACCGATAACCTAAAACAGAAGGAGTACTGCCTGTTGAAAATTAAACCAATAAAGAAAAAACTCAAACTATATGGATTTAACAATTTGACCAAGAGTTTAAGTTTCAACCTTTACGATGTGTGCTATGCCACCAATGAAGAACAGCGCAGGGAATACCTGGCGTATGTGGACGAGGAGTATAATGCGGAGCGATTGGCTGGTATCTTAACTGATGTATCCAGTATTATTGGAGCCTGTGTGTTAAATATCGCTCGGCAGGATTATGAACCCCAGGGGGCCAGTGTTACCATGCTTATTGCCGAAGAAGAGCTGCATAAGCAGCCTGAACTTGATTCCTGCGAGTCGCCGGGTCCAGAGAGTATCGTAGGGCACCTGGATACCAGCCATATAACGGTCCACACTTATCCCGAAAGCCATCCCTCCCGAGGGGTTATAACCTTTAGAGCTGATATTGACGTATCTACTTGTGGGCGCATTTCCCCCTTAAAGGCTCTCAATTATCTGATGAATACCTTTAAGCCTGATATTGCTATAATAGACTACCGGGTACGGGGATTCACCCGGGATGTTAACGGAAGAAAGTTTTTTCTGGATCATAAGATTGATTCCATTCAGAATTATATCCCCCATAATATCAAAGAACTTTACCAGATGATCGATGTGAATGTATATCAGGAAAATATCTTTCATACCAAGATGCTGCTGAAGGAGTTCAACCTGGACAACTACCTTTTTGGTACTTCCTATGAGCAACTGCCGGAGTCAGATCTGGACAATATAAAACAGCAGCTTAGTCGGGAAATGTTAGAGATTTATTACGGTCGAAATTTTTCTAAATTGTAGTAATCAATAGATTGCAGGCAAAACCCTGGGGTGGATAGGAGGAGTAAGCTTATGAAAAGCAATAATTGGATTTTGCTGCTAGGTGTGGCTTTCCTGGGAAGCTCTTTTGCGGTTTATTCTTTACACTATCTTATTTTTGACGACCTGCACTTTATATTCAAATACCTGGTTGCCCAACTGGGGTTTCTGCCCATAAATGTATTTCTGGTAACTATAGTTTTGAATGGACTGATGAGCCGGCGAGACAAACGAGCCCGCATGCAAAAACTGAATATGATCATAGGAGCCTTTTTTAGTGAAATGGGCAACGATCTACTAGCCCGTTTATCGGCTTACGATGACAGTCTTAAGCAAAACAATACCCACCTTATCCCTAATCCTAAATGGTCCAGTCAGGACTATGATGGGCTTCGGGAAATGGTTTCTCAACTGATATTACAGCCTGATCTGCAGCAGCATTCACTCCAGGAATTACATGAATACCTATCTGATAAAAGACAGCTCCTGCTATCTTTCCTGGAAAATCCTAATCTGCTCGAACATGAACGCTTTACTGATCTAATCTGGGCCATATTCCACCTGCAAGATGAAATGGCCTTGAGGACAGATCTAATTCATCTTAGCAAGCCAGAGCAGGCCCACCTGCGCCGGGACATGAGAAGGATATTTGATCTCCTGATAATGCAGTGGATAGACTATATTCAGCATATGCACTCTGACTATCCCTATCTGCATTCATTAGCCTTGCGCACCAATCCCTTTGATGCTAATGCCAAAGTAGAACTGGACTAGTTCTTTGCCTACTACATCAGCTATCATATATCCAGCCAATCTGTTGGCTGGGCACAGGAAAAGCGTTTATATCTGACCTGCCCATGTTTATCTATCCCCTCACTCCAAGAGGACTCCAACTTATTGTTGCGTGCCCAGACGTGACACAGGGGTTTGTGAAGTTTTTCAGCCCGGGCCACAATCTGGGCAGTAACTGAACTTTCCAAATTCCTCTGCCCATCCCAGACCACAATCATAACATCGCTGTGCTCGGCTATAAAATATCCGGCTCTAAGATATGCTTCCTTCCTACTGGGTAGAGGAGGGATATTTATTATCTCGGTAGCCCGCTCGGATAACCAGTATTTGAACTCTTTTCTTAATTCGGCACCCTTTGGGTCTACCCAATAATCATCAGTAAGCCCAAAATCAAATATATATTCCTCCTGGGGAACGGGCAATACGGCTATTAAACGGGAGTTTTCCTTTTTCAGCAATTCTCGGGCTACCAGACGATCAGAACCTATAGCCAAAGGAGAAAAAACAGTAAGATAACGATTAGGAAATTGTTGCTCAATAAAATCTATCGCCTCTTGTACCGCCTGCTTCAGATTTTCCATTTGATTGGGATCCAGGTTAATGTGCCCGGAAATTCCAATCCTCAGCATTTCTCGATGCCCCATCCGGGTCAAGGCATTAAATTCCTCCATATTTACATGCATCTTCAGAATATGATCAGGTGGCAGACTGGACAATTCGTATTTGCGTTTATCATACAAGCTGCTCATTTTAACCAAATTATCCAGAGATCGTGCTCCGTGCAGGTATTGGCTTACCCGTAAAAATGCATCCAGTACTCCGGCTTCGATTTCTATCTTCCCCTCTGCTTTGATACGGGGTGCCTCCGCCTCCAGGTACTGCCTAAGTATAAAGGCCCGGCGAATCATATATAATCTATCTTCAACCGTGTTGGGGTCCCCGTTTATGCCTCTTATGTTTATATAAGCCCGCAGCCTGCTGATAAAATCAGGTTTCTTGGCCTGCCGATCCCGGGCGTCATTGCCGGCCCGAAAATCTTCAAAGGAAAAGCGGGTAGCTCCAGCAAATACATAAATACCTCGACCCAAGGGATGAGTGCGCCCCTGATCAGTGAATTCCCCATCCTGCATAGGAGCCAGGAAATATTGCAGCCATCCTAAAGGCTGTCCTTCACAAGGTGTATCAAATTCGTCCCAGAAAACCAGGGGAGTCTTGCCTTTTAGATTTAGATCCCGGATCTGATTAAAAGCATTCTGTAGTTCACTGGCCAAGCCGAACTGGGACAGATTAAAAGTCAGTTGAGCATCGGCATCTAGGCCAAGGCCTTTAGCTATCTCTTTAATCACAAAAGACTTCCCCGCTCCTGGAGGGCCAAATACGGCTACACATAGTGGAGTCTGAGACTTTTCCAGTTGCAAATAAATCTTCATGGCATTATTTACGCTTCTGACCCCTTCCACTTCCTGACGGTCAGCGCTGTACCATGAACCTACCATTTCAATGGGTACCTGGGGCAAAGCCTTTCGAGGCCCATAGACGACAATATTACCGGCACATTCGCTGACTGCTTCAATATTAGGAATGTTTGTGAGGTAATCTTGTTGGACCATATCAGTTTTTAACAAGGCCTTCTCCAATATGGTCCATTTGCCCAGGGTTCTAGGATTTACGGCCAGTCCCTGATCATCGACAAATATGCCCAAATCCAGGGTATTACTCACCGGATTCATAAGCAGAGTCGATTTATGGTTCCACTCCCGGTAGGCTTTAGTCAACATGGCATAAGGGTATTGCAGGGACTCATGATCCTCATCTGCCACCACGTCTAGTCCTTTGATATGCAGCAACCGGGCCAAAGCAATGCCCCAGTAAACAGACCTGGTCCAATCGGGGGCGTCCCGATTTTCTATCCAACCAGCGGCCAGAGCTCCTAGTACACAAGTGTTATAACCTATCATCTGGCCAGGATACTGAGCGGCGAAATCCCCTTCCTGTCCCCGGCAGTCAAAAACCAGAGTGTTAGCCTCATGGCTCACTATAACTGCTCCACTGGCTCCAATAGTCACCACTACCTGTTTGTATTTCAGTTGATTGGAACTCCGATCCCAAAAGGGTCCATTGCTACTGCGGACTGCTGCCACCACTTCTTCCAAGATTCTTTCCCAGGAAAGGGAAATCCCCACTTTCACTGCACAAGAACGCAAATCACTTAAGGAAGTAACCATGGTAGTGTGCTGATCTAGACCCAAATCTTCTATCCGATTTAAAAGGGGATTATCCGGCAAGTCACCATATTGGCCCAATTTAAAAATGATATGTTGTGGACGTTTATCGCCCCTATTAGACAAGGCTTCCGGCCATCCCCCGGGAAGATAACGAAATCCTAATCCGCTATCCTGGATCAACAATAATTGGGGGCTACCAGTTAAAGGGCGGGCTTCGTAATCCCAAACCCCGGGCTCAAACTCCTGCCACTCAACCAGCCGAAAGGCGCTACTATTTAAACCCGGATTGGCGTATTCTTTCCATAAAGTCCAGGAGGTAGTTATACTATCATTCTTGGGACGCTCTAATAGTTCTTCGTCAAGAACCAGTCCTTCTATGGAAGCAGACTCCTCCGATATCATCTCCTTCAATAGCTGAAGAACCATGGCTGCTCCTCCCGGCTTGGAACTCATTCGCATCCGGGAACCTTCCTGTTTTTTCTTCCAGAAATAAACCCCGCCCCTTACTATAATGTTTTCATTATGAATTCTGAACCAATCTACTGTCGGATCCCCACAGACCTGTATCAACGGCTTCAAGGCCTATCCCCCTTCCCTAATGAAAATGCCAGCCAGGCTCAAACAAAGAGACTGGTAGCAGCTAAAATAGCTCTAAGTATCCAGCAATTCCTTAATACTAATTTCCACTATTTCAACTACCGGCGTTATATCATCATACTCGCTTATGCCCAGACAAGACAGACAAGGCACAACCACCTGATACCACTTATCGTCTTTATTATATAGGGTGGTATCAGGTCCACAAATAGGACCATAGCAAATAGAACCCTGCAAAATCTCCCGGGCTTCAGGTATAGTAATTCTTCTGGCGTTTTCACGATGTGAATATATTTGCTCCAAATTCTCATGATTGCAATTTCCCATTGCCAACTTCGCTCCTGCTCTATATTTAATTAACAGATTGTCACCGCATATATATTTTAGCATTTTACGGCTCAGGGTAAAGTTTTTAGTCTGGAAAAGGTATCAGGAGTGATGGTACAGGGCAAAACAGATCAGCAGCTGCGATACTTTCATTGTTTCTTGGGCAACCTGACTATTTTTTCGATAATAATCAGCTTGACCTGAATTATTTCCTTGATTAAAGCCAGCTCTGCTTCGTCAACGATCAGAGATAATTGAAGCTGTAAACCCAGCCAAAACAACCCGGAGGCTTTTAATTCCCCGGGTTGTTATATTTGTTCACTGCCGGGGCAAAACTTACCCGGCACGGTTGGCGTTCTATTATATATATTTTTGGTTTCCGCAGCCTCATCATGAGACGCACCAATAAAACAAAAGCAATAAACAGGCATACCCAAACCATATTATTCGCTCCCTGTGCTCAAATTTGCTGCCAAGTTTCATAATAGAAGCAGCTGCTGGGTTAACATAAAATCCTCATATCAATACATAAAAACAATTTACGAATAGCTCTATATTAATTTCTACAGGCTTCAGTTATTTTCCTGCTTCTACCAGCTAATAAAGCCTGGTTTTTGGCTAGTTTTCAAGGCCCCCCCCTTTTTGGTCTTGACATTTAAGCTTTGACCCCAGAAAAAGATAAATACCGAAAGCTGAACCTTCGGTAAAACCTGGGATTAATATTGCATTTTAGTTTACAAGACCATACTCCTTTATGGCGCTGATTCTATGGTAAAATCAAGAATTTGATGTTGGATAACTGCTGCAGAAAGATTAAATAGTCTCTTCTTACTCTATAGAGCTTTTACAAGCCCCTCTATTTATTGGCCCAGAGTTGCCTTTGATAATCCAATCCATAGTACTTAGGAATTAGGACTGGAGTCTTGATCTAAGCAGTTTTGGTATTTGAATATGCTGTAAATGAATTGGGATTATTGACTAATTGCGATAACGATAAGGGTTTGGTGGTGGGAATATTTTTTTGCTTTTCCAGTAAATCATAAGCTACTTTCCATTTCACCTGTTCTTCTGCCCGTTTTTCCCGTAACATCTTTCTTATTTGTTCCTGCCGCAGCCGAGCATGTTTTTCCACAATTACCAGCGCTACATACAATACTACAAACACTGATCCTTTGAATAAATAATAAATGAAAGTACAGAATAAAAACATCTCTTGTAATTCAGTCATATTTTACCCTCCTCCCATTTACGGTTTAACCTCCCTTGGCGACACCCGATAATGCCAATAATTGCTGCTATGCCTGCAGATATATTCTGGTAAAAACGTATAAGGTGCTTACCATCCCAGCTATTAGGGAAATCGAAATGGCCAGTGCAACAAATAACCCTTTCAAGCTCCTCCCCCCTTCCAGCCCACATTTGCGACATAACAGCCCGCTCTCCCTACTCAACTCCTGTCCTCAAACCACCTTTTGTTAACTTTTCGAAACTCAAGGGCGCAAAAAAGCCCTCTAACGGGACTTCTTGATTAAGGATTCTGGCTCCGTTTCCAATATCTTGCATATTGAAACAAACTCCTCCAGTGTAAATTGTCTTTTGCCATTTTCCTTGTGGTTGTATCCCGTAGCCGACAGTCCTAATTTATGGGCCATTTCCAGCTGAGTGAATCCGCATCTGACTCTTTCAGCACGAATATTACGTGCTATGGAAAATGTCATCAATGTACCCCCTCCACCCGTTAACTTTTTGCAACTCCGGTAATTTAAAGTTAGCAGATAGAAAAGTCTTTGTCAACAACTTTTGTTAACAAAAAACATTGTTTCTTGCGTATTTCGTTAATTTATGTTATACATTTATTAGAATATGTAAGAGGGTGGTTATAATAAACACAAATACAGACGTAAAACAAATTAGAGAAGTGTTCGCCCAACGGTTAAAGGAAATAAGAGAAGAAAGGGGGTTTTCCCAGGAGGACGTAGGCAGGATGGCAGGTCTGTCCAAAGCGACCATATCCAAGTACGAGGCAGCTAGTCATCCCCCTAAGTTAATCCACGCAACTGCCATAGCAGAAGCTTTGAATGTAGGTTTTAGCTATCTAATTGGTTTCACCGATAATCGCTATGTGCAAGAAACCAATACTATAACCGAATTGTTTTTATCCTTGCCAGACGAAGGCAAAAAGGAACTTTTAAATTTTGCCAGATACCTGGTTGAAAAAACCAAAGCTCAGGATTGAATGCTTCCATTAGGAGTAGGCCAGTTGGTCTCCTGGGAAGATAGGGTAAGAGTCCTAAAATATCTGCAGCAAGCAAAAACCATAAAAAACTGGTTTATATTAAAACCTGTTATAGTGTGAGCGGAAAACCAGACTACACCAGATATAAATTAATCGCTTTTACGAATAGCGTATTTGCTGGGCAAAATCAAACCAAAGCAGATTGGTCAATAATAAACCAATCATAACGCCTCGAAACACTTTGGCCCTTTGTACGGACGCTAATACAGGTGGCCCCGGTGGGTGTTGGCAGTAATACAAACCTAGCATATCTTGTAGTTGTGACGGGCAAAATATTGAGATTCAGGGCTTAAGGAATATGTAGCTAAGATGATTTTAATAATTAATGAAACAGAACCCAGAAAGCCCTAAAGCCCTGATAATAGAACGCTTGGAACAATTTATTTTAGTTTTAATGGCACTAGGAAAGTACATCCGTGCTTGTGAATAAAATAACACACTATAAAACAGGATTTAATACAGGACCATCCCTCGGGGGCTATAAACTGGAGCATATCCGAGAAAATTTTAGTCAGGCAAATATATTACGGAGAGTATAAAATTCAAATATCGCCTCTTATTTCCTTTACCTGCAGTTATGGAGCTTATGGCAACCGCCTCCCAAACGGCTAGGCTATCATGCCTAAAAATACTGGAATGATAGCTAGCCAGGAGGCCTTCTTTGATATGCCTGCCCTTAATAATAGTACCTGACTTCAGACACAAACCCTTATGCTGCATGGCAATACTTAACATATCTTCATCCGATAGCCTATGATCATCCTCCAAATAGATGCAGGCAGCTGGATTCCCCATAGACCTTGAGGAGGTAAAAGCGTCAATTTCCCTCTAGTTATATGCTCGCATACTTGTCTTACCTTTCTTGATATTTTAATAATGGAAATTTAATAAAGCTATTTTAACGGTTCAGGTCTATACTGAACGACTATGGCTCAAGCTAATCATAGAAAGCAATCCTGTTCATCCTAGAACCACCCACCGAAAATACCTGTGGCTAAATACCACCCATGTTATCCATCTTGAATTCCAAATCCGTACCGGCCTATAAACTCTACCCATTGATTATAGACCGTCCGCAGTTCCAGGTCTAAATAACCCAAAGCTTTATGGCCAATTTGTTCCGGCACTCCGTAGTAGGCTTCGGCAATTGATCCGCTTATGGCGCCAATGGTGTCGCTGTCGCCGCCTAAGGATATGGCAGTACGGATAGCATCTTCAAAGGATTCTGACTCCAGGAAGGCTGTGATGGCTTGGGGCACGGTTTCCTGACAGATCTCGTTGAATTGGTAAGTAGGTCTTATCTCATCAATGGAAAAATCAAGTGGGTAGTAGTCCTTAGAGATTCTATCCCGAATTTCCTCTTTTGAACAGCCATGACGGGCCATATAAATAGCTACCACTGTGGCTTCCGCCCCCTTTACCCCTTCCGGGTGGTTGTGGGTGACCGAGGTTATAGTAGCAGAAAGACTGGTAGCTTCGGATTCAGTACGAGCCGCCAAACCGGCCGGGCCGATCCGCATAGCAGCCCCATTGCCAAAACTATTATAAGGCAAGGGGTTATCACTGAACATCCAGCGAGCAAACCTGCCACCGTAACCGCAGTTGGGATACTTGCGGCCAATCTCCTGCATATATTTGACCGTAAGTTGGCTGAGCAGATGGTAGTAATCGTCTGTGAAACGGTAACCGCTTTTTGGCTCCATGCTTTTCTCGGTTTCCATTATGGCCTTGGCCACGGCCAGGGTCATGATGCTGTCATCAGTAACCACGCAACCTGCATCGAAGAGCTTAAAGTCCTTGCTTCTATGGTTATTAAATTCAAAGCGCGACCCTACAATGTCGCCGATAATTGCTCCCAGCACATTATTCACCTCACGGTATATCAACAAGCTCGGTAAAGCCCTAAAGATATAAGCTTTCCTGCCACGGATCGGGCCTATAGCCCGGTCTTTTTTTTATTCTCAGAAACTGCTACAAAAATAATTTTTAACGCTAAACTGTACCCCTAAAAGAAAATTACCGAAAGCCTTAAACCTTCGGTAAATCCTTGCTTGATATTGGTGCCCGAGGCCGGGGTCGAACCGGCACGACCGATAAAGGTCGCGGGATTTTAAGTCCCGTGCGTCTGCCTATTCCGCCACCCGGGCATGAGTATAAGCATATATGGAGGGCGGAGCCGGATTCGAACCGGCGAATGGTGATTTTGCAGACCACAGCGTTAGCCTCTTCGCCATCCGCCCATGTTATTAGGCGCTTTCGCGCACAAATTATTATAACAACTTTCACCTTTTATTGCAAGGGAAACTGCCCTGCCTCGGTTTCACAATAAAAGCGTTACCTTAAGTAACGCTTATTAGTCAAATGGAGCGGAAGAAGAGATTCGAACTCTCGACCCTCGCCTTGGCAAGGCGATGCTCTACCACTGAGCCACTTCCGCTTATTCTATGGTGCCTCGGGGCGGAGTCGAACCACCGACACGCGGATTTTCAGTCCGCTGCTCTACCAACTGAGCTACCGAGGCTTATGGCGAAGCCGATGGGATTTGAACCCACGACCTCCGGCTTGACAGGCCGGCATGGTAACC
>JAAYJK010000104.1 GCA_012522955.1 Syntrophomonadaceae bacterium
AGCAGGAAGCCCACCGTTCTTTTGATATTATCATAGATAGAGCGGCCTTCTCTTACTGCATGAACGATGGTAGCGAAATTATCATCAGTCAATACCATATCTGATGCCCCCCGAGCAACGTCAGTACCAGTGATACCCATAGCGCAACCGATATCGGCGGCTTTCAAAGCCGGGGCATCATTGACTCCATCGCCGGTCATGGATACCACTGCACCTCGCTGCTGCCACGCTCGGACAATACGGATTTTGTCCTCCGGTGCCACCCGAGCGTAAACAGAAATACCCTCCACCCGCTCATCCAGTTCTTCTTGGGTCATTTGAGCCAGTTCCATGCCGGTAATGGCATGGTCCCCCGGGAGCAAGATACTTAGGTCAGCAGCGATGGCAGAAGCGGTAACCAGGTGATCACCGGTAATCATAACCGGTTTGATTCCGGCTTGGCGGCAGACGGAAACTGCATCTTTGGCTTCCGGGCGAGGCGGGTCGATCATGGCCAGCAAGCCCATGAAGGTTAGACCATTCTCCAGTTCTTCGCTGCTGGGAGAATTGGGTAGAACCTGGATTTCTTTACAAGCCAGACCCAGGACTCGAAAGGCCATTTGGCCGAATTCATGGTTATATTTCCGGGCAGCTTCTATATCCCCGGCATTACATCTATCTACCAGCACATCAAAGGCACCCTTGACAATAACTATGTTTTTTCCATCTATGGCATTGATCGTGGTCATGAGTTTGCGATCCGAGTCAAAAGGCAATTGGTCCAAGCGCGGATATATCCGGTTTAACTCATCCTGGGCCAGGCCGTTTTTCAGTGCTGCTGAAACAATGGAAGTCTCGGTAGGATCACCGATATGGATCTCCTTGCCCTGCTCAAACTCCACTCTACCGTCAGAACACAAGGTAGCATACTGCAACACTTTTCTGACGCCAGGAGAGTTGTGAGCTTGGATATCTTCGACTAGACCAGTATCTGCAGCATATACTTTTACCAGGGTCATCTGGTTTTTAGTTAGGGTACCGGTTTTATCTGAGCATATCACCGAAGCACTACCCAGAGTTTCTACTGCCGATAATTTTCGAATAATTGCATTGCGACGGGCCATTCGCTGTACCCCCATGGCCAGAACAATTGTTACAATAGCGGGAAGGCCTTCAGGTATTGCTGAAACAGCCAAGGCTACCGCTATCATAAAGATTTCCACCAGCTTCATACCGGATGCTAAACCGATAAAGAATATAACGGCACATACTCCTAGGGCCAGGAACCCCATATATTTTCCCAACATCTGCAATTTCTGCTGCAAGGGGGTTGGCCCCTCAGTTTCAGATTCCAGGAGATGGGCAATCTTCCCCATTTCGCTATTCATGCCGGTGGCTGTAACAATCGCCTTAGCAGTTCCATAGCTGACAATGCAGCCAGAGTAAAGCATATTGAATCGATCACCTAAGGGGGCATTAGCTGCGACCTGGGCCTGGGCATCTTTCTCACTGGGAACAGATTCTCCGGTTAGTACCGCTTCCTCCACCTTAAGACTGAATTCCTCAATAATTCTAGCATCCGCAGGTATATAGTCGCCGGCTTCCAGCTTGATAATATCTCCCGGAACCAGTTCAGCAGCTGGGATTATAGATTCTCGTCCTTCCCGTATCACCCGGGCCTGGGGAGAAGAAATTTCCTGTAGGGCTTCCAATGCCTGTTCGGCTTTGCTCTCCTGCGCTACACCCATAACAGCATTGATGGCTACTATCAACAAGATCAATACTGGTTCAAAAAAATCTTGGCCTTCATAAAAAGCCACCATGAAAGATATCAAGGCCGCTATAATCAGTATAATTATCATCACATCTTTAAACTGTTCCATGAAACGCTGCCAGATAGTCTTCTTTCTGGCAGCCTGAAGCTGGTTAGGACCGTAGCGGTTTAAGCGCCCGGATGTCTCAGCTATACTCAAGCCCTGATCCGGATCCGATTGCAATTGGTCTAGAACTTGGTCAATAGAGATGTCATGCGCCTGCAAAATATTGCTCCTTCCTGGTGGTCTATTAACTGAGTATGCTATGAATAATATTTTTTCCATGATTCCATCTTGCCATCCATAAGGTCTGTTTCAACTATACCCCCAAAGATGCTAGGCTTGGTTTTATTGGCCAATGGTAACCAAGCTGGCCAGAGGGTTGGAAACTTCAGTCTAAAAGAATGGTATCACAAATGATACAGGGGATGTAAAGCAGAAGTCTTTTTTATAACTGTTTTGCTTAAATGTTTACGTTGAAAGCATTCCTTATACATTTTTGATCTTCTAAATTTATTGTGATTACAAAAATTACTGTGATAAACTATTTATACAATAAGGATTAAAGGAGTTAAATTATGATAGAAAAAATTAAGGATAACTTATTCCGTATTGAGATACCTCTGCCTCAAAATCCGCTTAAAGCTTTAAATTCATATTTCATAAGGGGGGAGCATAGAAATCTCTTGATTGATACCGGTTTTAATCGGGACGAATGTAGGGAAGCCATGGACCAAGCCCTGAAAGAACTGGATATTGATATGGAAAATACGGATATTTTTATTACCCATATACATTCTGATCATTCCGGCTTAGCCGGATATTTGGCCGGCCCCGGCACCACTGTGTATACCGGGGAGTATACCAGAAACGGTTTATGCGACCCGGACGGCATGTCCTATTTTGGTGATTTAGTTAAGCAAAGCGGCCTTTTGGAGATGGGACTTACCAACGATTTATCCATTCACCCGGGATATAAGTTTAGGACTATGCAGGTTAATAACGTTAAAACAGTTCAGAATGGTGATCTGATACAGGTAGGAGATTATTCCCTACAGTGCATTAATACTACTGGTCATGCTCCCGACCATATGTGTCTCTATGACAAAAAACATAAATTGTTGTTCAGTGGTGATCATATTCTAGGTAAGATCACCCCCAATAATACTATATGGGGTGTTCCCTGGAAGATTCAAGTTGATTATTTGGCTCAATACTTCAATAGCCTGGACATAATTAACGGGCTGGATATTGAACTTACCCTGCCCAGTCACCGGGGAATGATAACTGACTGTTATAAGAGGATTGAAGAACTCAAAAGACATCATCATAATCGTCTGCAAAACATTCTGGACATTCTGGGCAAGGACTCTATGACTGGTGCTCAGGTAGCAAGTCAGATGCATTGGGACATAGATGTAAAAACATGGGATCAATTTCCCCTGGCTCAAAAATTATTTGCCTCCGGAGAAGCCCTGTCCCATCTTAATCATTTGCTCTTTACAGGAGTAGTCACCAACCGTCTACAAGACGGAGTGGTATATTACCAGAAAGTATAAAACAAAAGAAAACAAGGGGA